>JAMWBY010000016.1 GCA_023818745.1 Candidatus Omnitrophota bacterium
ACCGATACTTATATTACGTCAGAAAATGGTAGTGTTGTTATAGACCCATCAATTATCCAAGCAGATAATGATATATATATTACAGCATATCAAAATGTCTCAATTTGTGACGAATCAATAGTTCAGGCAGAAAATAATGTAGAGATTTATGCAGGAGGAACTATTTCTATTTGTGGAACATCTCTTGTTGATGCAGGACAAGATGCAATTCTTGGTTCTTCTGGTGATGTTACAATTGGACTTATAAATGCTGGAAATAGCGTTTATATTATTTCTGGTGGAGCAATCCTTGATAACAATGGTTCTGTTAATAATATTACGACAGAAAACCTTGTAATGATTGCTATAAGTGGAATAGGACAACAAGGAGACCCGATTGAAACACAAGTTTCTAACTTACAAGCAGGTGCTTTAACAGGAGATATAAATATATCAAATACAGGAGACCTAAATCTTGTTGATTTACTTGACCTTGGATTTGCTGTTAGTGCTGATGGGAATATTAATCTATCTACAACTGAAAACTTAACAATAAGTGGACTTGTAGAAGCAACAGGTTCTGTCTATTTATATGCCTTGAATGGAAATATAACTGATAATAATGATGGAGTTGATATAATTGCAGGTGATACAAGTGGACTTTATGCAGGTGGATTAATAGGAATTGATGTAGGTAGTGCTCAATGGTTTAATCCATTAGAAGTTCAGATTGAAGGAGACCTTTATGTATATGCTGGACAAATGTATAACCTTGTATCAGTTGCAATTGATGGTGAAGTTGTTCCAAGAGATATGCTTATAGTTGATGAAGATTGGGGAGTTCCACCTGGGCTTATAATATTTAATGGTAGAGTTAATGGTGGAGGAACAGTAGGAATATGGTATAGAGCAACTGGTTTTGCAATTCATTTCATAGGAATTGAGCCATATGTTTATGAAACTCTTATGCTTGATATACTTGGTCCAAATTATTTTGAACCAGAACCGACTTATTGGGATTTAACAGAATATAAAAAAGCAATTGAAGAACTTGCAAAAAAGTAAAAAATTTTAAACAGGGTATTTTTTAAGATAGACCATAAGGATAGAGATTGCAGAAGGTGTAATACCAGCGATTCTGCTTGCTTGACCTAAGTTTAATGGTTTAAATGAATTTAATTTTTCAATAATTTCAAGAGAAAGTCCTGGAATTTTTTTATAATCAAGGGTAGGGGGGATTTTTATCTTTTCAAGGTTTTTAAATTCCTCTATTTCTTTTAAATTTCTTTCAATATATGGAGCATATTTAATTTCAACTTCTGCAGTAAAAATAGCATTTTTATTAAATTCTTTTAAGTCAATATAATCAGAAATTTTTATATTAGGCCTTCTTATGTATTCAAAGAGAGGTATCGTTTTTCCCTCTATTTTTATTTTTCTATTTTTTAGGTAATTTTTTATTTTATTTATTTGTTCAATTTTTTCTTTTGTTTTTTCCCATTCTTCTTTGCTTAAAAGTCCAATTTTATAACCAATCTCTCTTAACCTTATGTCAGCGTTATCTTCTCTTATCATTAATCTATACTCAACACGTGAGGTGAACATTCTATATGGTTCATTTGTTCCTTTTGTTGTTAAATCATCAATTAAAACACCTATATAACTTGTTGTTCTGTCAAGAATTAATGGTTGTTTATTTTTAATTTTTAAACATGCATTTATTCCTGCGATTAACCCTTGTCCTGCTGCTTCTTCATATCCAGTGGTTCCATTTATTTGACCTGCTAAAAAAAGATTACCTATAAGTTTTGTTTCAAGTGTTGGATAGATTTGTAAAGGATTTACAACATTATGTTCTATTCCATATCCATATCTTAAAATTTTCACATTTTCAAGACCTTTGATTGTATGAATAAATTCATCCTGGACATCTATAGGTAGACTTGTTGAAATTCCATTTGGATAATAAACATCTGCTTCTTTTCCTTCTGGTTCAAGAAAAATATGGTGCCTTGAATGATGTGGGAATTTTACAACTTTGTCTTCTATAGAAGGGCAGTATCTTACGCCTGTCCCTATAATTTTTCCTGTAAATAGAGGACTTCTATCAAGGTTTTCCTTTATAATCTTATGAGTTTTTTCATTTGTATATGTGATATAACAGGGAAGTTGCTTAATTTCAAGTTTTTCTGTTGAAAAAGAAAAAGGTTTTGGTGGTTCATCTCCATACTGTGGTGTTAAAACAGAAAAATCAATTGTATTTCCATCCAGGCGTGCACAGGTTCCTGTCTTAAATCTTAAAATTTCAAATCCAAGTTGTTTTAATTTTTCTGAAAGTTTAATAGATACTTTTTTTTCTTCAATTCTACCTGCTGGAAAACTATCAAGTCCAATGTGAATAACTCCATTTAAGAATGTTCCTGGAGCAAGAATTACGCATCTTGAATATATTATTTCTTGATTATTAACTTCAACCCCTTTTACCGAATTATTTTCAATTATTAAATCTGTAACTTCACCTTCAAGTATTTCAACATTTAGTTCAATTAAATTTTTCATATATTCATTATATTTTTTTCTATCAACCTGAGCCCTTGTTGACCATACAGCAGGTCCTTTTGAACTATTTAAAATTCTGAATTGTATACCTGTTGCATCAGTTGCTTTTGCCATTTCACCGCCAAGAGCATCTATTTCTTTAACAATCTGACCTTTACCAACCCCTCCAATAGCAGGATTGCATGACATATATCCGATTTTTTCTTTTTCAAAAGTTATAAGCAAAGTATCAACACCAATTTTTCTACAAGCCATAGCACTTTCTATTCCTGCGTGTCCTCCTCCAATTACGATTACATCATATTTTTTCATTTTTACCTTCCTTATATTTTCTCATTTGTTTTTAAAGAAAGCAGCGGAGTAAAATTTTTTTAAAAAGAGATTGTAGAATAAAAACAAAAATATTTAAAATTCAATCAGTTTATATTTTGTTGTTCCTAATCCAATTTTTTCAGCATATTCAAATTGGTGATTATAATTTATTTCAGGTCTAATTTTTAAAAATATATCATAGCCGTTTATTTCTTTTATTAAATCAACAGAGAACTTATCAATTGCAATAGGGTCATTTGATACACAAACACCTATATTTTTTGATAATATTTTACCTGGATTTGAAGCACAATCACAATCCGGTGTAATATTGATGAGAAAATTTATTGCGACAAATTTTTTATAAAATTTAATAATTCCATAAGTATACTCAACTAATTTTTCTTGAAACTCATCAGAAGATACACTTGACCATGGAATACTTATTGCACCATAAGGACATATATGAATACATTGAGCACATCCTTTACATTTTTCTTGATTTATATATGCTTTATTTTTCATATATATTGCATCAAAAAGACACTCTTTTACACAAATACCACATCCTTTACATATAGAATGATTAATCTCGGGTGTTAATTTAGAATGCATTGCAAATTTTCCTTTCCTTGAAGCACAACCCATTCCAATATTTTTGATTGTTCCGCCTATTCCTGAGAGCATATGTCCTTTGAAATGGGTTAAGGCAATCATACCATTAAAGTATTTATATTCTTTCGCAAAATAAAGTTTTTTAAAATGGTTTCCATTTATCTCTATTTCAAATTCATAATCGCTATCATAACCACCTGCAATTAATATTGGAATTCCAAGATTTCCAAAGCCATTTTTATATGCAAGTTCAAGATGTGAAAATGTCTCGTCCCTTTCTCCTCTATATAAAACATTCGTATCTGTTAGGAATTGTGTTACATTTTTGTTTTTCAGAATATTTATCACTGGTAAAATATATTGTGGAGGTATATGATTTTTATGCTTTGAATTTCCAAAATGTATTTTTAAACCAATTTCTTCATTTTGTTCAAAAATATTAAAAATATTTAAGTGCTCAAAAAATTTTTCAAGTTTATCAAATTTTTCAAACGGAAGAAAATAAACATCTACCATTTTAGTTCAGATTTTATTTTAAGTTAAGTTTTTCTCTCCAAATATTTATAAAATATTCAAGAGATCTATTATATGTCTTCTCTGCTTCAGGCGGAAAAAGGCATCCCGGAAGTTCTTTTCTTGACCAGTGGGACCTTAAGCATTCACAACAAATGCCTCTTTTAGAACAACTTTTATATGAACAAGTGCAATTTTTTAAGTTTCTTTCAAGATTTAAACATTCAACCATTTTATACCTCCTTTTTTTGCTCACTTTTATCTTTATAAATTCCTAAAACAAAATATTTACTCATAACTTCTTTTATCCAGTTCATTGCTTCTTTGGGTGTCATTTTCCAGTTAACAGGACATGTAGAAAGTATTTCTATCAAGGAAAATCCTTTGTTTTCTATTTGATATAGAAATGCTTTTTTAATTGCTGACTTTGTTTTTATTATATTGGGAACCGAGTCAATACTTACTCTTTCAAGATAACAAACCCCTTCTATTTGGGATAATAATTCACATACTTTTAGAGGATAACCGTGATGAATTGGATTTCTTCCATAAATCGTAGTTGTTGTTTTTTGTTCTGGTAAAGTTGTTGGAGCCATTTGTCCTTTTGTCATACCGTAAATAGCATTATTAACAAAGATAACAGTTATATTTTCTCCTCTCGCAGCAGAGTGAATTATTTCAGCAGTTCCAATTGCAGCAAGGTCGCCGTCTCCTTGATATGTAAATACAATTCTATCCGGTAGTAATCTTTTTATTCCTGTTGCAACTGCTGGAGCCCTTCCATGTGCAGATTCAGTTACATCAAAATTGAAAAAGTTATAAGCAAGGACAGCACAACCAACAGGAGCAACTCCAATAGTTTTTTCTCTAATTCCAAGTTCATCAATGACTTCAGCAATAAGTTTATGTATTATTCCATGTCCACACCCAGGACAGTATGTGGTTATTTCTTCTTTTAAACTTTCTGGTTTTTTATATACTGCTTTCATTTTTTCTTATGAAATTATATATTTCTTCAGGAGTTGGAACTCCTCCACCAGGTCTTCCATAAAAATATATTGGTAAATTTTTTCTATTTGCAATTTTAACATCATCTATCATCTGGCCTAAATTCATTTCAACAACATATATTTTTTTAGCATTTTCAATCGTTTCTTCAAGTTGTTTATATGGAAATGGCCATAAAGTTATTGGTCTAAAAAGACCTATTTTAAAACCTTTATCTCTTGTAATCTTTATACTTTCATAACATATTCTTGCGCAAGTTCCAAAACTTACAATTAAACTTTCAATATCATCACAGAAATATTTTTCATATTTTACCTCTTTTTCTTCAATTTTTCTATATTTTTTGTAGAGTTTCCAGTTGTGTTTTTCAAGAATGCCAGGGGTTAAAAATAATGACTTTATTGAATTTGGTTTTCTACCTTTACATCCAGTTAATGCCCATTTTTTTTGGGGTAAATTTTTTTTGGGTTTTTTAAATTTTACTGGTTCCATTATTTGGGCGATTATTCCATCAGCAAGAATTAAAACTGGATTTCTATATTTATCAGCAATGTCAAAAGCAATATATGTCAAATCGTAAAGTTCTTGAATATCCCAAGGTGCATATACAATTGTTCTATAATCACCATGTCCTCCACCTCTTGTTGCTTGAAAATAATCACTTTGAGAAGGAGTTACATCTCCAAGACCAGGACCACCTCTATTCATATTTATAATAACAGCAGGTAATTCACATCCAGCAAGATAAGAAATCCCTTCTTGTTTTAAAGAAATACCAGGAGAAGAAGAGGAAGTTAAAGCACGGAAACCACAAACAGAAGCGCCAAAAACCATATTTATTGCTGATAGTTCACTTTCTGCCTGAATAAAAACTCCTTTTTCTTCTGGCATTCTTTTACTCATATACTCTGGAAATCTATTTTGAGGTGTTATTGGATATCCTGCATAAAACTTACAACCAGCATGTATTGCTGCTTCTCCAGCGGCTTCACAACCTGTTAATAATTGCTTTTTCATTTTTTTCTTGTCCAACTATTATCAGGAAGTTGAATCCATGTATTGGTTGGAGAATATTTTTGAGATATTTCGGCAAAAATTTTCCTAAATTTCTCTTCTTCTGATGGTGCTGCATTATTTATTCTTAAAAGTTCTTTTATCATTACCTCTCTCTGTGCATTTTCATCTTTAACAATTTTCCTAACTTCTTTTTCTATTTCACGGTCTTTTGGAGTTTCTCTGATAACAACTTCAAAATTGTTTGTTTCTCCAATATAACCCTGTTTTTTAAATTCATCAAGTTTATCTCTCCATGAGTCCATTTTTGTTTTTGCTTCTCTTATTTTAGGTGAATCAGTTTTTAAATCCTTTGTTACAACTATTTCTTGAGCATATAAATTTTTTGTAAAAAATCTATCAAGAAAACTTTCTTTTTCTTTTAATTGTTTAGGTGGAGCAAGAAGGTCTTCTGCTGCTTTTTTTACTTTCTCTTCTGGAAATGTAACATATACATTCACAACAGCACAACTAATAAAAAATAAACTTACCAATCCTATAATTATTTTATTTTTCATAACATTCCTCCTGTTAAATGCAGTTTTTTAATTTTACTATAAAACACAAAATTTGTAAAATAAAATCTTCTTTTTGCAGGGTCCGACCTTGTTTTTTTGACTGAACTAAATTTTTTTAGTAAAATTTTTATTTATGGAAAAAGAAATTGAAAGACAAATAGAGGTAATAAAGAAAAATACATGTGAAGTTATTGAAGAAGACGAGTTAAAGAACAAATTAAGAAAAGCGTTAAAAGAAAATAAACCTCTTAGAATTAAATATGGTATTGACCCAACTGCACCTGAAATTCATCTGGGGCATACTGTTCCTATAAAGAAACTTAAAGATTTTCAGTCGCTTGGGCATAAAGTTATTTTTCTTATAGGTGATTTTACTGCAAGAATAGGTGATCCAACAGGCAGGAAAGAAACAAGACCAATACTTTCTCCTGAAGAGATTAGGAAAAACCTTGAAAATTATAAAGAACAGGTGGGTAGAATTCTTGACATTGATAAAACAGAATTTGTTTATAATTCAGAATGGTTGTCAAAACTTAATCTTGAAGAATTGATAAAGTTAACTTCCATATTTACAGTTGCTCAAATTCTTGAAAGAGAGGATTTTTCAGAAAGATATAAAGAAAATAAACCTATCTTTTTACATGAGTTTTTATATCCTCTTTTGCAAGGTTATGATTCTTATTTTTTATCAGCAGATGTTGAAATTGGAGCAACAGAACAGAAATTTAATCTTCTTGCAGGGAGAACAATTCAGGCATATTTGGGACAGGAAAAACAGGTTGTAATAACAATGCCTATACTTATTGGAACAGATGGAAGATTAAAAATGAGTAAAACCTATAAAAATCATATACCAATAAATACAGACCCATTTGATATGTTTGGTAAAATTATGTCAATTCCTGATGCTATAATGAAAGATTATTTTTCACTTTTAACCGATATTGATTTAAAAACTTATGAAAAACTGATTAAAGAAAATCCAAGAGATGCGAAAGCAATGTTAGCACGGGAAATAGTTAAAAGTTTTTTTGGAACTTATGAGGCGGACAAAGCAGAAGAAGAATTTAATAGAATTTTTAGAGAGAAAGAAATACCAGAAGAAATACCAGAGATTAAATTTGATGAAGAAGTTCTCAGGGCTGATGAGGTTGAAATTTTAGAGTTACTCTGGAAAACAGGTATGGTAAGTTCAAAGTCAGAAGGAAGAAGGTTGATAAATCAAAAGGCGGTAAAAATTGATGGACAACTTATTTCAGACCCTTATAAAAAAATTGAAATAAAGGACGGTATTATTGTGAAAATTGGAAAAAGAAGATTTTTTAAATTGAAAAAATGAATAAAAATGGAAGAAATAAGAAGAAAATTAACTGAGTATGGGAGGAAAATTGTTGAGAAAGGTCTTGTAGCAGGTCCAGGTGGTAACATAAGTGCAAGGGAAGGGGAGTTTGTATATTTATCTCCAAGTGGTTTTTTTCTTGATGAAATAAAGGAAGAAGAATGGATAAAGGTAAATTTAAAGACCGGTGAAATTTATAGTGATTTAAGGCCAACATGTGAAATTTCAATGCATCTTGGTATATATTTAGAAAAAGAAAATATTAAAGCAGTTTTTCATACACATCCTCCTGTAACTATTGGTTTGATTTCAGCAGGTGTTAAATTTAAACCCTTTTTCCCTGATTTTGTTACTGTTTTAGGTAGAAATTTGCCAGTTATAGAGTATGTGACTCCTGGTGGAGAAGAAATAAGAAAAGCAGTTGTTAAAGAGATAAAAAATGCAAATGTGATATTGTTGAAAAATCATGGAGTTGTTGCGGTTGGAGAGTCAATAAAAGAAGCATATACAAGAAGTTTAATTGTTGAAGAAGCAGCAAAGTCAATTTTTGTTGGAATACTTACTGGAAAAATTAAATATTTAAAAAAAAAGCAAATTGAGCAAATAGAAAATCTTGAAGTAGAGGATTATAGGAAATCCCTTCTAAAGAAACAATGAAATGGAAGATAAAAAACAGAATTTTTAAAATAGATAGACCCTTTATAATGGGTATCCTAAATGTGACACCTGATTCTTTTTTTGATGGGGGTAAATATTTTGATATAGATAAAGCAGTTGAAAGAGGTATTGAAATTGAAAAAGAAGGTGCGGATATAATTGATATTGGTGGTGTTTCTACAAGACCTGGTAGTAGTCCTATAAATGAAGATGAGGAAATAAGCAGAGTTATTCCTATAATAAAAATTCTTTCAAAAAAATTAAAAATTCCTATTTCTTGTGATACTTTTAGAAGTAAAGTGGCAGAAAAGGCATTAGAAAATGGTGCAGAGATTATAAATGATATATCTAGTTTTTCAATAGATGAGAGATTACTTGATGTTATAAAAAGTTCCGATTGTGGATATATTTTAATGCATATGAAGGGAATTCCAGAAACTATGCAGATAAATCCATATTATGAAAATGTAATAGAAGAAATATCAAAATTTTTTGAAAATAAAATTGAAATTATGAGAGAAAATAAAATAGATATTGAAAGGGTAGTTATTGATCCTGGGATTGGTTTTGGGAAAAGGGTTGTTGATAATTTAGAAATTCTTAAAAATCTAAATAAATTTAAAAAATTTGAAAGGCCAATTTTAATAGGAACAAGTAGAAAATCTTTTATAGGCAAAATTCTAAATCTTGAAGTAGAAGAACGTCTTGAACCTACTATTGCCACAAATGTTTATGCTTTTTTAAAAGGAGCTAATATCTTTAGGGTTCATGATGTTAAAGAAGTTAAGAGAGGAATTGATATAATATTTAAAATTGAAAAAAATGAGGATATTGTGTATTGATATTGGTGATAAAAATATAGGAATTGCAATTAGTGACGAAGAAAATTTAATAGCAAAAGGGCTTGGTAATATTAAGATGAATGATGATGTTATTATAAAAATTAAGGAACTTATTGAAAAATATAATGTTAACAAAATTGTCTATGGTTTTCCTTTAAAGATGGACGGTTCTTTTAGTGCTCAGACAGAAAAAGTGATGTCATTTATCTCAAAATTAAAAAGTGAAATTAAAAATGTAGAATTTATTCCATGGGATGAACGTCTTACTACATCAATGGCAGAGAGATTTTTGATTTCTGCTGATTTAAGTAGAAAAAAAAGAAAAAAATATAGAGATAAATTATCAGCACAAATTATACTTCAAAACTATCTTGATTCATTAAATTCAAAAATAAACCAAGAGGAAATTGAATGGTAGAAAATGAAAAAACATTATATAATTATGCTTCCTTATTTTACAGGATATTTTTTATCACTTTAATTTTGAAACTCTTACTTTCCTATTTTTTTCCTTTAACAGGAGATGAAGCATATTTTATAACTACTGGGCAAAAATTTTATTTAGGATATTATGAACATCCTCCTATGGTATGGTGGCTTATATATCTTTTTTCTTTTTTAGGAAAGAAAATTCACCATTTCTTTTTTTACAGATTACTTTCTGTTTTTTCCACTGTTATTGTTGCGTTTTTAATTTTAAAATTGCTCAAAAAGATAGATAAAAAAAAGGGGTTTTTAGTTGCCTCATTGTTTCTATTATCTCCGGTTCATATCCTTGGTTTTTTAATTACAACTGATACTCCTCTTTTTATTTTTACCTTTTTATCAGGAATATTTTTTTACTATGGAATTGAAAAAGGAGAGAAAAATTATTTTGTTCTTTCAGGTATTTTTTGGGGTTTGTCTTTCTTAAGTAAGTATTTTTCTGTTTTATACTTGCTTTCAATTTTAATTTACCTTTTTTATAGAAAAGAAAAAAAAATATGGCTTAATTTTATTCTATTTCTTATCGCATCTCTCCCTTTTATTTTCATAAACTTATATTGGAATTACACACATTGCTGGATAAATATTCTTTTTAATCTTGTTCATAGAAAAAGGAACTATTATTTTCAGATAACAAATTTAATTGCCTTTTTCTTTTCTCTTTTTTTCCTTTTAACTCCTTATATTTTCTATTTACTTTTTAAGAATAGATTTTTAATTAGTAAAAAAAATAATGAAGATTTCAATTTTTTCCTTTTTGTTTTTGCAATACCTGTGATTTTCTTTTTTATTCTTTCTTTTATTAGAATGGTTGGATTACACTGGTATCTTTCTTTCATTCCATTTATTTTTATCCTTGCAAAAAATTTAGAAGAAAAAGAAATTTTGAAAAGTTTAAAAATTGCTTTTTTATTTGAAATTTTTATTATTATACCCATAATTTTTATCACTTTTTGTCCTGTAAATCTTTTTAAAAACTTTAAAAAATATTCAGAAATAGTTATGTTTGGAAAACCTTATTCTTTATGTGAATATATTAAAAAATTTGAAAAAAGATATATATTAGCAACACCTGGTTATACTGAATCAGCAATTATGAGTTATTATTGCAGAAATAATTTTATTGTTTTTGGAAGTTTTGATCATAGTGGAAGACAATATGATTTTTCCTTTGATTTTAAAGAAATTGATGGCAAAGATATCTTGATTTTTTCTACTTACTGGATAGATAAGAAAATCTATGAAAATTTTTTTGAAGAAATAATTGCCCATGAGATAATTGTTGAAGATGCTAAATTTTATTTACTTTTCTGTAAAAAATTTAATTATCAAAATTATAGAGATATAATTTTAAGACAGATTTATGAAAGATTTTATAAGATTCCAAAATTTTTACCTTTTAAAGGAAATTTTTTTAAGGAAAAATACAATCTCTAATATTTATTCCACAGCTTTTTTTAACTAAAAGATAAATAAATTAAGAAGAAAGTGCGGCTTTTTTTACATTATATGCTACTACTTTTGCTACATTTTTATCAAGTGCAGAAGGTATTATGTAAGATGGTGAAAGTTTTTTCTCAGGGATATAGTTTGCTATGGCCAAACTTGCTGCGATTTTCATTTTCTCTGTTATTTTTTTACTTTTTGCATCAAAAGTTCCTCTGAAAATTCCTGGGAATGCAAGAAGATTATTTATTTGGTTTGGAAAATCGCTTCTTCCAGTTCCGACAATATAAGCACCTGCCTTTTTTGCTTTATCAGGCATTATTTCAGGGATTGGATTACTCATAGCAAAGACAGTTGGATATTTATTCATACTTTTAATCATCTCTTCTGTAACAAGATTTGGTCCTGAAACACCTATAAAAACATCAGATTCTTTCATCGCATCTTTCAGTGTTCCTTTTTTTGATTCTTCCCATAAATATTCTAATATTTCTTCTTTTGCAAAGTTCATATTTTCTTTTCTTCCTTTATAAATTATCCCTTCTCTATCACACAATAAAATTTTTCTTGCCCCTGCCTTATATAAAATTTTAGTTATTGCAATTCCAGCTGCTCCTGCTCCATTTATTACAATTTTTATATTCTGTATATTTTTATTTGAAAGTTTTAAAGAATTTATTAAAGCAGCAAGCACAACAATAGCAGTTCCGTCCTGATCATCGTGAAAGACAGGAATATCTAAATCTTCATTCAATTTTCTTTCAATTAAAAAACATCTTGGTGCAGATATATCTTCAAGATTTATTCCGCCAAAAGCAGGGGAGATTTTTTTTACTGTAGCAATTATCTCATCTGGATTTTGAGTATCAAGACATATAGGGATTGCATCTACACCGCCAAATTCTTTAAATAGAATTGCTTTACCTTCCATTACAGGAAGTGCTGCTTTTGCTCCAATATTTCCAAGTCCTAAAACTGCGCTTCCATCAGTTACTATCGCAACAACATTTCCCTTCCATGTATAATCATAAACTAAATTTTCATTTTTTTTTATTTCAAGACAGGGGATAGCAACTCCAGGCGTGTAAGCAAGTGATAAATCTTTTTTTGTTTTCAATATGACTTTTGATTTTATCTCAAGTTTTCCTTTTACCTTTTTATGTAGTTTTAGTGCTTCTTTTGATATGTTTTTCATTTAAATAAAGAGTTTTTAACGATAAATCCAGCAAAAACAATTGAAACGATTGAAATAAGTTTTATAAGGATGTTTAAAGAAGGACCTGCAGTATCTTTGAATGGGTCTCCAACTGTATCTCCTGTTACAGATGCTTTATGTGCATCTGTTCCTTTACCACCGAAATTTCCTTTTTCAATATATTTTTTAGCATTATCCCATGCAGCACCTGAATTTGCCATCATAATTGCAACGGAAAACCCACTTGTTAAAGCTCCACATAATAGTCCAACAACACCATCAACTCCCAAGAAAATACCAACGACTATAGGAAGAATAACTGTTAAAATTGATGGCAGAAGCATTTCTTTTTGTGCTGATTTTGTGCATATGTCAACTGCTTTTGCATAGTCAGGTTTTGTTTTTCCTTCTAAAAGTCCTGATATTTCTTTAAATTGTCTTCTAACTTCTTGAACAATCTGCTGCGCAGTTCTACCAACTGCTTTTAAAGCCATTGAACAGAAAAAGAATGGATACATAGCACCAATGAATACACCACTTAGAACTCTAAAATTCATTATTGATAAATCCATTTTTCCTCCAAGGAGAACAATTTGTTCTTTATATGCAGCAATTAAAGCAAGGGCTGTTAAAGCGGCAGAACCAATTGCAAATCCTTTTCCTGTCGCAGCAGTTGTATTTCCAAGAGCATCAAGGGCATCAGTCCTTTGTCTTACAAAAGGTGGTTGATGTGTCATTTCAGCATTTCCACCAGCATTATCGGCAACAGGTCCATAAGCATCAGTTGCAAGGGTAATTCCAAGAGTACTTAAAAGTCCAACACCTGCAAGTCCAATTCCATACAATCCAACTTCAGGGTGGTAAAGTCCACCTGCAAAAATATAAGCACATATTGTTGCTATTACAACAGTCAAAACAGGAGCAACTGTTGATAACATTCCTGTTGAAATTCCTTCAATTATTACAGTTGCGTGTCCAGTTAGTGCACTTTTTGAAATTGCTCTTGTAGGTGGATATGTGTCAGAAGTGAAAAATTCAGTAAAAAATCCAATTAAAATACCCGCTATTATTCCACTTAAAATTGAAATATAAAGTCCTTTGTATTGGTATCCAAGTAATTTTACAACAGCAAAATAAGAAAATATAAGAACCAAAATTGAAGTTAAATAAATTCCTCTTCTTAATGCTCGTAAAAGATTTGCTTGAGTTGCTTCTTCAGATGATTTAACAAAAAGTGAACCAATTATTGAAGAAATAACTCCTATTGTTGCGATTAACATTGGTAAAGAAATTCCTTTAATTCCAAAACCTGCAGCATAAGCAAGAGCCATAGTTGCAATTATAGCATCTGTGTATGATTCATATAGGTCTGCACCCATACCAGCAACATCTCCTACATTATCTCCAACATTATCAGCAATTACCGCAGGGTTTCTTGGGTCATCTTCTGGTATCCCTGCTTCAACTTTTCCAACAAGGTCTGCACCTACATCTGCTCCTTTTGTATAAATTCCACCCCCAACTCTTGCAAAAAGTGCTTGAGCACTTGCTCCCATACCAAAACATAACATTGTTGATGTTATATATCTTAATCTTTCTCCTATTTCATAACCTCTGTTTCTATAAAACCATGTTAATAGGTTATACCATATACTTATATCTAAAAGTGCAAGTCCAACAACAACAAGTCCCATAACAAGTCCTGCAGAAAAAGCTATTCTTAAAGCACTATTTAAAGAGTTTTTAGCAGCAAATGCAGTCCTCGCACTTGCTCTTGTAGCAATTGTCATTCCAATATAACCACTTAAAGCAGAAAAAAAGCCACCAGTTAAAAAAGCAAAAGGGACAAAGATTGGAAGGTAATTACGGATAGAAAGAACTATAAGAACTACAAAGACAACACTGAAGAATATACCTACTCCCTTATACTGTCTTTTTAAGTATGCTTTAGCTCCTATTTTCACTGCTTCTGCAATTTCTATCATTTCAGGTGTTCCTTCTGGTTTTTTTAAAATATATCTTGCTAAATATCCAGTATAAGCAAGAGCAAAAACAGAACCAATTATTGTAATTAATTGAGAATAATCCATTTTTCCTCCTTCCTTTTAATTATTATATAAACTCATTGCTTTTTCTAAATTACTTTTTAAAATTTCTTTAATTGCAGCAACTACCCTTTTTGTTGTTTCTTCAATAATTTCTTTTTCTTCAGGTAAAAATGGAGATAAAACATATTCAATATAATTTGTTTCAATTTTTTCTCCCCTTATTCCAACTCTTATTCTTACAAAATTATCATTTTTCAAGTTTTCAATAACTGATATCACACCCTTATGTCCGCCGGGTCCTCTATCTCTTATTATTTTTATTTTTCCAAGTTGAATATCAAGGTCATCATGGATAAGATATAAATTTTCTACCTTTGCTTTAAAAAAGTCAAGAGCCATTTTTACTGCTATTCCACTTTCATTCATATAAGTTTTTGGTTTTACTATTATTGTTTCTTTTCCTTCCATGTCTATTTTCCAGCCAGTAAAATATTTTTTTTTATAAATTTCAATAATTTTAGCACTTTCCTTTATTTTTTCAACTACTTTAAATCCAACATTATGTCTTGTTGCTAAATATTCTTTTCCAGGATTTCCAAGACCAACGAAAATCATAATTTATTTTCTTCTTTACTTTCTTCTTTTTCTTTCCTTCTTTCTTCTACTTTTTCTTGGGTTATAACTGTTGGCTGTTCAATCACTTCTTCAACCTTTTCTTCTTCAACGATTTCTTTAGGTTTTAAAATAGTAAGCACAACTTTATCTGGATCTTCAAGTATTTTTATTTCTTCAGGGACATTAATATCCTTTACTAAAATTGCGTGTCCAATATCAAGATTAGAAATATCTACTTCTATTGATTCAGGCAGTTTATCCGGTAAGCCTTCAACTTTAATTTCTCTTAATTCATGTTCTAAAATTCCACCTTTTTCTTCTCCTAATGATTTACCTTTTATAATGATAGGTATTTCCATAATTAAAGATTTATCAGAACTTAATTTATAGAAATCAAGATGTAATATCTCATTTTTTATAGGGTCAACCTGAATATCCTTTAATATTACAGCAATCTTTTCTTGGTCTCCATTTTTCTTCAAACTAATTTCAGCCATTACATTATGAGAAGATAAGTGTTTTATAATTTTTTCAGTTTTAATTTTTTCAAGTTTAATAGGAATTGGGTTGATTCCTGGTCCATATATAATTCCAGGTATATAGCCATTCATTCTTAATTTTCTCGCATGTCCTTTACCTTTTCCTTCTCTTATTTCTGCTGAAAAAATCACTTTCTTCATTTTTTCCTCCCTATAAACAAAATGGGCGCGGATGGATTCGAACCATCAGCCCCCGCGTTATCAGCACGGTGCTCTGCCCTTGAGCTACGCGCCCTTTATTTCTTTTCTTCCTTTTTCTTTAAAATTTCTTCAATTTTTTCTTTTATAATATCTTTTGTGCCAAGAGCAAAAGCAAGTGCGGTTCCAAAACAAAATGAAGCAAGGACAATTATAAAAACATCACCAATAAAATTAGAAGCAATCCCTATTTCTTGAAGAGCAATGACTGTGCCAAAAACTACAATTGCTATTTGAGTTAATTTGCCAAGAAGACCTGCTTTTTCAATACCAGCATTTCCTGCAGAAGTTCTTACAATACCGCCAAAAAAGTTTCCTACAAAAATAGAAAATATAAATATTAAAAGCCCAACTATAAATCTGGGGATGAAAGACAGAATACCATCAACAACTGTTGAAGGAATGTTTATTCCTGCAAAATTGATAGAAAGAAAAACGACAGCAAGCATTAGTATCCAATAAATTCCCATTCCAAGCATTTCTGAAACTTCCAGAGAAATGTTTCCCTTTTCTAATAATTCTTTCAAACCAGAATCTTCAGAAAATTTGTCAATTTTGATTGTTTTAAAAAACTTTATCAGTAAGACCTTTAGAAATTTAGCGATAAGCCAACCAATAAGAAATATCAAAAGAGCACTTATTATTTTTCCCAAAGCATGCCAGAATTTAACCATTAATTCATTTACAACTCCTATTCTTTCACTTCCCATAAAACCTCCTTTTTTTCAATTATTTTATCATAATAAAAAAAATAATCAATCCTTTAATTCAGAAACCTTAAAAGTGTATATTCTTTCTTCTTGGAAGGGTTTAAAGAATCTTCCTCCTCCTTCAAAAAACTTTGTAAAGAATTCAAGATATTGTAATCTACTTGTATGAACATAACTTCCAAGTAAATTTATTAAAAGATTCCCCAAATGTCCAAAAATAAAAATTATTGAAGCAAAAATTACTCCAATATAGGGTATATTTTTGAGCATTAATACAAGTTGATTAATAACAAGTCCAAGAATAGAAGTTGTTAATCCAAGCCCAAAAAGACGACTATAACTTAAAATATCTCCGAGAAGATTTCCTGATATTACACTATAAGCACCATAAATAGCCCAGAAACCTTTTAACATAAATTCTTTTTGTGTTTTTGCTTTTTCTATCATAAGATAAATGAAACAAAAAATTAAGACAAATAAGGATACTTTTACTAACATATTTATTTTAAGAATAAATCCTATGACGATTATTGCAACAAGTATCTGAATAAGAAGAAGAGAAATTGCTTCTCCACAATATTTCAATGAATAATTTTTTAAATGTGTATAAAGATTAAGTACCAACCCCCATACAATTTGAAGATATCCAAAAATGAGTGCTATTAATAGAAAAAGAGTTGCTTTATTCCCACCTTCAAGAGGATTCAATATAACTAATTTTTTTAGTATTCTAACAAACCCAAAATTTTCTGGAATTATATAAAGTGTATCTCCAAACCATCCTCCGGTTAATAGCCCAATTATGAATGTTGAGATTCCACAGATTAAAAGTAATTTTAAAAATTTGACAAAATTTTGCAAAAGTTTAAATTTTTTTATTAAAATTGAAGAAATTATAATAAGTAGTAATCCATAGCCAGCGTCTGTTAAACAAAAGCCAAAAGAAAGAGCAAAAAATAATGAAAGCGGTCCTGTTGGGTCAATGTTTTTATAAACAGGTCTTCCATATAAATCAGTCACAACTTCAAATGGTTCAATTAATTTCCTGTTTTCAAGTATAATAGGGATATTATCCCCTTCCTGTGGTTCTTCTATAATCAGATAACTTTCAGGAATGATTTTTTCTATATTTTCTTTAAGTATTTTTATATCTTTTTCTCTTATCCATCCTTTAATTCCTTTAACAAACTTTGAAATTCCAATTTTTTCTTTTGCACACAAGAAAGAATAGAAGTTTTTATAATAGTCAAAAAGGATAAAAATTTCTTTTTTATAATTGATAATTTTGGAAATTTCATTTTCCAATTTTAAAATTTTTTCGTAATTTTTTTCTTCTAATTCTTCAAGTTTTGATAAAATATCTTCTGTTTTTTTATTCCATTTCCTGACAAATAAAATTTTCCCATCCGCTTTTTTTATTACTCTTTCAACATCTTCCTTTTTCTCTTTGGAAAATAATATTATGTATAAACTTTCTTTTTTTATCTCTCCTATTTTTTCTACATATAAATCCTCATTTGTTTTTTCTATCTTTTTTTTGTGGGGCAGAGAAAATATTAAAAAGGAAAAGTTTGAAAGTTTAAAAATTTCAGAGAAAATTATATCTGTTTTTAAAAATGGTAGGATTTCTTTCTTTAATTTTTCAGCTCTATTTATAATTTTTTTTCTTTTTTCTACCTCATTATATAAATTATAGTAATGGAGATAAACTGTTTCTAATGGAAAGTTGTGTATAATTTCTTTTTCTTCTTTTTCTTCAACCTGAATTTTTTTTAAAGTGCTTTCTTTTCCAAACTTATCAATAATATTTCTCAAAAATTCAAGTTGTTTAAGTTTTGTCTCAATATCATCTTTTACAATATCTTCTTTTTCAAATCCTCCAATATCTATACTTTCAATTTCAACTATGCCAAGTTTTTGTAACCTCTCAAGCAATTTTTCTTCTTCTTTCAGAAAAAACAATGTAAATTTTTTTACTTTACTTATCATTTCAATACTCTTTATTAATTTTTACATAATTTTCAGTTAAATCACATCCCCATGCAGTTGCTGAAAAATTACCCTTTTTTAAATCAATTTCAATTTTTATTTCTTTGTTTTTTAATAATAGTTTTAATTCCTCTTCATCATATTTCTGGGGTTCGGTTCCTTTAAATAAACTAATTCCACAAATCTTTACTTCTATGTTTTTTTTATCAAAACGAGCATTTGTTGAACCAATTGCAGCCAGTATTCTACCCCAGTTAGGATTCTCTCCTGCAATTGCAGTTTTTACAAGCAAAGACCCAGCAACTTTTTTGGCAACTCTTCTAACATCTTTTTTACACCAGCCACCATTTACTCTAACTTCTATAAATTTACTGGCACCTTCTCCATCATAAGCGATTTTTTTAGCAAGTTCAATACATAGTTTTCTTAAAGAGTTTGAAAAAAGTTCAAATTCAGGAGTATCTATATGGATTGTTTTATTTTTAGAAAGACCATTTGCAAGGCATATAACTGTGTCATTTGTGCTCATATCATTATCTACTGTAATCATATTAAATGAATCTTCAACTGCATTTTTAAGAGCGATATCAAGTGCTTTTTTGTCAATAACTGCATCAGTAGTAATAAAACACAGCATTGTAGCCATACATGGATTTATCATTCCTGCACCTTTCACTATCCCGCCAATCACAACTTCTTTTTTCCTTCCTTGAATTCCTGTATTTATTTCATACTCTTTTGGGAAAGTATCTGTTGTCATTATTCCTTTCGCTGCAAGAAGATTGTTTTCAATTGAAAGATTTTTAATTAGTTGTTCAAAACCACTTCTTATTTTTTCATAAGGTAATCTCTCACCAATGATTCCAGTAGAAGCAAAAAGTATAGAATTTTTTTCAAGATTCATTTTTTCTGCAAGTTCTTCAATTAACTTCTCTGTTAATTTATAATTTTCTTTGCCATTACAAGTATTTGCATTACCGCTATTTATAAGAATCGCTCTTATTTTATTTTTTATGTTTTTAATTGACCATAAGATACTGTATGATTTAAATTGATTGGTAGTAAAAGTTCCAGAGGCAATACAAGGAGCAATAGAATAAATTAATGACAAATCTTCTTTGCCATTATTTTTAATTCCACAACTTATTCCATTTGCATAAAAACCCATTGGATATGTTATTCCCTTTCCCATTTTTTTAAAATAAATTTAGCAAAAATTAAATCTTCAGGATAAGTTATTTTTATATTGGTTCTTTCACCTTCTATACAATAGATTTTATTATACCCTATTTTTTCAAGAAAAAAAGAGTCATCAGTTCCAATTATACATTTTTTCATACATTTTAAATAACTTTCTTTTAATAAACTAACCTTAAATCCCTGAGGTGTTTGAGCAGAAAAAATTTTTTTTCTATCAATTGTTTTTTTAACAAAATTATTTTCAACTATTTTTAAAGTATCAGTACTTTTTAAAACAGGAATGCATGCTCCATATTTTTCAGTTTTTACTATAACTTTTCTGATAAGATTTTCACTTACAAAAGGTCTTGCTACATCATGAACAAGAACAATGCCATCTTCATTAATCAGTTTTAAACAATTGAAAATAGATTGGTGTCTTTTTTCCCCACCTTTAACAATAATAATATTTGGAAACTTATTTCCTATTATTTCTTTTCCTTTTTGAATATAATTTTCAGGAAGAGCAAGAAAAATTTTATCAATAAATTTGTAAAATTTTTCAATTGAATATAAAAATAATGTCTTTCCATTCAACTCTATAAAAGATTTAGGAAGATTGGAATTTAATCTTTCTCCTTTTCCTGCTC
>JAMWBY010000086.1 GCA_023818745.1 Candidatus Omnitrophota bacterium
CCTAAACTTCTTTCTACATATCCCCTTACTGTTCCAATTCCACCACCAAAAAACCTTTCATAAATCGGAACATCCTTATTTATATATCCAGCAAGTGTCTTACTGTGAAAAATAAATTTATTGAATGGATAATAAAAATGATTTTCAAGAGTTGTTTTTATGAAATTCAAATCACCTCCTATTCCTGCATACTCAACTGAAAATCTAAACCTATCACCCTTTTTGGGAAATCTTTCGCTATCAAGATTAGAATATCCAAAACTTGTTACAATACTATTTTTGCGCCATTTGCCTTCTGGTTCAGATGGAATATCAACATCTGTTAGTTCTACATTTTCAGTTATAAATTTAAATCCAAGATTAAAATTTTCCCATTTCCTCCCTATTCTTAAATCAAATCCAGTTGCTGTTTCTGTCCAATCGCTCCATATACTTGTTAATCTATAAATATCAGGTCCAATGGATATGGGTCTATCTAAAAAATATGGTTCTGTAAAACTAAATCTATAATTTCTTTTTGTTGAACCAATTTCAGCCATTAAAGATAAGTTTTGACCACCTCCAACAAATTTGGGTGGATTTGTTATATCAAAATTTGTTTGTTGAAGACCTATTGTACCTACAAACTTATCAATAGTGCTATAACCACCACCAATTAGAAATATTCCTGTTCTTTCTCTTTCTTTGACATCAACAACTAAATTTGCCTTATCTTCTTCTACAATTTCTGGATATATTTGAATATTTTCAAAATAATTTGTATCTCTTAAATTGTTAAAACTCTTCCTTATTTTATCGCCAGTTATTTTATCCCCTGGCTCAATTTTAATTTCTCTTCTTATAACCTTATCTTTCGTTATTTTATTTCCCTTTATTTTTATTTCTTCTGCATAAAACTCCTTTTCAGGGTTTATGAAATAGGTTATATTTACAATATTTTCTGATATTTTGGGCAAGTATTCTACATTACATTTTATATAACCATTATCTGAATAAAACTGATAAATTTTTCTAATAGTTTCTTCATTTTTTTTAAAATTAAAAGGTTCTCCCTTTTTTATTAAAATATTTTTCTTTATATCCTCTTCTTTAAATATTAAGTTGCCATCAAGTTTGATGTCTCCAACATAATATTTTTTCCCCTCATCTATCAAAATCTTTATAATTAATCCTTTTTCCCCATAATAAATTTGTTTATCTACTTTTATATCTATAAACCCGTTTTCTTTATAAAAATTTTTAATTCCATCTAAATCCTGATTCAAAACATCTTCTTTAAAGCCACCTCTTTTAAATGGCATTTTCCTTTCTTTTGTTTTCATTAATTTTTTTAGTTTTTTATCATAAAATGAATTATTACCTTCAAAGATAATTTTTTCAATATAGATTTTTCCTTTTTCTTCTATTTCAACTGTAAGAATAGATTTTCCATCTCTTTCTTCTATTTGATAATCTACCTCGCATTCAGAAAATCCTCTTTTCATATATTCATCTTTTATCTTTTTGATACCTTCCATAACCTTTTCTTTATTTAAAATTTCTCCCTCACTAATATCAAGAATGGATTTCAATTTTTTTGTTTTAAGTGATTTGTTGCCAATAAAATTGATTTTGTCAATAATAGGATTTTCTTCAATCAAAAGGATAATATTAACTCCTTCATCTTTTTTTTCTACAAAATAGTTAATCTTTTTAAAATAACCTGTTTTGATAAGTGTTTCTATATCTTTTTTAATGATGTTCTCATCAAATTCATTTCCCTGTTTTGTCTTAATTAAAGAAAAAATCTTTTCAATTGAAACATTTTTATTCCCTGATATGTTTATATTAAGGATTTTTGAATTGGGAAAAAGGGAAAAATTAAGACAAAGGAGCACCAACAGGGTTTTCTTTATTTTCATTCTTTTCTCCTTCCATTTTTTTAGAAAAAATTAGCAAATCACCTTTTCTATCAACAATTATAGTATCACCTTCTGTGAAATTCCCTTTAAGGATTTTTTCAGATAATGGGTCTTCTATGTATCTTGAAATAGTTCTTCTTAATGGTCTTGCTCCAAATTCAGGGTTTGTTCCTTTTTCAATCAAAAATTTTTTTGCTTCTTCGTTCACTACTAATTCAACTTTAAGTTCCTTCAATCGCTCTTTTACCTTGTTAAGTTCAATTTCTACTATTTTAAAGAGATGTTCAGAATTTAATGGATGGAAAATAATTATATCATCAAGGCGATTAAGGAATTCAGGCCTAAAAGTTTTTTTAACTTTTTCAAGTATTTCTGATTTTAAATTTTCAAAAGAAAAATCCTCTCCTTTGGGTAAAAATCCAATTATTGATTTGTTTTTGAAAATATCTGTCCCAATGTTTGAAGTCATAATTATAACAGTATTTCTAAAACTCACACTTCTTCCAAAACTATCTGTTAAATGCCCATCTTCAAGAATTTGAAGTAAGAGATTGAAAACATCTGGATGTGCTTTTTCAATCTCATCAAAAAGAATAACAGAATATGGCCTTCTTCTGCACTTTTCTGTTAATTGCCCTCCTTCTTCATATCCAACATATCCTGGCGGAGCACCTATAAGACGACTTATTGAAAACTTTTCCATATATTCTGACATATCAATTTGAATTAATGCATCTTCATTCCCAAAGAGGAATTCTGCAAGAGCCCGTGCAAGAAGAGTTTTGCCTACCCCTGTTGGACCAAGAAAAAGGAAACTACCAATTGGTCTTCTCGTATCCTTTAAACCTGCTCTTGACCTTCTTATTGCTTTACTTATGATTTCAATTGCCTCATCCTGTCCTATAACAATTTTATGTAAATATGATTCCATTTCAATAAGTTTTTCCTTCTCTTCTTTACATAATTGGGAAACTGGAATTCCTGTCCATTGTGAAACCACTTCTGCTATGTCCTCTTTATTAACTGTTTTTTTATCCTCAGGAATTAAATTAGTCCAGTTTTCTTTTAAAAAATCAATTTTGTTTTTCAACTCCCTTTCTTTGTCTCTTATAGAACTTAAGAGGGCAAAATCCTGTGATTTATAGGCACTTTCTTTCTCTTTTTCAATTGCTTCAATTTCCTTTGATAGATTTTCTATTTCAACTGGTTCTTTATAAAGTTTTAATCTTTTCTGACTGGATGCTTCATCTATAAGGTCTATTGCCTTGTCAGGAAGAAATCTATCAGAAATATATCTATCGCTTAATTTTGCTGCTGCTTCAATCGCCTCATCAGATATCTTTAACTTATGATGTGCTTCATATTTTTCTCTTAATCCTTTTAGAATTTCTATTGTTTCTTCTACATTTGGTGGATTTACTATAACCGGCTGGAATCTTCTTTCAAGCGCTCCATCTCTTTCAATATATTTTCTATATTCATCAATAGTTGTTGCTCCAATACATTGTATTTCTCCTCTTGAAAGGAATGGCTTTAAGATATTTGAAGCATCAATTGCTCCTTCCGCACCACCTGCTCCAACAAGTGTATGCAATTCATCTATAAAAATTATTACATTTCCTGAATTTTTTATTTCATCAAGTATAATCTTAACTCTTTGTTCAAATTCTCCTCTATATTTTGTCCCTGCAACCATTCCGGGAAGGTCAATCATAATAATTCTTTTGTCTTTTAAAATTTCAGGTGCTTTATTATTTGCAATTTTTTGAGCAAGTCCTTCTACAATTGCTGTTTTTCCAACACCTGGTTCACCAAGAAGAACAGGATTGTTCTTTTTCCTTCTACATAAAATTTGAATAACTCTCTCAATCTCCTTTTCTCTTCCAATAACAGGATCAAGTTTTCCTTCAAATGCAAGTTTAGTAAGGTCTTTTCCAAATGTATCAAGAGCAGGCGTTTTGTGTTTTTTTTGAGTTTGAGTATATTTATGAGATATTCCTCTATATTCATATTCTTCTTTTTCATCTATTGGATAGGGAGTAACCCCTGGTTCTAAATCTTTTTGTATTTCTTCTAAAATGTTTCTGGCCCTTTCTGCTGTTACTCCATATTTATTTAAAATCTGTGCGGGTAAGGAGGTAGATTCAATTAAAATACCTATTAATAAATGTTCACTCCCAATGTAGGCATGACCTAAATATTGAGCTTCTTTTATAGAATATTCAAGAATTCTTTTAGAAGAATTGCTTAAAGGTATATCTCCCCTATAGAAAGATACTCCAATTTTCATTACCTTTTCTATTTCATGTTTCAATTTTTCTAATTCTACTCCAAGATAATGTAAAATTGCTACACCAACCCCACCGCCTTCCTCAATCATTGCAAGTAATATATGTTCAGGTTCAACTTTATTATGCCCATATTTAATTGCCTCTCTTCTTGCTATTTCCAATATTGTCTTAACTCTTTTTGTAAATCTTTCAAACATTTAATGTCTCCAAAATTTCTCTTTTTAATATTTTACCCTTATTTTTATAAAAATGATAGTTTACTGTCTCTTTTAAATTTTCTTCATCTGATATAAACAAAAAAAACAGATTTTTTAAATCTTCTTTTTTAATTTTCAATATTCCAGTTTTATAAGCGAGCGAAATTAAATAATACAGTTTTTTATAATTACAATTTATTTCTTTTTCTTTCCTTAAGTTTTTACATATTTTCTCTCTCAATTTTTTATCACTTTTAATTTCTTCTATACACTTTTTTTCTTCATCTCTGACTAATTTTATCACACTTTCAAGTTCTTTAATAATTTCTTTTTCTGTTTTACTGACCAACTCTGTTGAAGAAAATTGATATATGCTTCCAAAAGGTAAACTTCCTTCTCCATAAAATCCTCTTATTGTAATTCCAATTTTTTCTATCATATTAAATATTATTTTATCTTTTTTAAAAAACTTAATACCAGGGATGTTTATAAGGACAGAAGCTCTTAATCCTGTGCCTG
>JAMWBY010000087.1 GCA_023818745.1 Candidatus Omnitrophota bacterium
GGGAAGGCATCTTTCGTTGATATTGTTGATGCAACAGGAAAAATTCAAATTTACTTTAAAAAAGATATAATAGGTGAAAAAAAATATGAAATTTTTAAAAAAATTGATATAGGAGATATTATAGGAATAAGAGGAGAGATTTTTAAAACTAAAACAGGTCAAAAAACTATCTTTGTGAAAGAATTTGTAATTCTTTCAAAATCATTAAGACCTTTACCTGAAAAATGGCATGGTTTAAGAGATATAGAAATAAGGTTCAGACAGAGATATTTAGATTTAATAATGAATGAAGATGTAAAAAAAATTTTTGAGAAAAGGATATTAATTTTAAAATATATAAGGGAATTTTTAAATAATCTTGGTTTTGTTGAGGTGGAAACACCGATGATGCATCCAATTCCAGGAGGAGCAGAAGCAAAGCCATTTGTTACATATCATAATACTCTTGATATGGAACTTTACTTAAGGATTGCTCCTGAGTTGTATTTAAAACGACTTCTTGTCGGAAATTTTGAAAAGATATATGAAATTAACAGGTCTTTCAGAAACGAAGGAATATCAACACTCCATAACCCAGAATTTACAATGCTTGAGTTGTATTCTGCTTATGGTGACTATGAAGAAATGATGGAAATAACAGAGGGATTGATTTGTTTTTTGTCTAATAAAATTTTTGGTTCCAATACTTTTGAATATCAAGGGAAAAAAATAGATTTAACAAGTCCTTGGAAAAAAATTAGATATGCTGATATTTTTAAAGAAATAGGTATTATTGACTTTAGAGATGAAAAAATTGTGAATCAAAAAATTAAAGAATATGAGATAGAAATAGAAAGTAGTGAGACAATTTTTGATAAACTTGAGAAGATTTTTAAAAAGAGGATTCAGCCACTACTTATTAATCCAACTTTTATAGTTGGTTATCCAATTGAGGTGTCACCACTTGCTAAAACAAGTAGAGATAATCCTGAAATTACAGAAAGATTTGAACTATTTATTGGAGGGATTGAAATTGCAAATGCTTATTCTGAATTAAATGACCCTGTTGAGCAATTAAAAAGATTTGAAGAAAAAACAAAAGATGAAAAAGATAAAGAGAAAAAAATTGATTATGATTTTATTGAGGCGCTTGAATATGGAATGCCACCTGCTGGTGGTCTTGGAATAGGAATAGACCGGCTTGTTATGCTATTCACAAATTCTTCATCTATAAGAGAAGTTATATTTTTCCCTCTTTTAAAACCAAAAAATGAGTAAAAAAATTTTCAGAGCGATATCTTTACTTGCAATAGGAACAATAATTTCAAGAATTTTTGGATTATTGAGAGAAATAGTTAGTGCAAATTTTTTTGGAACAACAAAAATTTATGATGCATTTTTACTTGCTTTTATGATACCTAATTTTTTTAGGGGACTTCTTGCAGAAGGCGCATTATCTTCTTCTTTTATTCCTGTTTTTACAGAGTATATGTCAGAGCAGGAAAAGAAGAAAGAACTTAAAAAGATTGTTGATATAACATTTACCTTATCTTTAATTTTTACTTTTTCCCTATTTTTAATCTTTTTTATTTTAAGTGAAATGGGAATTAAATTCTTGAAATTTGAAAGTAAATGGTATTATACTTGTTTACTTTTAAAATTCACATTCCCTTATTTAATATTTATATCCCTTTCTGCTTTATATACAGGTATACTTAACTCATATAAATCATTTTTTTTACCTTCAATTTCTCCAATTATCCTTGATTTTTTCTGGATTTTTTCTTTATTTACACTTGGTAATTTTTTCGGAAACAATTTAGAAGAAAAAATTTTTGCTTTATGTATTGGCGTTATATTAGGAGGTATTGGACAATATTTAATTCTTGTTCCCTCTGTAAGAAAATTAAACTATTTTCCTAAAATTTCATTTAATTTTTCTCATCCTGCAATAAGAAAGATGAAAATGTTATTTTTACCTATTATTATCGGTGTTGCAGTTGGACCAATAAATTTACTTGTTGACTATTCTCTCGCAAATTTTCTTTCTTCAGGAATGGTTTCTAGTTTGTGGTATGCAACTCGACTTTATCAATTACCACTTGGAATCTTTGGTATTTCTATTTCTACAGCAGTTCTTCCATGGTTGAGTGAAAATGTTGTAAAAAAAGATTTTGATGAGTTTAAAAAAAATCTTTATTATGCTTTTAAAATTTTATTTTTCACTTTAATACCTTCAACTTTCATAATGATTTTCTTAAGAGAAGAAATAATTACATTTTTATTTAAAAGAGGTATATTTGACATAAATTCGGTAAAATTGACTTCTTATCCATTGTTTTTTTATTCAACTGGGATTATTTTTTATGGCGGGATTTCAATTATGACAAGATGCTTTTACTCATTTAATGATACAAAAACGCCTGTTAAAATAGGTGTCTTTAGTATAATAACAAATTTTATATTTGATATAATTTTAATGAAGTACCTTGCTCATGGTGGTATCGCTCTTTCAACTTCTCTTGTAGGTCTTTTAAATTTTGTTCTTTTAGGTTATTTCTTTCAAAAAAAACATTTAAAATTAAATTACATTTCTATACTCAATTCATTTTTTAATCTATTATTTCTCTTTTTGCCTTCAGTTATATTTCTTATTGTGTTAAAATATTTTTTTGTAGAGAGAATTTCACTTCTTTCATTTTTAATGCTCTCTATTTTCGGAAGTTTATTTTTATTTTTTATTTTTTTAAAACTCTATGTTAAATTAAATTTGAAAAAGGAGTCAGAATGAGTAATTTAAATGGATTGATTCCAGCAATAGTAATTCCTTTTAAAGAAAATTTTGAAGTAGATGAGGATATTTTAAAAACTTATATTGAATGGATAATCCAGTTTGATATAAAAGGAATTGTTGTTAATAGTGATGCAGGAGAAGGCCATTTTTTAAATTTTCAAGAGAGAAAAAGAATTATAAAATTAGCAAAAGAAATAATTAAAAATAAAATACCGCTCATTAGTGGACTCGGAGGAGCGACTACCTTTGATGTTTTAAAATATGGGATAGAATATAGGGACCTTGGAGTTGACTACTTTTTAGTTTTTCCACATCCGACTTTTAGAGGTGGTCTTTTAAAAGATAGTGTAATAATAAAGTATCATGAGGAAATTTCTAAGATAGGTGTTAGAATGATTATTTTTCAACTTCAGGAAGTTTTAGGAGGGACTTATTATTCAAAAGAGACGTTAAAGGAACTTGTAAATATAGAAAATATTGTTGCAATAAAAGAAGCAAGTTTTAATGCTTTAATTTTCAAGGAAACAGTTGAATTTTTAAAGACATTACCCAAAAAAATAACTATTTTAACAGGAAATGATAATTTTATTTTAGAGTCATTTTTGCTTGGAGCAGATGGTGCACTAATCGGTTTTGGCTCGATTTTTACTGATTTACAGGTTGATGTGATAGAAAATATTAAAGAAAAAGAATATGATTTAGCATATAGAAACTTTAAAAAGATAGAAAAGATTTGCAGATACTGTTTTAAAAGTCCAATAAGGGATTACAAAGCAAGAATTAAAGAATTCCTTGTTTGTATGGGGATTTTTAAAAATTCACTTATAAGACCGCCTCTTTTACCTTTATCCCACGAAGAAAAAGAAGAAATAAAGAAATTATATGAGGAGTTTAAAAAAGGTGAATAATAAAAAGTTTGAACAATTGAGTAAATATTATCTTGAAAACCAGTTTGATAATAATTTTCCAACGGTTATTAAAGATACACTTGGAATTGATTTAACAGCGAAATATGGGAAATTTGTGTTAAAAAATCCAGTTTTAGTAGCACCAGGACAACTTACAAGAGAAAGAAGCCAGATTGAAAGAATTAAAAAAGCTGGATATTCTGGTTGTGTTTTGAAATCAGTTGTTGGAGAAGACAAAAATGGTAATTGTTCAATGATTAATTATAGAAAAAAGATGACATATTTAAAAACTGTTTATGAAGAATTTGATAAAGAAGGAGCATTTCCAGTCATTACATGGAATGGAGCAGGGGATACAAGAAATTTAGAGCAATATCTGAAATTTGCAGAAGACGTTTTTTCTCTTTATAATGAAAATTTTTTAATTGTATGTTCAATTTTATGTCATCTGCCAGAACCAGATGAAGAGATTAAAAAAGAAGAATGGATATATACAGTTGGAAAACTTTATCAAATAGGTTATAGAATTTTTGAGATAGATTTCTGTCCTGGATTAAAAAAGGAGACCACTCTTATTGAAAAAAATAATATTTTAAGATGGTATAAAGAAATACCTCTTATAATTAAAAGTTTTTTCCATGAAATTTTAGTTTTCCCTAAAATTATGAACCTTGATTATGGGATTGATTTTCAAGTAAAAATTGTGGAAGAAACAATAAAAGGCAAAGCAGATGGAGTTGTTATTGGAAATAGAATTTTTAAAGAAGCAATAAATTCAGCATGGGGAGGAAAAGAATTGAGAGAGAGAAATTTAACATTAATTAAAGAAATTAAAAAAAATTTTCCTAATTTATCAATTTCTGGAACAGGAGGAATTTATACAGGAAAACACATTTTAGATTATCTTGAAAGTGGCGCAGAAAATGTTCAGATTTTAAGTTATATTCTGGGAAAGGTAAAAAAAGAGTTTTTAAAAAAAACAGGTGATAAATTTGATAAAGTATTATATGAATTGTTTTTCAATTTAGAAAATGGGTTAATAATAACAATGTTAAAAAGGTCCTCCTTAAAAGGTTAGTTATAAAAATTTAGTTAGAATAAGCATTTTTTATAAAGAAATGTAAATGCCAGTGGGTTGTTATTAAGTCCTTTTAAAAATTAAAAATAAGATTAGAAGAAATTTTATCTAATATTATTGAAGACAAGGA
>JAMWBY010000088.1 GCA_023818745.1 Candidatus Omnitrophota bacterium
AATTTCTTCATTTTCAAATCTAAATGGAATCATAACTCCACAATCACCATCAATATCATTGGAAGGAGCAAATTCAACACCAGAGACATTTTCCATTTCTTCCATTATTCTTCTTTTATTTTTTCTCAAATCTTTTAAGATTTTATCAAGACGTTTTAATTGAATTCTCATTATCGCTCCCATAATTTCACTTGCTCTGAATTGTAACCCAAGAAATATGGGTATTGAAAATTCGCCAGCATAAGGTCTGAAAGCAGTTCCACTATCATGAAAAATACTTGCTTTCTCATAAATAATTCTATCATTTGTTACAAGACAACCTCCTTCACCACAACTTATAATTTTAAAATAATTGAAACTATAAGCACCTGCATCTCCCCAACTTCCGAGTCGTTTACCTTTAAAACTTCCGCCTACTGCCTGACAGCAATCTTCAAGTACCTTTAGATTATATCTTTTGGCAATATTCATTATTTTTTCCATATTACAAGGAAAACCAACCATATGAACAGGAATAATTGCTTTGGTATTTTTTGTAATCTTTTTTTCAATATCAAATGGGTCAATTGTACAGGTCTCATCTACTTCAACAACAACTGGAATTGCTCCAACTATTAAAACACTTGCAGCTGTTGCCATAAATGTGTATGCTGGAATTAAAACTTCATCACCAGGTCCTATATCAAGTCCAACAAGGCCACAAATTAAACTTGCTGTCCCTCCGCCACTCATAAGCAATGCATATTTCACATCTATTTTTTTAGCCCATTCTTTCTCAAATTTATTGCATTCTCCTTCCTTATTTTTAACTCTAAACAATTCTTTACTTTTTATTACTTTTTCAATTGCTTTTATTTCTTCTTTCCCTATTCTATACATAAAATTCACCTCCAAAATTCTAATCAGCGATTACTTTTCATTCTACATTACTTATGCAAAAAATCTTCTATACTTTTTAACAAGTAGATAATCCTATTTACAAGAGGGTCAAGAAATTGTTTGAGTGATACTGAAATTTCTCCATATCCTTTCAGGCGCTTACTTTCTATTTCACATATCATTTCCCACAAAGATGAAACTCTACTTGATATAAGAAGTTTTGTCTTATATCTCTCTTTTTTTATATTAAGGTTAGTTGAAATGTTTTTTATTACTTCTTTTATTTCACTAGTTGTTTTTAATACACTGGCTTTTTCTTTTTCACTTAGATTATTAATCACTTCATATAAAATGCTTTCACTCTTTTCTGTTTTGCATAAAAATTCTATCTCATCCACCACTTGATTGAGAATTAAAAGGACGGATGAGATTGAATTTTTCTGTGCCTCTGTAATTTTAATTTCTTTTCTTTCCATAGATATCTCTTTCATTTCTCAATGTATAAATTGAAATACAGCATAGTTTTTAATTATACCATACTAATATATTTTAAAAAAAAATCTTTTTAAAGTAAAATTCTTATATGAAAGTTGGAGCACATTTATGGATAGGAGAAGGATTTTTAAAAGTGATTGAATATTCTGATTATTTAAAATGTGATTGCTTTCAGATTTTTCTATCAAATCCAAGAAGTTGGAAAAGAAAAAAAAGAAGTATTGAAGAAATAGAAAATTTTAAAAAAGAAATTAAAAATCGGAAAATTGCCCCTGTTGTTGTTCATATGCCTTATATTTTAAATATTGCAGAAGATAATAAAATTTTAAGGAGGAAAATTATTAAATTTATAGAAAATGAAATTGAAGAAAGTAAAAAAATTGGTGCGCATTTTTATGTTATTCATCCTGGATTTTTAAAAGGAATGGAAGAAAAAAAAGGAATTAAAAATACAACCGAAGTTTTAAAAAATTTTAAAAACATAGAATTAACAATTCTTCTTGAAAATACATCAGGTCAAGGAACATCTCTGGGATATAGTTTTAAACAGATGGGATACATTTTAAGTGGATTAGAAGAAAATTTTGGAATATGTTTTGATACTGCACATGCCTTTCAGGCCGGTTATAATATTTTAGAATTTGAGAAAGTTAAGGAAGATATTGAAAAATTTATTGATTTAAGATATATTAAATTATTACATGCTAATGATTCAAAAACAACTATTGGTTCAAGAATTGATAGACACCAGCATATAGGAAAAGGGAAAATCGGAATAAAAGGATTTGAGGAAATTATAAAAGATCAATATTTTGGAAATTTACCATTTATTATAGAAACACCAAAATTAAGTTTAAAAGATGATGAAAGAAATATTAAAATTTTAAGAAAGATAGGAGAAAAATATGGAAAAGTATAACCCTGAAGAGATTGAAATTAAATGGCAGAAAAAATGGGAGGAAAGTGAATTATTTAAAGTAAAATATAATCGTGAAAAGAAAAAATTTTATATACTTGAAATGTTTCCATATACATCAGCACAAATCCATATGGGGCATGTTAGAAACTACACAATAGGAGATGTTGTAGCAAGGTATAAAGTTATGAATAAATATAATATTTTACACCCTATTGGATATGACGCTTTTGGACTACCTGCTGAAAATGCCGCAATTAAGCAGAATATTCATCCAAAAGAATGGACTTATAAAAATATTGACACAATAAGAAGGCAGTTAAAACGACTTGGAATTTCTTATTGCTGGGAAAGAGAAGTAATAACATGTGACCCTGAGTATTACAAGTGGAATCAATATTTTTTTATTCAATTTTTTAAAAGAGGACTTGTTTATAAAAAGAAATCACCTGCTAATTGGTGTCCTTCCTGTCAAACAGTCCTTGCGAATGAACAAGTTATTGATGGCAAATGCTGGAGATGTGGAGAAATTGTAGAAAATAAAAATCTTGAACAATGGTTTATAAAAATTACTGAATATGCTGAAAGATTACTTGATTTTTCTGGAATTAAAAATTGGCCTGAAAGAGTAATAACTATGCAAAAAAACTGGATTGGAAAAAGTGAAGGATGCGAAATATATTTTTACATTCCTGAAATAGATGAGATTTTAAGTGTTTTTACAACAAGAGCCGATACTTTATTAGGCGTAACCTATCTTGTATTATCACCTTATCATCCATTAGTAGAAAAAATTACTAAAGTTTCTTCCAATAGTAAAGAAATAGAAAAATTTATAGAAAGAATAAAAAAGGCAAGTTTAACTGTTCAGGATATTTTAAAAATTGAAAAAGAAGGAGTTGATACAAAAATTTTTGCTGTTCATCCAATCACACAAGAAAAAATTCCTATCTGGATTGGAAATTATGTCTTAATGGAATATGGGACAGGTGCAGTTATGGCAGTTCCAGCACATGACCAGAGAGATTTTGAATTCGCTGAAAAATATAATCTCCCTATTAAAATTGTAATAAAAAATCCCGAATGGAAAGAAATTCCTGAAAAACTTGAAAAAGCATATGAAAACCATGGAATTATGGTAAATTCAGAAATTTTTAATGGACTTGATAGTGAAAAAGGTAAAGAAGAGGTAAGAAAATATCTTGAAAAAATAAATAAAGGAAAGAAATCTGTTTATTATAGATTAAAGGACTGGTGTATTTCAAGACAAAGATACTGGGGGACTCCTATACCTATAATTTACTGTCCAAAATGTGGAATTGTTCCTGAAGATGAAAAAAACTTACCTGTGAAATTACCAGATGAAGTAAAAATTACTGGCAAAGGAGAATCACCTTTAAAATATGTTGCTGAATTTTTGAAATGTAAGTGCCCTGTCTGTGGAAGTAATGCTGAAAGAGAAACAGATACTATGGATACTTTTGTTGATTCTTCATGGTATTTTTTAAGGTATGCTTCAACTTGGATGGAAAACAAACCATTTGACAAAGATGAAGTAAATTATTGGCTTCCTGTAGATCAGTATATTGGTGGGATAGAACATGCAATCTTACATCTTTTATATAGCAGATTTTTTGTTAAGGTTTTAAAGGATATGGGATTTGTCAATTTTGAGGAACCTTTTGAAAATTTGTTATGTCAGGGAATGGTTATAAAGGATGGTGCTAAAATGTCAAAATCAAAAGGAAATGTTGTTGACCCTGAAGATATGATTAAAAAATATGGAGTTGACACCCTTCGTCTTTTTATTCTTTTTGCTGCACCACCCGAGGTTGATCTTGAATGGAGCGAAAAAGGAATAGAAGGTTGTTGGAGATTTTTAAATAGAGTATGGAGATTGCATAGTGAAATTAAAAATTATTCAGAACAAAATCAAGAACATGATGAAAAATTAAAATTTATGATAAATAAAGTAGTTAAAGGCATAACCGAAGATATTGAGAAAGAATTTCAGTTTAACACTTGTATTGCAAAAATGATGGAATTTATTAATTTTTTAAATAAGGAACTCAATGAGAAAAAGGTTTCAAAATATATAGTTATAGAATGTTGGAAAAAATTCATAAAAATTCTTTATCCTTTTACTCCTCACATATGTGAAGAAATGTGGGAAAGTTTAAATGAGAAAAACTTTTTATTTAATGAGGACTGGCCATCTTATGAAGAACTTGAAATTGTTGAAGAAAAAATAAATATAGGAGTTCAAATAAATGGAAAAATAAGAGGAAATATTGAAATACCTCCCGACTTTGATGCTGAAAAAATTTATAACCTTTTATTAAACAATGAAAAATTTAAAAAAATTATTGAAGGTAAAAAAATAATCAAAAAAATATATATTCCAAATCGTTTAATAAATATTGTTATTGAAATTTAACTTTCCTTCTTCTCTTCTTCTTTCTCTTCTTCTTTCTTTTCCTCTTTCTCTTTTTCTTTTCTTTCCTCTATTTTATCTTTTATATCACTTATCCCTGCTGCAATGGCAATTATCCCTCCAAGGATTAAAAATA
>JAMWBY010000089.1 GCA_023818745.1 Candidatus Omnitrophota bacterium
TTTTTTTGGTGGACTTCCAAAAGACGATTCAATAATTCAGATTGATTCAAATATTATTCACTATAAGGAAATTTCTGTTTTTGGTGCTTTTGCTTCAAATAGAAATGATTATATAAAAGCAGCAGAATTAATTTCTTCTGGAAAAGTTGATGCTAAAAAATTTATAACAGATTTAATACCTCTTGAAGATATTGTTGAAGGAATTAAAAAAATAAAAAGAGGAGAAGGTCTTAAAATTGTGGTAAAAATATAAATGGTTGAACATAAGAAATTTTTAAAAAGATGTTTTAAACTTGCTGAAAAAGGGAAAGGATTGGTAAGTCCAAATCCTCTTGTAGGAGCAGTTATAGCAAAAGGAGAAAGGATAATAGCAGAGGGGTATCATAAAGGATTTGGACTACCTCACGCAGAAATAGAGGCGTTGAATAAAGCAAAAGATAAAGCAAAAGGTGCAACTTTATATGTAAATCTTGAACCTTGTTGTCACTGGGGAAAAACTCCTCCTTGCACAGAAAGTATAATTAAATCTGGGATAAAAGAGGTTATTGCCTGTATTATAGATCCAAATCCTCTTGTAAATGGAAATGGATTTAAAATACTTGAGGAAAATGGAATAAAAGTGAGGTATGGTTATTTAGAAGAAGAAGCAGAAGAATTTAATAGGTTCTATATTACTAATATTAAAGAAAAAAGGCCATATATTATATTAAAATGGGCTCAAACATTGGATGGGAAAATTGCAACATATATCGGTTCATCCAAATGGATTACAGGAGAAGAAACAAGAAATTATTTGAAGAAAAAAAGGTTTGAAGTTGACGGAATTATGGTTGGATTAAATACAATTTTGAAGGATAATCCTTTTCTTGACTATATTGCTGATCAATTTCAAACAAAAAAAGATATTCTTGATAAAAAAAGATATTATAAAATAATACTTGATCCAGAAGGAAAGACACCACTTGAAAGTAACATATGGGAAAATGAAAAATCAAAAGTGTTAATTGTTTTTGATGAAAAAATTTCAAATGAAAAGATTGAAGAATACAAAAAAAAACCAAATTTTGACTATATTAAGTTACCAACAGAAAATCGTAAATTTGAAATAAAAAAACTCCTTGAAAAACTTTTAATTGAGAAAAATATAGGAATAATTATGGTTGAAGGTGGGAAATTTACTTTAACACAATTTTTTGAAAATAAACTTTTTGATGAAATATGGGCATTTGTAGGAAATAAAATACTTGGTGGAGAAAATTCTTTATCAGTTTTTGGTGGTAAAGATAAAGAAAAAATAGAAGAGGCAATTGAAATTGAAAAAATTAATATAGAAAAAATTGGTGACGATATTTTGATAAAAGGAAGGATAAAAAACGATGTTTACAGGAATCATTGAAGAAGTAGGTAAAATTAAGGGAAAAAGAAATAGAGGCGAAGGACTTGAGATTCTGATTGAAGGGAATAAAATTTTTCAAGATTTAAAAGTTGGAGATAGTATTTCTGTAAATGGCGTATGTTTAACAGTTGAAAGGATTGAAAATAAAATTTTTTCTGTATTTGTAAGTTTCCAAACAATCCAACAGACAAATCTTGGAGAAATTAAAATAGGAGAATGTGTAAATCTTGAAAGAGCATTAAAAATTGGAGATAGAGTAGGAGGACATTTTTTAACAGGTCATATTGATTTTAAGACAAAGATAACGAATTTAAGAAAAGAGAGTGAATTTTATTTAATGAAAATTAAAATTCCTCAAGAGTTTAAAAAATATATAGTTAAAAGAGGTTCAATCGGAGTAGATGGCATTTCTTTAACAATTGCAGAAATTGAAAATAATGATGTTTTAATCTATTTAATCCCTTATACAATTGAAAATACAAATTTGAAATATAGGAAAACTGGTGATTTTGTTAATATTGAAATAGACATCTTTGCCAAGTATCTTGTAAAATAATCTAATTCTTCTTTTCCACCTTTCACCTTGTAGGTGTTATTTAAGGATATTTGGCTTCAATAATGGATTTTATTCCGCCTCTTGGATTAAATTCTCCTTTAACTTTTATCCATTTGGGTTTTATTGCTTTGACTATATCTTGTAGAATTTTGTTAACTGCATTCTCATAAAAAATTCCAATATTTCTGTAGGACTGAATATAAATTTTCAAAGATTTTAATTCAATAACACACTTATCTGGTTCATATTCAATTGTTATCGTTCCAAAATCAGGTTGACCTGTTTTAGGACATAAAGATGTATATTCTGGAATTACAATTGTTATTGTGTAGGAAGGAAATTGATTTTCAAAACATTCAATCGGTGGAAATTCAGCATCTATACCTGCTTTTGCAAGGTCTTTATAGTTTTTCATCTAAAATCTTATTTCAAAACTTTTAAATTCGCCTGTATATTCTTCTTCAAATTTTTCAATCTTTCTTATATTATTTCCAAGATACCCATTCTTTAATTCCTGTAAAAATCTTTCTAATCTGTCTTCTTCACCTTCAATTACAATTTCAACCCTTCCATCAGATAAATTTTTAACCCATCCACAAACTTTAACTAAATTTCCAATCCTTCTTGCATACCACCTAAATCCAACTCCTTGAACAATTCCTTCAATATATAAACGATGCCTTTTCATAATAAAAAAAAACCCGCCACGTTTTGTGGCGGGTGTCTCCTGAATTAATATTCAGGATAAGGAGGTGGTGTTGGTGTCTTTTCTTTCTTTTCTGGTATTTCTGTTATCAATGATTCTGTAGTCAATAGTAACGCTGCCATACTTGATGCATTTTCAAGAGCACTCCTTACGACTTTTGTTGGGTCAATAATTCCTGCTTCAACTAAATCTTCAAAATTATCTTTTTCTGCATTAAACCCAAAATTTGGGTTTTCGCTTTCTCTTACTTTCTGAACAACAACTGCTCCATCAAGTCCTGAATTTTCTGCAATCTGTCTTAATGGGGATTCAAGTGCCTTTTTAACTATCATCCCACCTGTTTTTTCATCAGGGTCATCAAATTTAATCTTATCAATCTCATCCTGACATCTGATTAAAGCAACTCCTCCTCCAGGAACAACTCCTTCTTCAACTGCTGCTCTTGTTGCACTTAAAGCATCTTCAACCCTTGCTTTTCTTTCTTTCATATCTGTTTCAGTAGGTGCTCCAACATTTATAACTGCAACTCCACCAGCAAGTTTTGCAAGTCGTTCCTGAAGTTTTTCTCTATCATAATCAGATGTTGTTTTTTCAATCTCACTTTTAATTTGGTTAATTCTTCCCTGGATTTTTGCTGCAGAACCCGCACCTTCTACAATTGTTGTATTTTCTTTATCAACTATAACTCTTTTTGCTCTTCCAAGCATAGAAAGGTCAACTGTTTCAAGTTTTATTCCAAGTTCTTCCATAATTGCTTGGCCACCTGTCAAAATCGCTATATCTTCAAGCATCGCTTTTCTTCTTTCTCCAAATCCAGGTGCTTTTACTGCACAACACTGTAATGTTCCTCTTAATTTGTTTACAACTAAAGTTGCAAGCGCTTCTCCTTCGACTTCTTCCGCAATTATCAATAAAGGTCTACCTGCTTGAGCAATTTTTTCAAGCAATGGAAGGATATCCTTTACAGATGAAATTTTTTTATCATGAATCAAAATATAAGCATCTTCAAGAACACATTCCATTCTTTCAGGGTCTGTTATAAAGTAGGGAGAAAGATATCCTCTATCAAACTGCATACCTTCAACCACTTTAAGTTCCGTTTCTGTTCCCTTTGCTTCTTCAACAGTAATAACACCTTCTTTCCCTACTTTATCCATTGCTTCTGCTATGATTTTACCTATTTCTATATCATTTGCTGCTGCAATTGTAGCAACCTGCTGGATTTCATTTTTATCCTTTACTGGCTTACTCATCATCTTTAATTTCGCTACTACTGCTTTTACCGCCTTTTCAATCCCTCTTCTTAAATGAACAGGATTTGCTCCTGCAGCAACATTTTTAAATCCTTCTTTTGCAATTGTAACCGCCAATAAAGATGCTGTCGTTGTCCCATCTCCTGCAATATCATTTGTTTTTGAAGCCACTTCTCTAAGTAATTGTGCTCCCAGGTTAAGATAAGGGTCTTCAAGTTCTATCTCTTTTGCAATAGTAACACCATCATTTATAACTGTTGGAGACCCAAATTTTTTTTCTAAAACTGCACATCTTCCTTTGGGTCCAAGAGTTGGTCGTAAAGAAGATGCCATTATTTCCATTCCTTCCAGAATTTTTCTTCTCGCTTCTTCACCAAGTAAAATTTGTTTTGCCATTTTTACCTCCTTGTTTATTTTTCTTCAACAATAGCCAAAATATCATCTTCTCTTAAAATTATATATTGTTTATCATCAATATTAACTTCTGTTCCAGAGTATTTTCCATATAGAACCTTATCACCGACTTTTACTTCTATTGGTACCAATTCTCCTTTTTCATTAACCTTCCCTTTACCTACAGCAACAACCTTTCCTTCCTGTGGCTTTTCCTTTGCAGTATCAGGAAGAATAATTCCTCCCTTTGTTTTTTCTTCTGCCTCAAGTGGCTCTACAACTACTCTATCACCAAGCGGTCTAATTTTAAACTTAGTAGCCATTCTTCACCTCCTTTTATTATCAAAAAGTTTTGTTAAAGTACTATTTTCCGAATTTATAATTATACCTTTTATAAAAATTTCTGTCAAGAGTTTTCTATCCCTCAGAAATAATTTTCAT
>JAMWBY010000017.1 GCA_023818745.1 Candidatus Omnitrophota bacterium
GGGATGGTCAGGCCCAACCTCCAACAAAACTCTCAAGAATTAAGAAACCATCAGAAACAGTATTATTATGTGATAGTGCAATCTGGTCTACATTAACAAATGAAATAATAGGCAATAATTATTTAAGAGCACCGAGTGAGCCATATTACTCATGGATTGGTCCAAATGTTCATTTCAGACATAATGGAGTTGCGAATGTTGCTTTCTGTGATGGTCATGTTGAAAGTTTAAAGACAAAATATAATGTTAGTCCTTACAATTCTTCTCTTGGGGATTTATCAGGGGATGATAGTTTATATGATTTAGAATAAAAAATGAAAAAGAAATTATTTTTTCTTTTTTTAGTGTTTGGTTTTTTATATTCAGAAAATTTTCCAAAAAGGATTGTTTCTCTTTCTCCTGCAATTACAGAGGATATATTTATTCTTAGTCAAGGTGATAAAATTGTGGGAAATACTATATACTGCACAAGACCTGAAAAAGCAAAATATATAGAAAAAGTTGGTAGTGTTATTGATGTAAATATTGAAAAAATTTATTCTTTAAAACCAGATATTGTATTTGCAACAAATTTAACAAATCCAAAAGATGTTAAAAAATTAAAGGAACTTGGAATAAATGTTGTTGTTTTTAGTTATCCAGAAAATTTTAAAAAACTTTGTGATGATTTTATAGAAATTGGTAGATTAATTGGGAAAGAGAAAAAAGCAAGAGAGATAGTTGAAAGAGTTAAAAAAGAATTAGAAGAAATAAAAAGACAAGCACAAAAAAGGGAAAGGCCCAAGGTGCTTGTTCAGGTTGGTGCACATCCTTTGTGGGTTGCAGGGAAAGAATCTTTTATAAACGACATAATTGAGTTTGCAGGTGGAATTAATGTAATTGAAAAAGGTGGAATATATAGTTATGAACAGATAATAAAATTAAATCCAGATGTGATAATAATAACTTTAATGGGAATAGATGGAGAAGAGGAAAAGAAGAACTGGAAAAAATACAATATGATAAATGCTGTTAAAAATGATAGAATTTTAATAATGGATAGTGATAAAATATGCAGTCCCACTCCATTAACTTTTGTTGAAGTTGTAAAGTTTTTTACGAGGTCGAACCTTGCAAAAAATAAAAAAAGGATTAATTGAAGTTTATAGTGGGGATGGAAAAGGGAAAACAACTGCAGCAATTGGTCTTGCTTTAAGAGCAAAGAGTCATAATTTAAATGTTTGTTTTATTTGTTTTCACAAAGATATTAAAAGGTATAAAGAGGCAGAGATATTAAGAAAAGTTGGAATAGATATATTCTCTTTTGCAGAAAAACACCCTTTTTTTGAAAAAGTTGATAGAGAAAAACTGAGGAAAGAGTGTCTAGATGGGCTGGATTTTATAAAAAGGATTTTTAAAGAGAAGAAATATGATATTGTTATATGTGATGAAATTTTAATCTCTTTAAGGGATGGATTTTTAAAAGAACAAGAGATTATTGAAATTATGGAAGGAAAGCCAGAAAATATTGAACTTGTTTTAACAGGTAGATATGTAACTGAAAAAATTATAGAAAAAGCAGATTTAGTGAGTGAAATAAGAAAGATAAAACATCCCTTTGATAATGGAATAAAAGCAAGAAAGGGGATTGAATATTGAAGAAATATATTTTTCTTATTTTGTTTTTTTTATTTTCAATTTATTTCGGGATATTATTCGGATCCAAAATTTATACAATTGGCGAAATTTTTAATCTTTCAGAAATAGAAAAAACAATATTCTTAAAAATTAGAATCCCAAGAGTTATATGTGCTTTTATAGTTGGAAGTGGACTTTCAATAGCAGGCTGTGTTTTGCAGAGTATATTAAAAAATCCTCTTGCTGAAAGCTACACTCTTGGTATTTCAGGAGGTGCATCTCTCGGAGTGACAATTGGAGTAATTATAGGGAAAGTTTATTCAATTCCACTCTTTTCATTTTTCGGTTCTATTTTTTCGCTTTTTATTATTCTTTCTTTTTCAATAATTAAAAAACTTTCTGTTACTTCAATCATCCTTGCAGGAATTTCTATAAACTTTATCTGCTCTTCCCTTGTTTTATTTTTAGTTTCAATTTCAAGATATGAAAAAATTTATTCAACTTTATTTTTCCTTTTTGGAGATTTATCATCTTTTTCAGACAAGATTTTATTTTATTCAGGAATTCTAATATTTATTTGTTTCATCTTCTTAATTATATCAAGTAGGATTTATGATATTTTAAGTATTGATGAAGATAAAGCAAAAACACTTGGCATAAATGTAAATTTTGAAAAGAATATAGTTTATTTTATTACTTGTTTAATCTCTTCTCTTTGTGTTTGTCTTTCAGGTATTATTGGATTTGTTGGTTTAATTATTCCTCATATAGTAAGAAGTTTGTTTCCTTCAATTCATAAAAAAGTTATTCCTGTTTCATTTATATTTGGTGGAAGTTTTTTAATTATATGTGATACAATTTCAAGGATTATAATTAGACCTGTTGAAATACCTGTTGGAGTTATAACTGGATTTTTTGGTGGAATTTTCTTTTTAATTCTATTATTGAAGGGTGAAAAAATATGGTAAAAATTTATGAAGTAAAAAATTTATATTTTAGTTATGGTAAAAATCAAGTTTTAAAAGATATAAATACAGAAATTTTAAAAGGTGAATTTGTTGGAATAGTTGGTCCAAATGGTAGTGGCAAAACAACTTTTCTAAAAATCTTGGCAAAAATCCTATTTTATGAAAAAGGAGTTGTTTTATATAAAGGGAAAGATATTAAAAAGATTAACAATATTGATTATGCAAGACAAGTGGGTTATTTACCATCGGAAATAAAATTTACTTTTGAGCTTAAAGTTATTGATTTTTTAATTTTTGGATTTTTCCCTTACACAGGAAGATTTGGAAAAGAGGATAAGGAAGCAATCAGACAAATAAGTGAAAAATTAAATATAAAAGAATTTTTGAATAAAAAAATTACACAATTATCCGAAGGAGAAAAACAGAGAATATATATAGGTCAAATTCTTGTTCAAAATCCAGAAGTTATTTTACTTGATGAACCAACGAGTCACCTTGATATCGGATATCAATTTTCAATACTTGATATTTTAAAAGATTTAAATCTAAAAGGTATAACTATCATAAGCATTTTTCATGATTTAAATCTTGCTTCAAATTATTGCACAAAAATTCTATTATTTAAAGAAGGGGAAATTTATAAAAGTGGCTCCACAGAAGAAGTTTTAACATATAAAAATATAGAAGAAGTTTATAATACACGCGTTCTTGTTTACAAAAATCCATTCACAGAAAAAATAAATGTATTTGGCATTCCAAATTATATTTTAAAATCAAATAAAAATTTACAAAGTGATAATTGAGTTTTTATGATAAAATAATTTTTAAAGGAGCAAAATGATCAGATTTTACAACACATTAACAAAAAGGAAGGAAGAGTTTATACCAATTGAAGATAAAATTGTTAAGTTATATACATGTGGACCTACTGTTTATGACCTTGCCCATATAGGTAATTTTCGTGCCTATGTTTTTGAAGACCTACTACACAGATATCTTGAATATAGAGGATACAAAGTTATAAGAGTTATGAATATTACAGATGTTGATGATAAGACAATAAATGGAGCAAAAAGCCAAGGAATAAGTTTAAGAGAATATACAGATAGATACATTAAAATTTTTCTTGAAGATATGGAGACATTGAGGTTGAAGAAACCCGATTTTTTACCCAGGGCTACAGAACATATCAATGAAATGGTAGAACTTATAAAAAAACTTCTTGAAAAAGGATATGCTTATTATAAAGATAATTCAATATATTTTAGTATTTCAAAATTTTCTTCCTATGGGAAACTTTCAGGAATTGATTTAAGTCAGATAAAAGTGGGTGCAAGAGTTGATACAGATGAGTATGAAAAAGAGGATGTAAGAGATTTTGTTTTATGGAAGTCCGCAAAGGAAAAAGAGGTTTGGTGGGAAACAGAAATTGGGAAAGGAAGGCCTGGATGGCATATAGAGTGTTCTGCAATGAGTATGAAATATCTTGGAGAGACATTTGATATCCATACAGGAGGAGTTGATAATATTTTTCCTCATCATGAGAATGAAATTGCTCAGAGTGAATCTGCAACAGGGAAAAAATTTGTAAACTATTGGCTTCATTGCGCACATTTACTTGTTAATGGAGAAAAAATGTCAAAATCAAAAGGAAATTTTTATACTTTAAGAGACCTCTTAAATAAAGGTTATAATCCAGTTGCGATTAGATATTTACTATTATCAACTCATTACAGAGACCCTTTAAACTTTACAGAAAAATCTTTAAAACAGGCAGAAAATACAGTCAAAAATTATAATGAGTTTTATCAGGGATTAAATATATGTGCCAGTAGAAAGTATAATCCTGAAATAAAAAAAGAAATAGAAAAGGCAAAAGAAAGATTTATAAAAGGACTTGATGATGATTTAAATATCTCTTTTGCTCTTTCCTCCATATTTAATTTAATAAAAATTGTAAATATTTTCTTTTCAAAAGGTGAGTTTGGAGCAGAGAATGTAAAAGAAGTAAAAGAATTTATTGAAGAGATAGACAGTGTTTTATGTATAATTGAGAAAAAAGAAGAGTTTTTGCCTGAAAATATTTTAAATTTGATAAAGGAAAGAGAGATTGCAAGAAATAAAAAAGATTATAAAAGAGCAGATGAAATAAGGAATATATTAAAGGAAAAAGGTATATTTCTTGAAGATACTCCATATGGAACACGATGGAAAAAGATTACAAAAACTTGACATTGAGAAAAATTTGAGGTAATATAACAAAAAGAAAATGAAAAAAGGTAGAAGGATTTTGTGGATTGATACAGAGATACAATTAAGATTTGTTATCTTTACAATAATCACCCTTGCTATTTCATGTTTTCTTGTCAGTAGTATTACTTTCAATAATATCTGGTTAGGAATATTTGAAAAAATAATGAGGATTGAAAATACAAGGGAACTTTACACTCTTTCAACTAAAAAGTTTATTGTCTTAAATTTTGCACTTATTGTTTTACTTGCTTTTCTTGCAAGTTTAGGTATGATTATTCTTTCCCATAAGGTTGCAGGGCCTGCTTACAGAATTAAAAAAATGTTGCAGGAACTTCAAGAAGGAAAATATCCGGAGTTTAAATTAAGAAAAGGAGATACATTGACTTCCCTTGTTGAAGAACTTGAAAAATTTTCTCAAAAATATAAAGAGTTAAGTGATGCTGCAGTAAATGTTATTGAGACATGGAAAAATACAGAAGTTAAGGAAATTAGTTTAAATATTGCATTAAAAGAACTTGAAAACAAAATTATTTATAATATAGTTGAAAGACATAAGGAGGTAAAAAAATGAAAAAAGGATTTAGTTTATTAGAAATTTTGATTTTGACTTTTATAGGAATAAGCATTTTATTTTTAATTTTAGGGGTTTTTTCAAATTCAAGAGAATTTGCAAGAACTATGGGATGTGTGAATAATATGAAGACAATAGCACACGCGATTGAAATGTTTCAATCAGATTTTAAAGACACACCAGTTGAATTAAAGGCCTTAACTCCTACATATATTCAGAATTTAAGCGTTTTTCATTGTCCAAGCGATAGACAACCAGGGGATAGTTATTCAAAATTTTATATAGGAAGATATTTTGCAGAAGAAGATTCAAATAAAGTTTTTCTTATATGTCCAAGACATTTTAAGGGTAGAAGAATTGTTGCAGGATATCTATCTTATGCAGTTGAAGTTGGTAAGAATAAAGAAATAATTTGGAATGACACAATAATTGCAAAACCAGGTGAAAAATTTAATAGTGGAAAGTTGAAATTTGAAGACAGCACAGAAGTTAGTATAAATGGAGAAGTAGGAGTTGTTGGTTCATTTACAGACCCTCAGGGCAAAATTTATAGTATTATTTCTATACCAGAAGGGACTAATTCTTCTGTAAATGTCAATCATCAAGGAGATTCAAGATTTGAAGTTATAACCCCTGCTGTCATTGCTGGCGTTGAGGGAACCAAATTTAATGTTGTTAATGAGTGGATAAATGGAGATACTGGTAATATAGCAAGAACAACTATAAATGTCACTGAAGGAAATGTAATTGTAAGAGAGAGAAATCAAGGAAGGTCTGAAACAGTAGGAAAGGGAGAGGAAATTTCTGTAGATACAAAAACTTATGAAAACCCTGTTAAGAATGTTGTTCCAAGAAAACCACCGAAGGTTCAACCACATATAATAAAAAAGAAGAAATAAATTTTGATGAGGTATATTCTAAAGTATGTATTTGCATTTTCAATTTATTTAATTGTTTTATTTCTCTATAAAAATAACAAATTTGAAAAACTTGAATTCTTATTTTATGATTTAAGATTAAAGAATTCTACTCTAAAAGAAAATCTTCCTATAGTTGTAGTTGGTATTACTGAGGACTTTGAAAGAGAAATAGGCGAACCATTTTCAAGAAAGCATTATTCAGAAATTTTAAAAATATTAAAGGATGAAAAAGCAGAATTAGTTGTTTTTGACATATTTTTCCCAACTTTTACAAGTAAAAAAGAGGACTTTGAATTTTTAAAAAGTATAAAGGAAAATGGGTGTGTGATTTTACCTGTTTTTTCTCCTATTAAACTTTCAAAAAGAGAAGGTGAAGTTTATATAATAGAATCTTTAAGAGGAAGTGTTTCTGAGTTTGAGAATAATGCTTTATCAGTAGGACATATAAATACTTTTCAGGATAAAGATCAGATAGTGAGGAAAATGCCTGCTTTTATAAAATATAAAAACAAAATTTATTCTCAAATAGGTCTTGAAACATATAGAATTATGAGTAAAAGGACATATTCTTCTTTAAAAAATCTTGTTCCTTTGGATAAAGATGGTTGTTTTTATATAAGATATATCTCTCCTACCAATATCAATCAACATTTTATTTCTTTTTCAGATGTTTTAAAAAAGAAATATGATAATAATTTTTTTCAAAAGAAGGTAGTTATAATAGGTCAAACCATAGTTGGTGCAAAAAATGCAGATTTAATTCCTACGCCATTAGGAACTCAATTTGGCGTTTTTGTTCAAGCAAGTGCTATTGGAACTGCTGTTTCAAGTAAATACATAATCCATATTTCATCTTTTATTTTCCTCTTTATTTATGCTTTATTTTTATGTCTAATTTTTTCAATTTCAAAAATTTCTTTGAATACAATTTATACTTTTGTTTTTTCTGGAATAATTTTTTATGGATCGTTGTTTTTGATGAAATATCACGGAATTTTCCTTGATGTTGTTCCTTTTTTATTCTTCACAATTTTTTATTATCTGTCCTTCGTTTTCTATTCACTTTTTTTAGCAATTAGAAAACTTTTTCAGAAAGAAACAATGTTTAATCTTGTAAAAAATGCAGAAAAAGAGTTTACAGAACTTTTAAATCCAATAGAAGCGTTTAAAAAAGAAGAGTCCTTATTCCTTGGTTTTGGAAGCGAAACTTTAATTGAAAAAACACCTTCAATAGTTCTCAAAACAATACTTGTTTGTTCAGGAATTGAAAGTGGTTGTTTTGTATCTGTTTCTGATAAAAAAATGGAAATTTTGGCTAAAGAAGGAGAAGAGATTGAAAATATAGATTTGAAGGAAATAATTAAAGGAATTGAAAAGCCCAAAATAATAAAGAATTTTAAAGGAGGGATTAAAAATATCGCAGTTATTCCAATATTATTGTTCCCTGATTTTAAAATTTATGGCATTTTTATAAATAAAAAACCAACACCTTTTTCAAGGACATCAAAGTTTACTCTTGAAGATATAAATTTAATTGAGACCCTTTCTATTCAGGGATTAATTGCTATTCAGAATTTTAAATTAAACACAATTTTAAAAGATACTCAACTTGAAACAATTTTTAGATTAGCAATGGCGATTGAATATAGAGATAGAGAAACAGGAGGACATATCCAGAGAGTAAGTGAATATTCCTATTTAATAGCAAAAAATCTTGGTTTTAAAGAAAACGAAAGCACACTAATAAAAAATGCAATACCATTACATGACCTTGGGAAAATAGCAATTCCAGATAGTATTTTATTAAAACCTGGCAAATTAACCAATGAAGAAAGAAAGATAGTAGAAACGCATCCAATAATTGGAGCAAAAATGCTTTCTGGGTCAAACTCTATTATATTGAAAGCAGCAGAAATTATTGCGCTTTCTCATCATGAAAAATATGATGGAACAGGATACCCTTACAAACTTTCTGGAAATGAAATTCCAGTTTATGGAAGAATTGCAATGCTATCAGATATTTTTGATGCATTAACATCAAAAAGAATATATAAAAATGAAATAAGGATAGAAGATGCTTTTGAAATTATAAATGAAGAAAAAGGCAAATCATTTGACCCTAAAATTGTAGATGTATTTTTGAAAATTAAGGATGAGATAAGAAAGATAAATGAGAAATATAAATTTGAGGCATTATGGGAATTATAAACAACAAGGAAATTAAAATTTATTATTACAAAAGCAGTGGACCAGGGGGACAAAGAAAAAATAAAAAACTAACAAGTGTCAAAGTTGTGCATATCCCAACAGGTATAACTGCAATAGGTAGAGAATTTCGTTCTCAAGTAAAGAATAAAAAAATAGCATTAAAACGACTTGAAGAAAAGTTAAAAAAACTGAATGAAAGAAAAAGACCAAGAATAAAAACAGAAAAACCAGAGTATGCAAAAATAAAACAGATTGAAGAAAAGAAAAAAAAGAGTGAAAAGAAGAAATTGAGACAAAAGATAAACATTTCTTTTTGAGACCTTTATCCTCTTAATTAAAATTGCTCTTTAATAAAAATTTGAGATATAATATATAAAAAGGAGGGGTAGCATAGTGGTCTAATGCGGCGGATTGCTAATCCGTTGTACCGTCGAAAGGCGGTACCGTGGGTTCAAATCCCACCCCCTCCGCTTTTGTTGATATTGAAAATTTTTTATAAACAATATTTTCTAATAGAAACTTCCAAGATAAAAAAATTAAGAAAAATAGGGAAGATGCCAATTGTATTTTATAGCCATTAATCTTATTATAAAAACTATCAAAACACATAATAATGAAGATATAGAAACCGAAAATCCAGAAGTTATAGAAAAGTAGAACACAAGACAACCTAAAATAGAACAACTTGCATAAAATTCTTTACATAAAACAAGAGGAACATCTCCAGAAAGTATATCTCTCATAATTCCTCCACCTATCGCAGTTGAAAGTCCAAGGAGAAGCATTCCTATTATAGAAAGGTTGTTTTCATAAGCAATAATACAGCCAGTTGAAGTAAAAGAAGAAAGTCCAATAGCATCTGATATTAAAAAAATTCTTTCTATAATTGGTGTTGTTTTTTTTCTTAACAAGATTGCTATTAAAATACCTAAAAGAGAAAATCCTATATAAGTTGAATCTGTTAACATTTTCGGAAGTTGGTTTACAAGAATATCTCTTACTACTCCACCACCAAGAGCAGTTATAGTCCCTAAAACAACTATTCCAAATAAATCAAATTTTTTTTTAATTCCTTTAAGTGCACCTGAAAAAGAAAAAGTTATAAGACCTATAATATTTAAAATTGAAAACATTAGAATGATAGTTTATTTTTTAATCTGACAGATGTTTCTATTCTCATAGGGTTCATTTTTTTCATCGCAGGATTAGTTGATTTTCCAGAAAGAATTATTTTTACAAGTGTAATTTCGCTTCCTCCACCAGGTGTATAATATTCAAATTTAGATTCGTTTTGCAGTTCTATTTTATTATTAGCGTCAAGGTTATATTCGGTTCCATTAATGCTTAATTTCAAAGTGTTTTCAGTAATTGTATATTGAAAATTTATTCCATTGTCAGTGAAAGATATTTCTTTATCTGTTAATGTATTGAAGGAAGAAACAATCTTTAACGCAGGAATATTATTGCCCATAAAATTTTGTCTTCCATTTACCATTAAGTCAATCATTTGAGTTAAAACTTCACTAACTTCATTATAGGCATTAATCACATTTCTTGTTCTTGCAGCTCTGACATACAAGAGAGTAATTAAAGAAAATACAACAACTAAAATTGTCAGTGCAACAAGAATTTCAAGTATTGTGAAGCCATTTTTCCTCTGTTTAAAACATAATATATGCATATTTCCCTCTCTACATAATTTAATAAAGCCCATCTCTTGTTCTATAAATTGGCTTTTTCAACAATATATATTTATCTCTCCTTCTCAAAATATAAATGTCTACTCTATGACGTGCTGTTAAGTCGGTATCTTGTTTTGAATCGTATGATACATTTAAAATAAAATCTCCATTTGGAGCATATCTGAAATCAAACCTTTTTACTATAAAATCATTCTTATAATAATCAGGTGTCCAGTCATTTCCATCTATTTTCGGGTCTATCTCTTCTGGTTGTTTATAAAAAGAGCCATTGTGTGGTCTATCTCCAAACTTATATTGTGTGTCATAATAAATAGGTGGAAAATCAATATTTTTAATATCTTCAATTGTATATTGCATTAAAGCAGTTGCTATTGTTAATTCATTTGCTTTTTTTATAACATTTAAATTTATTCCAAGTAAAAGAATTCCTGCTGCTATAACAATAGCCATTAAAAATATAGCAACAACTACTTCAATTAAAGTAAGTCCTTTTTTTACCATTCAATTCTCCAACTACCAATAACAGGCAAATATTTCCTTCTGCCTCCGACAAAACCTTTATAAACTTCTGAATTATTTTTAAATGGATTAGGGTCATATGTGATAGTTCCAGATGTTAAAGATAGATTACCATTTGCTATAAGAAGCCCAGTTATACTTCCGGAATTTAAAGTTATATTTCCATTATTATTATTCCCTCTACAAAAAACCCCTCGTGGTATATTTCCAGATATATTTATATTGATAGATTCTTGTGTATTGTATCCAATTATTGCAAGTTGATTTGTTGATGTTGGGAAATTAAAAACAGGAGAAGCATTTATATTTAATGTTCTTGGATTAGATTGATCAGAATAAACTAAAATAGAAGATATTTGGTTGTTTCCAATTGTAATATTAATCGGAGAAGAAATTGTTAAGTTGCCATTGTAAACAATTATTCCTGCCTGTTTTGTTGAAGTTGTTGAGTTTATTGTGATATTATTTGCTATAGATAAATTACCACTTTTTACTACTAAAGAACCATTTATCACAATATTGCTTCCTGAGATGGTTAAATCACTTACTTCTGCTATCAAAGACCCATTTATTGTAATATTATTTGAGATATTTAAATTAATCCCTTTCACCATTAAATTGCCATTTATAGTTGAACCAGAATTAATAGTTATGGTTCCCGGGTTTTCTACTTCCAAACATGCATCATCTGTAAAAATAATATTTCCATCTATTGTAAGATTTCCTGCAGGAAGGGGTGGAATAATACTTTGTGTAAGGTAAAAATAGTTATTTATCCGAGGGTTATTACTCAATATTGCATTTGCTCCTTCTATTTTTACAGGTCCACTTTGATTATAAGGCGATTGAAAAGTATAAGTACGAGAAAGTAGATTAAAAGTTACTCCAGGAGGTAAAGCTGGATTACCATTAAAATTTCCGTAAGAATCATAATTTTCAGTGAAGGTTGATGGTCGTAAAGGTAGTATTGGAACATTAAATTTTATTTCAGGTAAAATCACATTTGTTTCTGTCCATGTTACATCTGAAGGAAGAGAATTAGGTTTTTGCGATAATGTTGTTATATTCCCTTTATTAACTGCACCAGATATTGATACACTATTGGCATAAATTACATGTTTATTAAATGCCTCTGCTATTCCACAACTTCCTAATGTTCTATTAGGATTTTTGTTTTGGTAATCTCCATAGTAAAAAAATCCTCCTTCTTCTTTAACTTCACCTGTCCCTCTTAATAAAAAACTTATCTTAGAGTATCTTCCTTTATAAATACCTTCTGATATTATTAAATCAAGGTCTGTTTCTTGTTGGGTGCTTGAATTTACATCAACAAAATAAATACGACAAGAAGCGTCTTTCCATAATTCAGGATAAGAGATAGTTGTAGCATATATTGTAAAATCAGTTGGTTGAAAAGAGGAAATTAACATTCTATACCACTGAGGGATTGATATTGGTGATTGGTCTAAACTATTAAATGTTTGCCATCCATTGCCAAGATTTGACCTATATGTAGGTGCACTAATACCGCCTATTTCTTCATAACCAGAATAATTTAATCTATAAAAAATCTCTTGAATCCCTCTTTCTGCTAGTTCATAGGCAATGAGTTTATTATTGTAAAAATTTGCTCTTCTTATTGATATTGTTGCAGTAAGGACAACAGCAATAATAATAGAGGAAAGTAAAACAATCATTACAATTACAGCTATTAACGCAACACCTTTATTTTTCTTTAATTCCACAACTTAATTTTACCTTTCTTTCCCTTTTCTGTCAAACCACTCTCTTACACCTACGAGGTGTTAGCGGAGGATTGTTGATAAGAGTGATTTTGCAGAACTACTTAATAAGGTGAAATTTTTATATAAATTACTTTTTAAAAAATTGATTTGACATTTTAAATTTGTGATATAATAAATTGAAATGAGAAAAATTTTAGTGACAGGATGCGCAGGATTTATCGGTTGGAAAGTGTGTGAAAAATTGCTTGAAATGGGAGAAGAAGTTCTTGGTATTGATGATTTAAATGATTATTATGATGTGCGACTAAAAAACTGGCGGATTGAAAGATTAAAAAAATATAAAAATTTTCTATTTGTAAAATTTGATATATCAAAAAAAGAAATAAAATATATAGTAAAGGAAGCCAAACCAGAGGTAATAATTAACCTTGCTGCTCGTGCTGGTGTAAGAGCAAGTATAGAAAATCCTGAAATTTATTATCAGACAAATGTTATTGGGAATTTAAATTTACTTGAATGTGCAAAAGAGTTTGGAATTAGAAAATTTATTTATTCTTCAACTTCTTCTATTTATGCTGGTTGTAAAATTCCTTTTTCAGAAAACCTTCCTGTAAATGAACCAATTTCTCCTTATTCGGCGAGTAAAAAAAGTGGAGAAGTTACATGTTATACCTATCATTATTTATACGGAATAGATGTTGTTGTTTTTAGATATTTTACTGTATATGGACCTTGTGGAAGGCCTGATATGAGTATTTTTAAATTTATAAAATTAATAGATGAAGAAAAAGAAATAATTGTTTATGGAGATGGAACACAAAGTAGGGACTTTACTTATGTTGACGATATTGCAGAGGGGACAATTTCAGGCACTAACCTTTCTGGTTTTCATATAATAAATCTTGGTAATAGTAACCCACATCAATTAAATGAAGTTATAAGTATAATTGAGAAAAAATTAAACAAAAAAGCAAAAATAATTAATAGAGAATTTTGCAAAGCAGATTTGAAAGAGACATATGCTGATATTACAAAAGCAAAAAAATTATTAAACTGGTCTCCAAAAGTAAATATAGAAGAAGGGCTTGAAAGAACTGTAAACTGGTATATAGAAAACAAAGATTGGTTAAAAGATATAAATTTGAAAGATTAAAAATGGCAAAAGTTCTTGTTACTGGAGGAGCAGGTTTTATTGGGAGCCATACAGTTGATAGATTAATAGAAGAAGGTAATGAAGTAGTAGTTATAGACAATTTATCAACTGGATTTCTAAAAAATCTAAATGAAAAAGCAATTTTTTATAACATAGATGTTAAAGATAAAAAAGAAATAAAAAGTATTTTTGAAAAAAACAATTTTGATTATGTTTTTCATTTTGCTGCTCAGATAAATGTAAGAAAAGGAGAAGAAGACCCTGATTTTGATGTAGATGTAAATATTAAAGGACTTATAAATATACTTCAAAATTTAAAAGAAAAACCTCCTAAAAAAGTAATTTTTTCCTCAACAGGTGGAGTTATGTATGGATTGACAGATATTTTCCCAACTCCTGAAACAATTGAGCCATTTCCTATATGTGTTTACGGAATATCTAAGTTAACATGTGAGAAATTGCTTTATTCATACTGGAAAAATTATGGAATAAATTATGTTGCATTAAGATATGGAAATGTTTATGGGCCAAGACAGAACTATTTATCAGAAGCAGGTGTTATTGCAATTTTTATATCAAGGATAATTGAAGGGAAAGAATGTATAATCTTTGGAGATGGAGAGCAAACAAGGGATTTTATTTATATTGATGATGTAGTTGATGCGAACATTTTGTTTATGAAAAATGATATAACAGGAATTTTTAATGTAGGAACTGGAATAGAAACAAGTGTTAATAGAATTTTTGAAGTTGTTAAAAAAAATTTAAAAGATAAAGATTGTAAAAAAATTTATTCTTCTCCAAGAAAAGGTGAATTAAAAAGAAGTTGTATTTCAATTGAAAAAATAAGAAAGCAAACAACTTGGTATCCTAAAATTAAACTTGAAGAAGGTATAAAGAAAACTGTGGAATGGTTTTTATCTAAAAGTTAATAAGATGTGGATTCCCATTCAGGTCCACTTATAAAAACATTATAGTCCCGAAAAGCAAGATTTAAAACTTTATGGTTGTGATTATAGTAATGCCAGAAACATCTTACAATTGGAACCTTGCCTCCGAACCCTTGATATCCTGATTGCCATAATTTTGCTTCTTTCCAGGTTACAATTCCATCTCCATTGGAATCTGCCTGCTTGAATTCATCTGTCCCTGGGCCATATACAAACCATGAACACTCTGTCAAAGCAAATTCATAAGAATATGAGCAACTTTCAATATCTGGATTTCTATATGCATAAATACTCTGGTCATAAGGAGAAAGAGAGCCATAAATCGTCTCAACTTTTGTAAGAGGAATATCACAAATTTCTCCAAAACGAGGATTTCCATGTCCTTTATCGCCCTTGTTTAAATCAGTTAAACATAAAAGAATTTTCCCACTTCCAAGATAATTAGGTGTTCCAAGAGTATTACTTCTGCAAAGCAATGAAAGCCATACAGGATAATCGTCATAATCCTGATAATACATTTCAATTGCAAGTCCTATTTGATGAAGATTATTTATACAATTTGCCTGTCTTCCCTTTTCTCTTGCTGTTGAAAGAGATGGCAAAATCTGACCAGCAAGCATTGATATTATTGCAATTACAACAAGCAATTCAATTAATGTAAATCCAGATTTTATTTTTTTCATTTTTTACCTCTTTTTTGAAAATCTTTTATAACTTGGTATATTAAATTTTTCATATCATAATCTTTTTCCCCATAATATAATGCCCAGAGAGATGTTTCAATTTCTTCCCAGTTACCCTTTTCTCTTAAAATTTCAAGCGCTTTTTTTCTCACATCTAATTCTTCTTTTTCATCCTCAAGAATCTTTAAAAGTTTTTCCTGATAGGTAGGAGATGCCATATATGATAAAATTTTTAATTTTGTTTCCGTATCTTCTTTCTCAAATCTATTTATTAAATAATCTATATTTTTAGGGTCAAATTTTAAGATTGTTTCAAATGTTATTTCTTTAATTATCTTATCTGAATTGTCAAGGTAAGTTAAAAGTCGGTTAAAATCAATTCTTCCTATACTCCATGCACAATATCTTTTAACTTTAATATCAGGGTCTTTCTGAAAAATTTCTTCAATTTCATAAAGTGCATTTTTTATTTTTAATTTTCCACAACTAAAAATAGCGTCAATTTTTTCATCTTTTTTTTCACTTTTTAAATTTTTTATGAAATATTTTAAACTCGGCGTTTGCCTTCTTCTGGCACTTGTTATAGGTATTCTTATAATTGAAAGGAAAATTAATCCAATACAAATCCAAAAAGCAATTTTTTTGTGTTTATTTAAGTTCTTATAAAATTCAACAATTTTCCTCATTTTTAAATTTTACCTTCCATTTTCAAAATAGTAAATTACATATTTCTTATTATACATTCTCTTTTTAATCCTAAAAAATCAATTTTTTCAATAACACTTTTTGTCTTTTTGTCTCTATAGCCAGAAATATTTTCATCAATATTTAAACTTCTTTTTATGCTTTCCATAACAATTTCTCTTATATATTTGCCTATTAGAGAAGAAAAACAAGCAAAAGGAGAAATTTTTTCAACATCTTTATAGAAAAAAATTTCTGAAAAATTACTTTTTTTGTAGATTCTATAGTGTGAATAATTTTCTTTTTCTTCAATCGTTTGTATATAAAAATCTGGGAGAAAATAAGAGAGGAATTTTTTATAGTAGTTTAAACCACCTATCTTTCCACAATGAAACTTTATATTCTTATATTCTGAAAAAATTTTTATTATTTCACAAAATTTAGAAAGGTCTAAAATAAACTTTGAAAATTTTTTACTTACAAATTGATTAAAGTAGTATGGACAAACAACATTTATTTTTAAATCTTTTATTTTTTTGCCCTGTTTTATTAAATCAGAATATTTTTTAATAACTTTCTCAAATTCAGGATTTTTAAAATACAAAGGTATATTTTTTTCGCATATATTTTCATCAAAAACACATTTAGAAATAGTAAAATTTTTAAATATTTCATAAGGAGAGGATGGTAACCTTTTTTTCAAAATATAAAATGTAACAATTGCTATTTCTTCAATTTTTTTTAAATCATTTTTTGTTTTATAAACAATTTTACTATCCTTTATGTAATCAGGTATTTTTATATCTTCCTCTGCTATTATACCTGTTATAGTAAGAGGACCTAAAATAGGCCCTAATCCATTTTCATCTATTCCACATATATAATTTTTCATCTCTATTTAATTTTACCACTTTTAAACATTTTTCCTCTATCTTCGTTATTTTTTCTCACCCCAAAACAAAAAAGATATCTTTGTAGATGAAAGAGTTAAAGGTATGCCTTATTTGACTTTCAATTCTACAAAATATAAAATAAAAAAATGGAAAAAAGAAATGAGAAAATTGGACTTTCTGCACATAGTTTAAATATTTTTAATGAATGTCCAAAATGTTTTTATTTATCCGTGAAAGAGGGTTTTTCAAGACCAAGAGGACCTATGCCTTCAATTGCAACTGGTATAGATTCTCTAATAAAAGAGTATTTTGAATTTTATAGAAAGAAAGAAAAACTTCCTCCTTTTCTGATTGGAAAGATTGAAGGCAAGTTAATTTCAACACTTAAAAAGACATATTACTATGACATAGAGGAGAATAAAAACTACTACTTATGGGGAAGGCTTGATGAAATAATTCAAACTCCAGAAGGATTTTATGTCCCTCTTGACCATAAAACAAGAGCAAGTTTACCACCTAAAGGAGACCCGCATCATGCATATCAGTTTCAACTTGGGATTTATTCTTTACTATTAAAGAAGGAAAATAAAGGAAATGAAGTCGATTTTGGTTATCTTGTTTATTATTACCCAGAAAAAAGTATGACTGATTATGAGGCAGATAAAATAAGAAATATTATTAATTTTAATTTTGAAGTAAAAAAAGTAGAATTGGATATAAAATACATAAAAACAATAATAAAGGATGCAATAAAATGTCTTGACAAAAATATGGTTCCTGAAAGAGGCCCAAATTGTGAATACTGTGATTGGGTGGAAAATATAAAAATTTATTATTTTGAGAAAGAAGAAAAAAAGGAAAGAGAAAAATTAGAAAAAGTTGATTTAAACAAAGAAGAAATTGAATTTCCTGAAGGAAAACTTTTTTAATCTTTTTTTATAGACCTGTAAAAAGAATATATAAAAAGTAAGAAAATAACACTCCATGAAATACCAAGCATAATCCAGCCACTAATTTTCAAATTTTTCTCCTTTTTTTCTCCATGAAATTTTAACAAGAATACATAAAGCAATAAAAATAATAACCAGAATAATACGGGTCATTAAAATAAATGGCAAATTTTCTAAAATGACATTTTTAAGTAAAAAAGTAGGTATTGCATACTGTATTGTCCAGAATAAAAGAATACAGATTAAAAATAAAGGAGTTATATATTTTATTATAAACTTATAAATCTTAGGTAGTTTAATATCAGAACCAGAATGCATTTCTTCCCATGCTTTTTCCATTCCAAATATCCATGAAAAAAGAATTGTTTCTATTGTTGCAAAAACCACAAGAGCAAAAGTTCCTCCCCAGAAATCAAGTTCATCTACTACTCCTTTGCTTAAAAATAAAACAGAAAGATTTGAAAGTATAAAACATACAATACCAAAAATAAAAACACTCTTTTTCTTTGATAGATTAAATTCATCTTCAAGAAAAGCAATTGCTGGCTGAGCAAGTGAAATTGAAGATGTAAGTCCTGCAAGAAAAAGCAAGAAGAACCATAAAATTTCAAATATTTTTCCTAATGGTAATGATTTTAAAATTAAAGGCATAGTAACAAAACTAAGATTGAATGAACCTTGCTGTGCAATTTCTCTTATGCCAGAAGGACCAAAGAAGACAAAAGCAGCAGGGATAACTATACTTCCTCCAAGGATTACTTCTGCAAATTCATTTGTACTTGCGCTTGTAAGTCCTGAAAGTAAAACATCGTCATCTTTGCTTAAATAACTTGCATATGTTAAAATTACACCAATTCCTACACTTAAAGTAAAGAAAATTTGCCCTGAAGCAGCAAGCCAGACATTTGCATCCTTTAATGAAGAAAAAGTAGGATTCCATAAAAAACCAAGACCATTTAAAGGACTCCAATCAGGATTTGTTTCATTTTTTAAAGTTAGAACCCTTATAACTAAAATCAAAGCAAATATAAATAAAGCAGGCATTGCAACTTTACAAACCCTTTCTATTCCCCTTTTTATTCCAAAATATACAATTAAAAGATTTAATCCGAAAGTTATTATGAAGAATAAATAAGCGGTCAAAATAGATGAAAAATACTCATTTTTAACAACTCCTTGATATCCCTGTAAAAATGCAAGCATTTGGTCTTTTGTAGAAATTTGAGAAAAATCACTTCTTAATGGGAAAAATGTATAAGCAAGAAGCCATGATTCAATATATGTATAATAAATGAAAATCACTATTGGACCAAAAATTCCGATTACTCCAAAATATTTAATAAACCTATTTTTTCTCCATAACGATTGAAATATACCAGGGGCAGTTCCATGTCCAAATCCACCTCCAAATCTTCCTATCGTCCATTCAATCCACATTAAAGGTATTCCAAGGAGGAAAAGAGATATGAAATAAGGTATTATGAAAGCACCACCACCATTCTTTACTGCTTGAACAGGGAATCTCAAAAAATTGCCAAGTCCAACAGCACTTCCTGCAACAGCAAGAATAACTCCTAACTTGCTTCCCCAGTTTTCCCTTTTCATCTGCTATATATTTAATTTTTTTAAAAAATCAACAGATTTTTTATAGCCAATTTCTTTATCTTTTCCCTCATATTCAATACACCAGACACCTTTATAATTATTTTCTTTAAGTATTTTTATTGCTTCTATAATTGGAATCTCACCCTCTCCAAGAACTTTACCAATA
>JAMWBY010000090.1 GCA_023818745.1 Candidatus Omnitrophota bacterium
GTTCCTTTTTTTATACTATCTATTTTTCTAGCCTCAAGACGAACAGATGCATAAAATTTTAAGGCCCTTCCACCAGGGGTTGTTTCAGGATTGCCAAAAAAGACACCAATTTTTTCTCTTACCTGATTTATAAAAATTGCTGCTGTTTTTGATTTGCTTATGTAACCAGTAAGTTTTCTTAATGCCTGCGACATAAGTCGTGCTTGAAGTCCCATAACACTATCTCCCATTTCTCCTTCAAGTTCTGCTCTTGGGACAAGTGCTGCAACTGAATCAATAACAACAACATCAATAGCATTACTTCTTATAAGCGCTTCTGCAATTTCAAGTGCCTGTTCTCCTGTATCTGGTTGACTTATAAGCATATCTTCAATATTTACACCAAGCGCCTTTGCATAATTTGGGTCAAGAGCATGTTCAGCGTCTATAAAAGCAACTGTTCCTCCTAGTTTCTGTGCTTCTGCAAGAATCTGTAAAGCAAGTGTTGTTTTTCCACTTGCTTCCTGGCCGAAAATTTCTGTAATCCTTCCCCTCGGTATTCCACCTACTCCAAGCGCTATATCAAGGGAAATTGCACCTGTCGGGATAACCTCAACTTCCATCAATTTTTTATCTCCAAGTTTCATTATGGCGCCCTTCCCAAACTCTTTTTCTATTTGAGAGATAGTCATTTCCAGTGCTTTTTCTTTATCCATTTTTTCGCCTCCTATCTTTATTATAATACCTTTTTTTTCATTTGAAAGTCAATCTCTTTAATTTCTTTTTGGGAGTTATTTTAATTCAAATTTTTCAAGTTTTTTGTAAATAGGACCTGTAGTTTTTAATTCACTTTCATAAAGATAAAAATCTTTTACTGTAAATTTTCCAAAAGTTTTTTCTTTATATTTTTCAATAATTTCCTTTATTAAACTCAAATTGGGAAAACTTCTAAATCTTGCTGTTGTTATGTGAGAGACAAATGCTCTTTCTTTTTCAAATCCAAACTCTTTTAATACATCTTCAATTTTGCTATTTAATTTTTTTAGAGAACCATTATCTTCAACACCAATCCATAACACTCTTACATTTTTTTCAGAAGGAAAGACACCCACCCCTTTTATTTCAACATCAAAACTTTCAAACTCTTCTGCACATTTTTCAAGTTTTTTTTTAATAAAATCAAGTTGGTCTTTTTTAATTTCACCAAGAAATTTTAAAGTTATATGTAAATTTTCTAATCTTACTGGTTTTGCTTCTCGGACCTTTTTAACTTTTTCTATAACTTCCTTTAAATTTTCTCTTATATATTCTGGTATTTGAATTCCAATAAAAGTCCTCATTTTTTAAGCCATGGCATCATATCTCTCATTTTCTTTCCAACATTTTCTATTAAATGTTGTTCTGATTGCCTTCTTAAAGCATTGAATACAGGTCTGCCAACTCTATTTTCAAGTATCCATTCTCTTGCGAAAAGGCCTTCCTGTATTTCTTTCAAAATTTTTTTCATTTCTTCTCTAACACTTTCATTTATAACTCTTGGTCCTCTTGTCATATCTCCATATTCTGCTGTATCGCTTATGACTTGTCTCATTCCTTGTATACCTCTTTCAATTATCAAATCAACTATAAGTTTTAACTCATGACATGTTTCATAATAAGCAACTTCTGGCTGGTATCCTGCTTCAACAAGTATTTCAAAGGCAGCCTTAATTAGAGCAGTTGCCCCTCCGCACAAAATCACCTGTTCTCCAAAAAGGTCTGTTTCTGTTTCTTCCTTAAAAGTTGTTTCAACGACTCCACATCTTGTTCCCCCAAGTCCTTTGGCATACGCAAGTCCTACATTTAATGTATCTCCGCTCGGGTCTTGATAAACTGCAACAAGACAAGGAACTCCTTGGTTTTTTGTAAACTGCTCTCTAACCAAATCTCCAGGACCTTTTGGAGCTACCATAAAAACATTTACATCCTTTGGTGGAACAATCTGGCTATAATGAATTGAAAAACCATGTGCAAATCCAATATATTTACCTTCTTTTAAATTCGGGCCAATTTGTCTTTCATAAACATATGGCTGAACATTATCCTGAACAAGAATCATAACAACATCTGCCTTTTTTGTTAATTCATCTGCTTTAAGTGGTTCAAATTCATCTTTTTTTGCCTTTTGGTAATTAGGGGTCCCTTCAAGTTCACTTACTATTACATTTAAACCACTATCTCTTAAATTTAATGCATGTGCTCTTCCCTGACTTCCATAACCAATAATTCCTACAACTTTATCTTTAAGAAATTTTAAATCTGCATCCTTATCATAATAAATTTTAGCCATATTATCCTCCTTTCTTGTCAAACTCTCTTGAAATTGCTATTTTTCCTGTTCTGATAATTTCTTTAATTCCAAATCCTTTAAGTAAATCAAGCATCGCTTTTATTTTTGAACCACTTCCAGAAATTTCAATTGTTAATGTTTTTTTGCCAACATCTACAATTTTCCCTCTAAAAATATTTGTAAGTTGCATAACTTCCTGTTTTTCAGTAAATGATGAGGTATTTACTTTTATCAAGGCCAGTTCTCTCTCAATATGTTCTTCTTTTGTTAAATTTTGAACCTTTATTACATCAATAAGTTTATTTAGTTGTTTATATATCTGTTCTAAAATTTTTTCATCTCCTTTAACAACAATTGTCATTCTTGAAATAGAAGGGTCTTCTGTTTCAGCAACACATAAACTATCAATATTGTAGCCCCGTGCTGAAAAAAGACCTGCTATTCTTGCAAGAACTCCAAACTTATTTTCAACAGTTACTGAAATTATATGTGATTCTACTTTATTTTCATTGTTATTTCCCATTTTTTCCTCCAATTTATGCTAATCCATCAAGGATTTGTTTTAGTGATGCACCAGCAGGAACCATTGGAAACACATTTTCTTCGGGGTCTATCCTACAATCAACAAATACAACTTTTTCTTTTTCTTCAAGAACCTTTTTTAATATTTTATCAAATTGTTCTTTGGTTTCTACTCTATATCCAATTGCTCCATAACTTTCAGCAAGTTTAACAAAATCAGGTTGGCTTCCTTCAAGGCAAGTAAAAGCATATCTTTTATTATAGAAAAGTTGTTGCCATTGTCTTACCATACCGAGATAACAGTTATTCAAAATAAAGACCTTAACAGATATTTTGTTATAAACAGCAGTTGCAAGTTCCTGAATGTTCATCTGAATACTTCCATCTCCAGCAATATCTATAACAATTTTATCAGGATTGGCAACTTTTGCCCCAATTGCAGCAGGGAAACCATATCCCATAGTTCCTAATCCTCCTGAAGTTATAAAAGTTCTTGGTTTTTTGAATTTATAATACTGCGCTGTCCACATCTGATTTTGTCCAACTTCTGTGCATATAATTGCTTCTCCTTTCGTATATTCAGAAATTTTCTCAATTATATACTGTGGTTTTAGTGCTGTTCCACTTTTTTCATATTTTAAAGGATAATTCTCTTTCCATTCCATTATTTTTCTTAACCAGTCATCTATATTTAATTTTTCAGCCATTTCATTTAATTTCTTTAAAATATGTTTAGCATCTCCAACAATTGGGACATCAACCTCTACATTTTTACTTATTGCGGAAGGGTCAATATCAATATGGATAATTTTTGCATTTGGTGCAAATTCATCAATTTTGCCCGTAACTCTATCGTCAAACCTGCAACCAACTGATATTAAAAGGTCAGATTCACTTATTGCATAATTGGCATATTTTGTTCCATGCATTCCAGGCATACCAAGAGAATATGGGCTTTCCACATCAAGAGAGCCAAGTCCAAGTAAAGTAAAAGCAATTGGAATTCCTGTTTTTTCTACAAACTTTTTTAATTCTTCGCTTGCATTTGAAATTATAACTCCTCCACCTGCTATTAAAACAGGTCTTTTTGAATTTCTTATAAGTTCCCATGCCCTTTTAATCTGTAAAGGATGTCCTTCATATTTAGGTTTATAACTTCTTATTTCAACTCTTTCAGGATAATAAAAATCACCTTCCTTTCTTTGAATATCAACAGGGAAATCAATAAGAACAGGGCCAGGTCGGCCAGTTTTTGCTATATAAAATGCTTCTCTTACAATTTTCGGGATTTCATTAATATTTTTTATCAAATAATTGTGTTTTGTTATAGGTCTTGTAATTCCTGTTGTGTCAACTTCCTGGAAAGCATCATTTCCTATTAAGTTTGTTGCAACCTGTCCAGTTATTGCAATTATTGGAATAGAGTCCATATAAGCAGTAGCAATTCCTGTGACAAGATTTGTAGCACCTGGGCCACTTGTGGCAATACAAACACCAACCTTTCCAGATGAACGAGCAAATCCATCAGCGGCATGAGCAGCACCCTGTTCATGTCTTGTTAAAATAAATTTAATTCCACTATCATATAAAACATCACACAAGGGTAAAATTGCACCACCAGGATAACCAAAGATGACTTCAACACCTTCTCTTTTCAGACACTCAACAAAAATCTGTGCTCCTTTCATTTTTTTCTCTTCAATTAAAATCGTAAAAAAATAAGTTTAAGTAACATTTAATCATAAATTTTCAAAATCATCAAATCTTTTTTAGAAGAAATTCAATCCCTTTATCTAAATTCTTCCCC
>JAMWBY010000091.1 GCA_023818745.1 Candidatus Omnitrophota bacterium
ACTTTTAATGATTTACTCCCAAGTATTTTTGTAAATTCTTGGACTTCTCTATCATCTGAAACAACTGAAATAGAAGACCTACTTTTTTTCTTTTCAAGTATCTCTCTTATTTTTTCATCTGCTGTTATATCTTGAGAAAAAACAATCTTTATTCTTTTTTCTCTATATATATCAAAAGAAGAAGGGCCCCCATCAAATACAACTGTTATTTCAATAGAAGGATGTTTTCTTTTATATTTTTCAAGGATATCAATAAGAAATTCTTTGTTAAATTCAATAGTTTTTTTCCCATATTTCTTTATAAAACTTGATTTTATTACATTAAGCCCATCTATTAAATATTCCATCTTTTTAAATTTAATATATTATTCTTTAATCGTCAATATTTCTTTTTTCTCCTGTTAGTAATTAAAGAAAGAGAAGAAATGTAATTTTAGATGTATTTGTAAAAAATTGAGTTATAAATTTAAATTTTAGATACCTGTCCATTTATAGATTGGAATTAACATATTATATTTATCAAATCCAGAGGATGCAACAAGATGATAGTGGTGATGTAGGAAGAAAATCTGGAAAATTGTAAGAAAGGCGTTTGAATATAGGAATATGCGATAGAAGAAATAAATATTTTAAACTAAATTTGTTTTTTGCTATATAAAACTTTTTCTACTTTTTAGAAGTAGATTTGAAAATGGGAAATAAGAGTTTATAAAAGTTTAAATTCAGTAAAGATTTAGAATTAGATCAGATTATAAGAAAAATAATTTGAAATAGAGAGAGAAATATCTTTATGAAAAAATTGAGAGAAGAAAAGTTTTTTATAGAAAAATTACTTAGAGAACGAAACGTTTCATATGTAAGAATTAATGGAGAGAGAATCCTTGCTATATATTGGTTTTAAAATTATTGCTCCTAAAGGTGGAAGATTTAAACTGATAGAAAATGGCCTGTTGTGAAATGGGATATCCTCTACTTTTACAATACCAAAATTTCCTATATTACTTCCTCCATAATAATTAGAATCACTATTAAAAATTTCTTGATAATGTGATTTTAAAGGCACTCCGATTCTATAATTAAATCTTGGTATTGGTGTAAAGTTGAAAATAGCAATAATAAAGTTATCTTTATCAATGCTTCTTCTTAAAAATGATATTATACTTTTTTCATAGTCAGAAAAATCAATCCATTCAAATCCCTCCGGTGAAAAATCAATTTCATGGATAGCCTTTTCTTCTTTGTACAATCTATTAAGGTCGGAAATAAATTTTTTTGTTTTTTTATGTTCTTCTCTTTCAAGTAGATACCAATCAAGTTCTTTTTGGTAGTCCCATTCGTTTATTTGACCAAATTCACCCCCCATAAAGAGAAGTTTTTTCCCTGGGTGGCAATACATATAAGTTAGCAGAAGACGTAAATTGGCAAATTTCTGCCAATTATCACCTGGCATTTTTGAAAGAAGTGACTTTTTACCATAAACAACTTCATCGTGAGATAAAGGCAATATAAAATTTTCTGAAAATGCATATAAAAGGCTAAATGTTAAACAGTTGTGATGATATTTTCTATATATAGGATCAAGAGAAAAGTAATATAGTGTATCATGCATCCATCCCATATTCCATTTAAAACCAAATCCAAGACCTCCACAATATACAGGTTTACTTACCATAGGCCATGCAGTAGATTCTTCAGCAATAGTAAAGCAATTAGGGAATTTATTGTAGATTGTTGTATTTAATTTTTTTAAAAACTCAATCGCTTCAATATTCTCCTTGCCACCATATATATTGGGTATCCACTCACCTTCTTTCCGTGAATAATCAAGATATAACATAGAAGCTACAGCATCAACCCGTATCCCATCTATTTGAAAATTTTCAATCCAGTTTAAAGCACTATTTATCAGAAAATTCCTTACTTCATATCTTCCATAATTAAATATAGCAGTTTTCCAGTCAGGATGGTCTCTTTTTTGTGGGAAGCAGTGTTCATAAAGATTTGTTCCATCAAAGTAATAAAGACCAAAGTCATCTTTTGGAAAATGTGCAGGTGTCCAGTCAATTATAACTCCTATGTTATTTTTATGGAGGCAATCTATAAGAAATCTAAAATCATCTGGTGTTCCATATCTGCTTGTTGGTGCAAAAAAACCTGTTGTTTGATATCCCCAAGATGAATCAAGAGGGTGTTCACTTATAGGTAAAAATTCTACCCAGTTAAATCCAATTTCTTTTAGATAAGGGATTAAAATTTCTGCTATTTCTCTATAATTTAAAAAAGAACCATTTTTATTTCTTTTCCAAGAACCTAAATGCATCTCATATATAGCAACAGGCTGTTTATATATATCAGGAGAAGCAATTCTTTCGGTTTCCCATACATACTTAGAATCATATGTTATGGATGCATTTTTAGGTCTTAATTCAAAAAATGAACCATATGGATCTGACTTTAAAAATATTTCGTTGTTTTTTGTATGTATTTCAAACTTATAACAGTTGAGTTCATTAATACCTGGTATAAAAATTTCCCATATCCCAGAGTTACCAAGTGACTTCATTTTGTGTTTTGTACCATCCCAATGATTAAAATCTCCAACTAACCTTACTTCAACAGCATTTGGAGCCCAAACAGCAAAATTATATCCTTCTTTTCCATTTATAACTCTTTTGTGTGCACCAAGTTTTTTATAAATCTCAAGATGGGTTCCTTCATTAAAAAGATATAAATCAACAGGACCAAAGAATGATTCTTTAAAATAATATTCTTCTAAATTATCCAACTTTCCTCCTTTTTACCAAAAAATATATTAAAATAGTCAGTCGCAGGAATTAGAATTTTCTCTATCCCCTTCTTAATAGTTATAGTAAAAGATAATATTTTTTCTCCTTCTGTAATTATTTCCTTCCTCGGAATACTTATTTCAAGTATCTCATCCCATTGAAAAAATACATTAGGTAGACTAATCCCATATTTTATATTAAATGAATTTTTGAGTGAATTAATAAAAGATATAGTTATCTCAATTTCATCTTTTTTGGGTACATCAATTCTTATGTAAAAGTTGTCTTCATCATAACCATAGAATATTTTTTTGAAAAGAAAATTAACCGGACTAAAAGTTATCCATAAACTGGAAACATCTATCTCTATTGCATTATACCATTCATAAAAATGTGTAATTTTACCATCTATAATAGGGGTTATATATGGAATTATTTCTTTTTGAATATATTGTTCAACTGGAAATGCAAGGTATTCAGGTGGTTGTAAGTCGACTATTTCATATATTTTCTTTATGTTATTTCTAAAAAGTATATCAAATTTCTCTTTTATATCTTTTTCTACCGATAAACTATACCACCAGAACCAGTCGCTTGATTCAGCCAGCATAATATAATTCATTAGTTCTTTTTTCTTATCCTCAGAAAGTGTTCCAATCTTTTCTTCAGCAGTTTTTCTGGCATTTTTTAGTATTTCCCACGCCTTATTTGTTGATTGTTTCCCTATCCAATTGTCAAAATTTAAACCTATCCAACTACCTGGTAGTATTTTTTCAAGTTTAAATTTTGAGATGTTTTCGTTTAATGCTTCTGAAAATGTAGTTGTTTTTATTGTTTTAGAGTTGTCAAGTAATTGGTAAAGAGTAGTAAGAAAATAGGTCCCATTGTTAAGATAAAAGTCCCAAGGATTTTCTCCATCAAGAATAATAGTAAGAATTTGATTTTCTCTGTTTTTAGATAATTGGTGTATATATTCAAAAAGATGAATTGCTGCTTTCTTTTCTTCCATCTTTTGAAAGGTAAAACCTATGAGGTCAGATATATAGTGATCTCTAAAAAATATAGAAACGCCATTTTTATATTCCCATATATAATAATGTTGTTTTTCTATAGGTGATTTTGATAATGTCTCAAAAAGAAGATATTCATCGGTAGCAGTCCATTTAATATTATACTCTGAAAAAAGATCTAATATTTCATTGCTTAACCCACCTTCTGATGGCCATATACCCAACGGTTTTCTATTAAATATATTCTCATAAACTTTTATACCTTCTAAGATTTGCTTTTTTGCATCTTCAGGATATGAAAATAGTCCCTTAGGAATAGTAAAAGATGTTTTTGTCTGTTGTGCTATATCAGTGTTATATAAAAGTGGTAATATTGGATGTGTCATAGGGCTTGTACTCACTTCTATCTTCCCTTTTTCATTAAGTTGTTTGTATTTTTCAATTGTATGATGAAGTATATATTTTTCCTTTTTAGCCAAGAATTCTTTATCATTATTATTAAAATTTCTTCCTTTTCTAAAAAGTTCTTCAATTTCATCATCTTTAATTAATGGATGAAAACAAACAAGATGTAATAACATTTTTATGTCAAGCAAAT
>JAMWBY010000092.1 GCA_023818745.1 Candidatus Omnitrophota bacterium
ATAGGGATTATTCTTATTGCTTCTATTTTAAATCATTTTTTAGGCAATATACCTTCAAAAAAAATCAAAAAATCAATACCTAAAATTCTTTATCCTGAAGAAATAAGATTAAGACAGAAATTTGTAGGTGGAGATAAAGATGCAGAAAATAAAATTGGGTTGATTAAAATTGAAGGAGAAATAAGCAGAACCTATGAGAAATATTATACACGAAGTTTATCTGATATAGTCAAAAGCACACTTGAAACTTTAAAACAAGATGACAAAATAAAAGGAATAATTTTACAGATAAATACTCCTGGGGGAGAAATAATTGAAGTTGAAAAAATATATGAAAAAATAAAAGAAGTAAAAAAAACAAAACCGATTGTGGCATTACTTGAAAATATAGCAACTTCGGGTGGTTATTATTGTGCAGTAGCAACAGATAAAATCATTGCCCATCCTTTGACAATCACTGGAAATGTTGGCGCAATAGTAATACTTTATAATGTTAAGGAATTATTTGAAAAAAAATTAGGAATTGATATGATTGTAATGAAAAGTGGAAAACACAAAGATATTGGTTCACCTTTCAGAACGATGGATATTGAAGAAAAAAACATTTTACAAAACCTTGTTGATCAGGCAGCAAAAAGATTTCTTGACGCAGTAATTGAAAACAGAAAAATACTTGAAGATAAAATTAAAGTCATATCAGATGGAAGAATTTTTACTGGAAGCCAGGCAAAAGAAATAGGTCTTGTTGATGAAATTGGCGGAATGGAAAAAGCGATTGATATTCTTAAAGAAATGACAAAAGAAAGAAAACTGAAAGTTGTTGAATATTATTATAAACCAAGTATTTTTGAATTTTTAGGGCTTTATCAAAGTGAAAAATTAATTCTTTCAAAAATCTCTAAAATCAATACTCCTGTTTTAAAATATTTATGGATGCCGGAAATATAATTTTATGGAAAATATAGAAAATATTCAGAATAGCGAGCATATAATAGAAGAGATTAAATATGCTCATTTAGGATTAAGGATAGGGGCATTTATAATTGATGCGATTGTTCTATGGTCTATTTATTTAATTATTTTCAAAGTTTCTTTTAATTCAGATTACAAAAATTTAGTTGAGGAAATTTACTCAGGGAAGTTTAATGCTTTAGAATATTTTCCTGTTTTAGTAAGAGTATTTATTCCTTTAGGAATTTTCTTTTTAATCTCTATTTTTTATAAAATATTTCTTGTAGGTAAATTTGGTGCAACATTGGGAAAAATGATAGTCGGCATAAAAATAGTTGATGAAAATGGGAAAAAAATTTCATATGGTAATGCTCTTGTAAGAGAAGTTATTGTAAAGGATATAATTTATTGTATTATTTTTTTTATTTCGTTCCTTGGATACCTTTGGGCTATATGGGATAAAAGAAAACAAACATGGCATGATAAAATAGCAAGAACAATAGTCATTAAAGAATAGATAGTAAAAAAATAAATTAAGGGTGAGTGAGGGGATTTGAACCCCCGACTCCTGGAGCCACAGTCCAGTGCTCTTCCGCTGAGCTACACTCACCACTTTTATTTTATATTTTATCATTTTATACTATAGAGTGTAAACTTTTATTTTTTAGGTTGGCAGAATTTGGTTATTTAGAAATAAAGGAGTAATATAAAATTTTACACTATAAAATTTATCTAAAGTTTGCCTTCAAAAAAGAATAAAGAAGGTAAATTTTTTATGATTTTATAAAGAAGAAATCCATTTTTTTAACCATTCTACTGTTGGAAGACCTAAATCAACTATACAACTTGCTAAAAATATTATTCCTTCTATCTTCCCTTCCTTAATCCATTTTTGCCCAATTTCAACCTCTTTTATAAATAAATCAATTGGCATTTCTTTGCTGTTCCCATAATCCCACATATAAATACCAAGTGCTTTCCTTTTTTCACCAAATATATCACAAAATTTTTTAAAACAACTCTCTATTTCATTTATTCCTTCTGATTTCCATATCCAGTATGTTATCAAATCAAATTTTTCAAGATATTCTTTAACAGATAAATTTAATTGATGCTGATATAGAACAGTCCAAAGTTCTATCCTGTTTTTATTAAATTTTTCTTTTATTTCTATAATTTGGTCTGGTGTAAAAGGTAATTTTTCTTTTACAAAAAAATCATCCATTATCGCTCCAACTATATTGTGATATTTCTTCTTAAGTTCAATTATCCTTTCAACCTCTCCTTCGTGGTAAGTGCAACCTGCTCCAACAACACTCCATATAACTTTTTTCAAATCCTTAAAACTTTCTGCATAAAATTCATATTCTTCTGGTTCTGGTTTCCAAAATTCCCTTACAAAGATTATATTTTCTATTCCTAAGTATTTACAGGCATCAACCGGTGTAATTTTTGATTCTTTTGGTAATCCCCATCTATTATTCTGCATCCCTTCTTTATGTGCCCACAAAAAAATCTTATCTTTCATATTTTTTATCTTCTTCCATTTTTACCAGTCAAACAAAGGAACATCAAGCCAGATTCCATCTTTCATTGCTGATTCGTGTGCTATAATACCTGGAACTGTAAAATCAATCGCTCTTATAATATCAATAGGTGGTCTTGTCCTATTTTCAACTGCATATAAAAAGTCCCTTATCATATAATATTCACTTGTTCCATGGCTTCCTTTTTTTCCTCTTCTCCTAATGCAGGGTCTGAAATTGAACATGGATAAGAAATTTCTTTTTCTCCTTCTACATAATATAAACCATCTCCTTTATATCTCTGATTTTCAAGATGTCCTTTTGTCCCATATAAAGAATAACATACCATGTGAGGTCTTGCAGCAACCTGACTTTTTAAAATCTTTATTATTGCTCCTTTTTTTGTTTTAAATAATCCAACTTCAATATCAAGAAAACCAATCAAATTACTATATTCGGGCATCTTTTTAAATCCACTTGTCAAACCACATCCTTTAACAATTCTATCATCCATAATCATAAGTAATGGACCAAGTGTATGAGCACAATATAATATCGGAGGTCTATAAGCGCGCCAGAATAGTTTATCTTTATCAATAAGTAAGTTTACAATGTTGTGAATATATTCTCCTTCTGCATAATAAATCTCTCCTATTTTGCCACTTTTAACTATTTTTTTCCATTCTCTAATGTAATGAAAATAACAATAATTTTCTGCCATCATATATATCTGTTTGCTTTTTTTCACCGCATTTAAAACCTTTTCACATTCTTCAAGGGTGTAATATCTATTTCACTAACTCCTACAGAAAAATTCTCTTCTTTCATTTAGATAAAAACTCAGTGAACTCTGTTTATATTTAATTTACAAATATTTTACTCAGACCTTTATTTTTGTCAAATCCGCCTATTGTCTTACTAAAAAATTCTATATGAAATTCCATCTTTTTTAAGAAAAAATTTTATAACTAAAAACATTTGCAGACCGGACTGAAACTATATTTATAGATACCAAAGCCCAGATAAAAGTATTTGAAGGATTAAAGAAAGTAAGAAAGCGATTTCCTTTTATCCATCACATATAATATAAACCAGTTGAACTTTAATCTAACTATCCAACAACAATCTCATAAGTGAAAATAGTAAAAATCTATAAGAAATACTTTCGTTATTATGGCAATTTGATTATTTTTGAACTTTTAGTGTATAATTTAAGCCAAAATGGGAAAAAATGAAAGAATTGTATATATAAATGGCACTCTCCTTCCTGAAAGTGAAGCAAAAATTTCAATATTTGACATTGGTTTTAAATATGGAGCAGTTTTTTATGAAGCAATGAGAACTTTTAATCATAGGATTTTCAAACTTGAAAAACATTTAAAACGACTTGAAAATTCTCTTAAATATGTTGGGTTGGACCGTCTTGTCAAAATTGATAAAATTGAAAGTATAATAAATGAAGTTTTTAATGCAAATATTCGTTTTACAGAAAAAGATGATGATATATTCATATGTATTGAAATAACACCAGGAATTGGTTTGCCGCATCCTTTAATGAAGCAGGAAATTTTATCACCAACTATTATTTGTTATATAAGTTCTATTCCTTATAAAGCATATGCTAAATATTATACCACTGGAGTAAATTGTGTGATTGTTGATATATGTAATATTCCTCCTCAATGTTTCAACCCCAAAATTAAAAATCGTAGCAGATTACATTTTTATATTGCTAAAAAACAAGCAGAAACCATTGACCCAGAAGCATTTGCACTCTTATTGGATATTGATGGTTATCTAACAGAAAGTACAGGAGCAAATTTTTTTATTGTTAAAAATGGAGTTCTTTATACTCCAACTAAAAAAAATA
>JAMWBY010000093.1 GCA_023818745.1 Candidatus Omnitrophota bacterium
ATGTAGTATTTCAAATATTCCTTTCATTTTACTAAAAAATATAGATAATAAAATATAATTTGTCAGGAATAAAGATAAGCCGAAGTGGCGGAAACGAGCCCCTGTAGTAAGCACAGAGTAGCAAGCTTGGTATAGCAAGGGGCGAGTTGGTGCGAGTAAAATATAGGAAAAAAGTGGAACAAGATGATAGGAGAAAAACGGAATAAAAATTTGAAAACTGAAAAATCAAGCACAACTATATAAATATAGGAAAAATTGAAAAACTAAACTCGGCAGTAAAAACAAAGGATAAAAGATAAGCCGAAGTGGCGGAAAGGCAGACGCGCCAGGTTCAGGACCTGGTGAGGGTTAACCTCGTAGGGGTTCAAATCCCCTCTTCGGCAATTTTAAAACACATGTTCCTTCTCGATTCTTACAGCCAACCTAATAGGCAATAATAATTTAGAAATCAACAATCTGCAAAATCAAAACCTTTTTCAAAAGATTTCAAAACTGCTTTTACTACATCTTTATCATAAAGCGAACCAGAATTTTTTTCAATCTCCTGAATAGCTTCATTTATCGTATATTTTGCTCTATAAGGTCTATGAGAACTCATTGCTTCAATTACATCTGCAACAGATAAAATTTTCGCTTCTAAAATTATATCTTCTCCTTTTAATTTTTGGGGATATCCACTTCCATTAATTCTTTCGTGATGTTGATAAATTATTTTGGGGATATCCCATGGAAACTCAATATTTTTTACAATGTTTGCTCCATATTCAGGATGCATTCTAATAAATTCCCATTCAATTTGAGTTAATTCCCCAGGTTTTGAAAGGATATCAGAAGGAATATAAATTTTACCAATATCGTGTAATAAAGAAGCAATTTTAATTCCTTCAATTAAATTGCCAGTAAAACCAAGTTCTTTTGCAATCTCAACAGCAATTTTTGAAACTCTTTTTTGATGAATAGATGTATATGGGTCTCTATGTGTCAATGTTTCAGACAAAGCCATTACAGACTGGTTTAACATTTTTCTTGTTTTTCCTATCGCCTCTTTTAAGTTTTCAATCATAATTTTTCTTTCTGTAACGTCTCTGAAACATAACAAAATTGATTCCTGCCCCATAAATACAATTTTTCTTCCGATAATTTCTATAAAAAATCTAACACCTTTTTTATCTATAATTTCATATTCTATTGAATATCCACCTTTATTTTTATATATAAGTGCTAAGTTATCCTCAAATTTTAATTTTTCAGATATAAAATCATAAATGTTTTTCCCCAAAAAATCTTCAACTTTTTCAAATCCAAATAAATTCGCTCCAATAATATTTGAAAATAAAATATCGCCATTGAAATTTATTACCACTATTCCGTCAAGAAGTGTTTCTGTTAAAATTTTATATTTTTCCTCTGATTCTTTGATTTTCAATAGATTAATTTTTTCTTCAGTAATATTTCTAATAGCAGAAATGCGAAGTATTTTATTTTTATATTTAATGTTTTTAACTATTATCTTAAGATATATCTCAGAACCATCTTTTTTAATACATTTTACTTCAAAATCCCCTTCTTTTTGACTTTTTATAATTTTTCTCCAAAGGTCCTTTTCTTCTTGAGACACAAAATTTAAAATTTCTTTTCCAATTATTTCTTCTGGTTTATATCCAAAAATCTCAGCATATTTTTCATTACAGTAAACAATTTTCCCTTTATAATTAATACAGAACCCATCAGTAGCAACTGAAAAAAAACTATTTAAAATTTTTTGTTTAGAAAAAATTTTGCTTATTTCTTTTGATAAATTTGATAAAATCGAAAATCTGTCTTTCGTTTTCATTTCCCCTTCTTATAAATAACTAAAAAATTTTACCATAAATATATTTTTTGTCTATTAAAATATTGTTTCGCCAATTAGAAAATTACTTATAGTTATCCCTTTAATTTTTTCTGTTTTTGTTTTTTCTGGAACTAATATTTTTATCCTTTCTTTCTCATTCATTTTTATAATACCCAATGATAAATCTTCAAAATATTCATTTTTTAAACTGCAGAGAAAATTTCTCAAATTGATATTTAAAAAGTCAGTTGTATTTTTAAAATTTATTATTTTCACAGAGATATCATTTAAATTTAACTCTATTTCTTTAAGATTCTGAAAATATTCAAAAAATCTTGCTTTTCTGTAATCCGCTCTTTCTTCTAAACTTTTTGAAGGTAAATTTTCAATTTTTATTCTTCTATAACTGATTGTGCTATTTTTTAAAAATCTTATAATATATTCAAGTTCATTTTCTTTTTCAAGTAAAATAACAAAATCAGGTCGTAAAATTTCAATTTTATGAATTTTTAAAGATATCCCAATATCTTTTATATAACCAGTGGTATCAATTAAAAACTTACCCCTTATTTTTGATATATAATCATTTATTCTTGAAATACCAGTTAAAAATTCAATTATACAATTTACAGGTGTAACTGAACCAACAAAATAAAATTTATCAGGATTTAAATAAAAATCATCTTTAATTTTTTCAGTCAGTTTTGCATATCCAATAGTTGTTGGAGGTCCGACATTTGATTGTCCTATATCGCAGTCCAAAATATAAATATCTTGTTTGTTTTCAAATAAGAAATTTGCAATATTTTTTATTAAAGTTGTTTTTCCTGTATCAGGTCCACCTATAAAAATTACTTTGTTTATTTCTCTTGATAAAAATATATCAAATTCATCTTTTTTCAAAATTTCAAGTTTTTCCATTTACCAACTAAATTCCCGATTATTTTATAAATAAGTTTTGCAGAAATTAAAGATGAAGGAGTAAATATTTTAGTAGGTGCAAGTTCAACAACATCAAAACCACAAATTTCAATATCTTTTCTTAAAATTAAATTTTTCAAAAATTCAAGTGTTTCATTCCAAAAAAATCCACCGGGTTCAGGAGTTCCTGTTTCTGGTATTAATGATGGGTCAAAAAAATCTACATCAATTGATAAATAATATTTACCGGGTAGAATATTTTCAACAATTTTTTCCTGCCATTTTTCCTTTTTCATCTGATAAGCATAATAAACCTTAATTTTCTCTGTTTCTTTTAAAAAATCAATCTCTTCTTTACTTATGCTTCTTACTCCTAAAATGTATACATTACATTTTTCTTCATAAATCCGTCTATTAACACATGCATGGGAAAATTTTGTTCCATTATATTTTTTTCTTAAATCAGAATGCGCGTCAAGACATATATAATTTAAATCATTAAAATATTTTTTATGTGCTTTAAATAAACCAAGTGTAATACTATGTTCCCCGCCAATTCCAATAACAAATTTTTTATTTTTCAAATAATATAAAGCTACTTTTTCTATCTTCTTTATCATTTTTTCAGGAGATGAAAAATCTGGTTCTATCTCTTCTTCTGTTTTTATTCCAATTTCATACGGTTCAAATCCAAGTTCTTCATCATAAAGTTCAAAATTTCTTGATGAATAAATTATACTTAAAGGTGCAAATTTTGTTCCAGAATTACCTGTAACAGTCCCTTCATAAGGAATGGGGAAAATAATAAATTTTGATTTTTTAAAACTCACATAAGAAATTGAGAGAAAATTTAAGGGAACAATATTCATTTTTTATTTTAAAATTTAAAAAATTTACTTTTTTTAATATTTTATGATATATTATAACATAGAATTATGGAAAGAAAAGAATTAGGTCAAATTTTATTAGAAAAAGGACTTATTACGACAGACCAACTGGAAGAAATATTGGAATTACAAAAAGAAACAAAAAAATTTATTGGTGAATTATTGGTAGAAAAAGGATATGTTAAAAAAGAAGATATTTTAAAGGCATTAACAGAACAACAAAATGCAGATTATGTTGATTTATATAAAATAAAAGAAATAAAACCAGAAGTTGTAAATTTAATTGATGAAAATATCGCAAGAAGATTTGTCTGTATTCCTATTGCAAAAACTGAAGACACACTTGTTGTAGCAATAAAAGACCCATTAGATATAGTTGCAATTGATAATTTAAGAAGATTAACTAGTTTAAAAATTAAAATAGTTCAGGCAGATGAATCCAAAATAATTGAATTTATTGATAGATTTTTCTCTGGATTTGATGATATTCCCCATACAATCTCAGAACTTGAAGAGGAAGTTGAAGAAAAAGAAGAAATAGATATAAATCAATTAAAAGTTGCTGCTGAAGATGCTCCAATAGTAAAATTTGTTAATTCACTATTTGTAAAAGCAATTGAAAAAAGAGCAACAGATATTCATCT
>JAMWBY010000018.1 GCA_023818745.1 Candidatus Omnitrophota bacterium
TTTATTTTGTTATTGGACTTGAAAAAATAAAAAAGGAAAAACTTAAATTGATTTTAATAATTTTAATTTTTTCTCTCTATGGAATAAGAACTGTTTTGAGAAATTATGATTGGAAATACCCTGAAAAATTTTATTTAAAGTCACTTTCATTATTTCCAGAATCAGCAATATTATGGACTAATCTCGGCCATTTATATATAAAAAATGGAAATTATGACAAAGCAATTGAGTGTTTTGAAAAATCGATTTTTTTAAAACCAAATTATGTAGAACCTCTTATTGGTCTTGGCACTTCATATTTCCTTAAAGGAAATATTGAAATCTCTGAAAAAATATGGGAAAAAGTAAGAAAGAAAAATCCTAAAGAACCATCATCATACCTTTTTTTAGGTCTTATTTATAAGAAAAAAGGTGACTATAAAAAAAGCTTTGAGTATCTTTTGACATCAATAAAAATTTATCCTGGTTTTTCAAAAAGTTATCATTTGATTGGTAAATTTTTTCTTGAATTAAATGATTATAAAAATGCAGAGATTTTCTTCAAAAGGGCTGTAGAGACAGACCCATTAGACCCTATAAATTTTAATTCACTTGGAATTATAAGTTTTAAATATAAACAGGATTATCTTTCTGCTATAAATTTTTTCTATAAAGCCCATTCTTTAAATCCAAAAGACCCAATGTATATATTAAATATTGCAAAAACCTATCAAATTTTAAATAAACACAAAGAAGCAATTTACTGGTATGAAAAAGGTATTGCATTAGATCCAAATAATCTTACTAGTTTAAATGACCTTGCAATTTCCTATGCGATAATAGGTCAAGAAGAAAAAGCAAAAAATATATTAAAACAAATATTGGAAAAAGATAAAAATTTCAAACCAGCAATTGAAAATTTAAAATTACTTCAGAAAACAAAATGAAGAAAATTTTTTATTTTTTGATTTTACTACTTTTAATTTTTTTATTAAGAGAAATTGATGTTGCTAACAAAAAATCTATTACTTATGACGAAACAGTTCATACTTCTGCAGGATATTTCTATGTTAAGAAAGATGACTTTTTTATAAATTTTGAACATCCACCTTTTTCAAAAACATTATCAGGAATATTTATATCTCCTTTAAAAATAATCTTTCCTGAACAACTTTACCAAACATTAAGAGTTAATCAATGGGACTTAGGGATGGCTTTTTTTTATATTAACAGAGATAAAGTTGATAAAATTATTTTTCTGGCAAGATTACCAGTAATTTTAATTGGAGTTTTGCTTGGCTTTTTTATTTATCTATGGAGTAAAAATTTATATGGAGAAATAGCAGGTATTTTCAGTTTATTGTTATTTTCTTTCTGTCCTAATTTTCTTGCTCACAGTTGTCTTGTTACTACTGATGTTCCTTTTACTTTATTTTTTGTTATGACTTTTTATTTTCTATATAAATTTTTTGAAACAGATAAAAAAATTTTTTTGATATATACAGGACTATCATTTGGTCTATCACTATCTACAAAATTTACAGGTATTATGCTTATGCCTTTAATTTTACTGATTTTGATAATTTTAGAAATAAAAGACAATTTAAAAACAAAATTTAAATTATGGGTTCCTTCATTTTTATTTTTTTTAATTTTACTGCCTTTTTTTATTCTACTTTCAACATACAGTTTTTATGGATTTAACAATTTTATTGAAGGATTTAAATCTATATTATTTGAAACAACAAAAATAGGTCATTTAAGTTATTTAAATGGTAAATTTTCAGCAAAAGGATGGAGATATTATTTTTTGCTTGCTTTTATTTATAAAACACCTATTCCTTTGATAATTTTAATCCTGCTTTCTTTTTTTATATCTTTTAAACTTGAGAAAAAAGAAAAATTTCTTTTGATACCTGCTTTAATATATTTTATTTTTTCTTCATTGAGCAAAAAGCAGATTGGAATAAGGTATATTTTGCCAGTTTACGCTTTACTCTATATTTTTTCAGGAAGATTATTTATACATCATTATAAAATTAAACTTAATTTAAACTTAAAAAAAATCATCTTAACAATTTTTATTTTCTGGTATGTTTTTGTTTCAATGAAAATTCATCCTCATTATCTTGCCTATTTTAATCAATTTGCTGGAGGACCTGATTATGGTTGGAAACATTTGATTGATAGTAATATTGACTGGGGACAGGATTTAAAGGGGTTGAAGAAATATTTACAGAAAGAAGGAAATCCAGAATTAATGCTGAATTATTTTGGTTCTATTTTACCTGAAACATATGGACTTTTATACGAACCCTTTTTATATCCATTTTTTATTTTGAGAGTTAGAGAAGAAAATTATCATTTTAATTCTCCTAATCCAGAAAAAGAATATCTTGCAATCAGTGTTAATTATCTCTGTGGTCTTCCTTATAAAGATAGAGAAATTTTTAAATGGTTAAAAGAAATAAGACCAAAAACAAAAGTTGGTTATAGCATTTTTATTTATGATATTACAGATAATATTTATTTAAGAAGAAAAATTGTAGAAATACTTGAAAAACATGGATTTAAAAAACAGGCAGAAAGACAGAGAAAAATATTAGAAAAACTTGAAAAAATGAATTAAAATTTTTAAGATTTTAAATTTAAGTTAAAAATTATAGTGGAGGTTCTTTATGATTTTAAAAAGAATTATTGTTGGAAATGTGTTTACCAATTGTTATATTATTGGCTGTGAAGAAAAAAAGGAATGTGGAATTATTGACCCTGGAGCAGAACCAGAAAAAATTAACAAAATTATAGAAAATGAGAAATTAAAACCGATTATGATTATAAATACCCATGGACATTTTGACCATATTGGGGGTAATAACTTTTTTGCTATTCCTGTATATATTCATAAAGATGATGTGGATTTTTTAAAAGACCCTGATAAGAATCTATCTTCAATTTTTTCTTCTCCTTATATCTGCAAAAACAAAATAGTTGATTTAAATGAAGGCGACATAATAAAAATAGGAAAGATCGCTATTGAAGTTTTACATACACCTGGACATACCCCTGGAAGCATCTGTCTTAAAATAGATAATATCTTTTTTTCAGGCGATACTGTCTTTGCAAATGGAATAGGAAGAACAGATTTTCCTTTTGGAGATGAAGAGGTATTATTTAAATCAATTAAAGAAAAAATACTGATTTTACCTGATGAAATAAAGGTATATCCAGGGCACGGAGATATAACCACTATTAAGTATATAAAAGAATGGTTAATATTGATTTAAATTTCTCATAAATTCAATATGTTTTGAAAAATCGCCAACCTCAAGTAGATTATGAGAATCGGAACCAAAGACAATATCAACATTTTCTTCCAAACAAATTCTGAAAAATTCAGGGTCTGGATTATTTGTATGAAAATTTAATTCTGCCTTGACATTTCCTTCCCTTAACATCCTTGCCACATGTCTATATAAATGTTTTGGTCTTTCAAGGTTATTTCTGACAAAAAATCTAAATGGATGAGCCAGTATATTTATTTTGTTTAAAATAAGTTTTTCAAGCGTCCATAAAAACTTTTTTTCAAGAAGTTTTTGATTTACAAAATATTCGGGTGGTAAATAATGAACTGCGCCTGTTATTATTTCAAAAAATTGCTTATCTTCTTCAAGTAAGGTTAACTTTCCATCCTTATTTATTTCTGCCTCTATTCCAAGACCTGCCTTTTCTGTATTTAATGATTTAAACTTTTCCACATATTCTTTTATTCTATCTTTTTTTTCTTTTCTTTGTTTTTTAATTATCTCTATATCACCAAAAAATTTATACTTCCAGTAGTCATCTCTTGATAAATATAATTGTCCAGCATGTTCTGTAAAATAAATTTTCTTTACTCCAAACAATTCACATCTTTCAATAACTTTTTCCATACTTACATCTTCAGCACAATAACCAAATTCAGTATGGCAATGATAATCAATAAGTTCTACATTATTTTTTAAGTATTCTTCTTTTATTTTCGGTGGTTCTGAGATTTCAATTATAAAATACTTAAATGGTTCTTCACAAATTGCTGGTAAAGTTAGATAATAAATTCCATCTATTTTTTTTAATTCAATTCCCTTATGATAATGACCACTTATTGAAAGAAAAACATTATTTTCTTTATATAAATTGTGAATTTTTTCTGGTTGGCTTATATTATATGGATAAGAACTTTCAATTTTAGGATAAATTGGATTATGCTGAATAACAACAACTTTCTTTCCTTTATTTTTTAAAACAAATTCTTTAAAATTTTCTATTTCTTTTTCCTCTCTTATACAAACATCATTTTCAAGGTAATTATCCCAGAAAACATAAAAAATAAAATTTTCAAAAATAAAAGTTTTACTTTCTTTGCCAAAAATTTTGTAAAATTTTTCAATATTTTTATCATGATTTCCAAAAGTAAAAAGGACTTTTTTCACTGGAAAATCATCATGGACTTTTTTTATTTCATTATATTGTTTTTCACTTTCAGGATTTTCTCCATCGTCAAGTATATCTCCACAAATAATAATAACATCTATATTTTGATTTATTCTTCTTTTTATTCTTCTTAAAAATTCAATACCATATTTCGTTTTCCTTTCAGGAATTAAAGAAATACCATCGCTTCTATAATGAATATCTCCTATTAAAAGGGCTTTCATTTTTTAATGTTTAAAGTGTCTTGTTCCTGTGAAAATCATTGATATACCAAGTTCATTACACTTTTTTATTACATCTTCATCTGATTTTGAACCTCCTGGCTGAATTATTGCACTTATTCCTGATTTTTTTGCAACCTCAATACTATCAGGGAAAGGGAAAAATGCATCAGAAGCAAGAACAACTGGTTTTGGTATTTCTTTAAAATTGTCATTCATTTTCATAACTGCGATTCTTGTTGAATCATATCTTGACATTTGTCCTGTTCCTATTCCAAGTGTTTGATCTTTTGTTGCTATTACTATTCCATTTGATTTTATAAACTTACATACAATCCAGGCAAACTTTAAAGATTCCACTTCATCTTGTGTTGGTTTTTTTTCAGTAACAACATCAAATCTTTCAAAATTTAATTCATCAGGTGTTTGAACTAAAAATCCATCTGCAAGTGTTCTAAAATCATATTCATATTTAATTTTTTCAGGGCATCTTATAACTCTTAAATCCTGCCTTTTTTTAAATATTTCAAGCGCATCTTCATCATAATCAGGAGCAACAATTATTTCATAAAATTTTTTTATAAAAATTTCAGCAAGTTTTTTATCAACCTTTGAATTGAAACCAACGATACCACCAAATGCACTTAAAGGGTCACATTCTAATGCTTTTTCATAAGCAGTTAATAAGTCATCTGCAACCGCAACTCCACAGGGATTTGTATGTTTTATAATTACACAAGCACTTTTTTCAAACTGCCAAACAAGATTGTAAGCACTTTCCATATCAAGAAGATTGTTAAATGATAACTCTTTTCCTTGAATTACATCTCTTTTATACTCTTTATTTATAAACCTGTACCAGGCACCTTTTTGATGAGGATTTTCACCATATCTTAAATTTTGGACTTTTACTAATCTTAAATCAAGTTCATCTGGTAATATATCAGATGCAATTTTACTTGAAAAATATGAAGAAATTATATAATCATATCTTGATGTTAATCTAAATACTTCTCTTGCACAGTTAAATGAAAATTCCTCACTTACATAGCCATTATTTTTTTTCATTTCTTTCATAAATTCAGCATAAAGGACAGGTTTTGTTAAGACACAAACATATTTATAATTCTTTGCACCTGCCCTAATCATTGTAGGGCCACCTATATCAATATTTTCAATAATTTCTTCATCACTTTTCCCCTTTTTTAATGTTTCTTCAAATGGATATAAATTGCATACAATAAGTTGAATTGGTTCAATTTTGTTTTCTTGCATCTGTTTTATATGTTCTTCCTTATCTCTAATTGAAAGAATACCACCATAAATTTTAGGATGAAGCGTTTTAACTCTACCATCAAGAATTTCAGGAAAACCAGTAAAATTATTCACTTCAATTACATCTATTCCATTCTCTTTCAATACTTTTGCAGTGCCACCTGTTGAGATTATTTCAACATTATATTTTTTCAGAAATTTTGTAAGTTCAACAATTCCTGTTTTATCTGACACGCTTATAATTGCTCTTTCAATTTTTATCATATCTGCCTCCATTTTTAATAAAGTCCTTCCTGTTTTTCTAATATTTTTTGAATTTCTTTTACATTAACTCTATTAACAGAAACATTTTTATCAAGGGCAATACAATATTCTTTTGTAGAACATTCTTTTGGACATAAATGAACATTATCCTTTATCCTTCCAAGCACACAGTGTATATATATCCAGTAAGTACCTCTTGCTATACTATCCTCTGTTTTTTCCCCGTTTATTATATCCAGGTCTGTTAATGTGTATAAACCTTTTATCTGTCTTGTTTCTCTAATTCCTATATTTTCCGGTAAAGAAGAAATATATGAATTTTCAAACCCAGGGATATTTTCTTTTAAAAATTTCCAGTATTTATAAATCTGGTCTCTCAAAAAAATTTCACCTTTTGTTAAATCAAAAATATCTGTTCCATCTTCTTTAAAACGCATCACATTAAAACTTCTTTCTCCATTTCTAATTGTTCTTCCTTTTCCTCCAAGCCACTGATTATAAATATTTAACGCTCCTTTTTCTCCCAATTCTTTTAGTTTCTCTTGCGCTTCTTCCACAACTTTTTCTGTGATTTTATTTTCATCTATACCTGCTATTTTAAAGACACACCCTATTGCTTGCATTTTTCCATCAAAAAATCTTCCCTTTATATATTCAAAACCAGAAAAATAAGAAATATCAGCATCTCCTGTAGCATCAATAAAAATTTTGCCTTTAATTTTCATTTTTCCAATTTTATTAAAAACTTCTATTTCTTTTACTTCTCCATTTTCAACATTTTAACCACAGACAAAAGAGTGATACAAAATTTCAACTTTTTCTTCAAGCAACAATTTTTCTGAGGATATTTTTAAGATTTTAGAATCAAAAGGAATTCCACCTTTTTTAAAGGCGGTTTCCCATTTTTCACATCCACCAAGATAATTTGTTTTTTCAATTAAAAATTTTAAAAAACCGCAAACCGCTGGTTCTTTTTCTCTTAAATAATGCCCAAGTATACTTCCAACAAGACCGGTTGTTGCCATTCCACCTAAAAATCCATATCTTTCAATAAGTAGAACTTTTGCTCCAAGTCTCGCACTCGCCCATGCAGATGCAATTCCTGAGGGAGCTTCTTCAGTGACAACAATATCACATTTCATAAATTCCTCTCCTTTAAAATTGTTAAATAATATAACTTATTCTAAAAAAAATCAAGATTATGTATAAGTGAAGAGGTAAATTCAAAAGAAGTATAAAATATAAATTTTTACATGATATTCTTGGTTTTGCCTCTTTGCTCTAATATGTCATATAAAAGAGAATTTGTCTTGACAAAATATAAATAGGTGATAAATTTTAAAATTCTAAAATAGGAGGAGATAAAATGGACTTTAAAATAAAAGATAGACAAAAAATATTGTTTATAGGGGATAGTATAACTGATTGTGGAAGAAGAGCAGAATTTAGACCTATTGGGAATGGATATGTAAAACTTTTTTATGATATGTTAATAGCAAATTTTCCTGAACGAAAAATAGAGATAGTAAATAAGGGAATAAGTGGAAATACTATTCTTGATCTTGCAAACAGATGGGAAGACGATGTAATTTATCAAAAGTGCGATTGGTTAAGTATATTAATAGGAATAAATGATATCCATAGAGTTTTAAATAAACATGAATCATGGAGTGAGTTTACACCAGAAAATTACAGAAAAAGATATGATTATATCTTAAAAAGAACAACAGAAAAACTTAATTGTAAAATAATTTTAATAGAGCCATTTTATATTTCTACTGATAAAACAGATAATTTCAGAGGAAAAGTTATTAAAGAACTTCAGGAATACATTGAAATAGTTGAAGAGATGAGTAAAAAGTATGAAGCATATCATTTAAAAATGCATAGAATTTTCCAAAAACAGCTTGAATATTTTGAACCAGAAGTTTTTGCACCTGAACCAGTCCATCCTAATCTAACAGGCCATTTTTTAATTGCAAATGAACTTTTCAAATTGCTTTTAGAATAGAGTTGAAATCTTTTCCTGAAGTTTAGAGATTTCTTCAAGATTATCTTCTGGTATATACTTCATTCTTGCAATTTCTTCTCTTACTGGATTTTTCAATATTTCTTCAACTGATTTTCCTTTTTCTATTTCTTTGAGGCATTTCATATAGAAAAGAATAATTGTTTTAAGCATAAGATATTGTTTTTTTAATGTTGTATAAGCATCCTGTTCGTCAAATGCACTTTGATGTAAAAAGTCCTCTCTTATTGAGCGAGAAATTTCAAGAATAAGTTTATCTGTTGGAGAAAGGGTTTCCATACCAACAAGCCGAACAATTTCAAGTAATTCTGCTTCCTTTTCCAATAAAGATATTGCTGTGCTTCTTATCTCTAAAAAATCAGGTGCAACCTTTTCTCTTACATATCTTTCAATATTTCTTTCATATAAAGAATAACTTGTTAGCCAGTTTATAGCTGGAAAATGCCTCTGATATGCAAGTTGGTCATCAAGTCCCCAAAAAACTTTAACAACTCTTAATGTCATTTGCACTACAGGGTCTGTTAAATCCCCTCCAGGAGGACTTACAGCACCAAGCAAGGAAAGAGAACCTATTCTATCATCTTTCCCTAAACATATAACTTTCCCTGATCTTTCATAAAATGAAGCAATTCTTGTTCCAAGATAAGCAGGATAACCTTCTTCACCTGGCATTTCTTCCATTCTCCCTGATATTTCTCTCAGTGCTTCAGCCCATCTACTTGTTGAATCAGCCATTAAAGCAACAGAATATCCCATATCTCTAAAATATTCTCCTATTGTAACTCCTGTATAAATACTTGCTTCTCTGGCAGCAACAGGCATATTTGAAGTATTAGCGATTAAACAAGTTCTTTCTATTAAAGGTCTTCCTGATTTAGGGTCTTTTAGTTCGGGAAATTCTATTAAAACATCCGCCATCTCATTTCCTCTTTCTCCACAACCTATATATATAACTATTTCGCTATCTGCCCATTTTGCAATTTGATGTAGAACAACTGTCTTTCCACTTCCAAATGGTCCAGGAATACATGCTGTCCCACCTTTTAAAATTGGGAATAAGGTATCAATAACTCTCTGCCCTGTAACAAGTGGAGTGTCTGGATTTAACCTTTTCTTAAAAGGTCTTGGTTTCCTTACAGGCCATTTCTGCATTAAATATAAAGAGACGACACCATTTTTTGTTTTAACTTTTCCAATTTCTTCTTCAACAGTAAAATTTCCTTCTTTTATTTCTATAATTTCTCCACTTATTCCATAAGGCACCATAATTTTGTGTAGGATAAGAGGTGTCTCTTGAACTATGCCTATAATGTCTCCACTTTCAACATATTCTCCCTTTTTAACAATTGGTTTAAATTCCCATTTAATAGTTCTATCAAGGGATGGGATATCAATACCTCTTATTATAAAATCTCCTTTCTTTTCAATCTGTGATAAAGGTCTCTGTATTCCATCAAATATATTTTTAAAAAGTCCTGGCCCAAGTTCAACTCTCAATGGCTCTCCTGTTCCAAAAACAGGGTCTCCAACTTTAAGTCCTTCTGTTTCTTCATAAACCTGAATTGAGGCAATATCTCCTTCAAGTCGGATAATTTCTCCAAGAAGTTTTTCCTCCCCAACCCTAACAACATCAAACATTTTACTTGTTTTCATTCCTTCTGCTTGAACAAGAGGACCAGAAACCCTTATAATTTTTCCTATATCCATTTACTCTCCTTTTAATCCAGTTGCCTTTTTTATTAATTCATTTATAATTTTAATGCCTTTTTTCTCTCTACTTTTCAAACTCGGAATAACAACCATTTTTTTTAAATTTACATATTTCATAAACTTTTTTTCATCAAATACCTCTTCTGTTATGAAAATACATCCAATTTCATTAATATTAATCTGATTTAAAATTTTTTCTGTTTCTTCAACAGAATTTGAAAAAATTGTTTCAATATTAAAAGCAGAAAAAAATTCAATAGTTAACTTATCTCCAATAAAAATTATTCTGTTTTCCATAACAAATAAAATTTACACCAAAACCAAAGTTTTTTCAATTCCCTCCTCCTTCACCTCGTAGGTGAAAGATGGGGAGAGTTTGTCTATCAACAATTTTGTAAAGTAGATTTTATAGTTGGATTAGAAAAAAGTCGGGGCGCTCGGATTTGAACCGAGGACCTCTTGGTCCCAAACCAAGCGCGCTTAACCGGACTGCGCTACGCCCCGAATTATTTAATTATACTTTAAATATCTGAAAATTTCAATTTAAAAACCTTTATACAAAAATACAGAAAAAGGACTTAAAGAAAATAGCATATTGTAAAATTTTCAATATAAATGTAAAATAAAAATCAATATGAAGAAAAAATTTTCTCTAATCTTTTTCGGATTGATTAATTTTCTATATTGTGAGAAAAACCTTGTTATAATTTCTCCTCATTGGGAAGGAGTAAAAATTGAAATATCAAGGGCTTTTTGTGAATGGTATGAAGAAAATTATAAAGAAAAAGTTAAAATTGAATGGATTGACCAGGGGGGAACAACTGATGATATAAAATATGTAGAGTCACTTTTCAAAAAAAATCCCAATGGCATAGGAATAGACATTTTTTTTGGAGGAGGTTTAAGCCCATATTTGAAACTAAAAGAACAGGGATTGCTTGAAAAATATAAACTTCCTCAAAATCTTTTAAAAAAAATACCTAAATTATGTGGAGGAATACCTAATTATGATAATGATTTTTACTGGTATGGAGTGGTGCTTTCTGGTTTTGGGATTCTTTACAATAAAAAGGCACTAAAATTTTTAAAATTGCCACCACCAGAAACTTGGAAAGACCTTGGTGAAAGTTATTATTATTCTCTTGTAGGAGCAGCAGACCCCAGACACAGTGGAAGTATGCATATGATGTATGAAATAATTTTGCAAGCATATGGGTGGGAGGAAGGATGGAAAACAATTTTTGCTATTGCTGGAAATACAAAAAATTTTTCCACAAGTGCATCAGAAATAGCCCGACAAACATCAACAGGAGAAGTTGTTTTATCATTATGTATTGATTCTTATGCTCTTGCACAAATTGAAGTTAATGGAAGTGAAAATATGGGGTTTATTTTACCTGAAAACCAAACAGTTATAAATCCTGATTGTATAGGAATTTTAAAGGGAGCACCAAATATTGAAGTCGCAAAAAAATTTATAGATTTTTTATTTACAGAAGAAGGTCAATTATTATGGATACAGAAAAAAGGAAAAAATAAAGGTCCGAAAAAATATTCTTTAAACAGATTTCCAATTATCCCTGATATTTATAATTATCCAGAAGTTGAAATTGATACAAATCCTTATAAAATCCAGAATACAATTACTTATGATTTTAAACTTGCTGGAAATAGATGGGCGATTTTAGATGATATGATTGGCACTTTTATAATTGATTCTCATACAGAACTTAAAAAAGCATGGAAAATTGTATTAAAAACAAAAAATAAAAATTTAAAAGAAAAATTTTTTGAAATACCAGTGGATAAAAAAATTCAGAGATTTTTATGGGAAAACTGGAGTGACCCGATTTTTAGAAACAAGTATTTAAATGAATGGATTGAATTTTCATTAAAAAAATTTAAAAATATTATTATAGAAGGCAAGTATCTTATGTGAATTTATCAAAAATGGAAAAAGAGATTTTAAGTGTGGAAAACATTGAAAAAAAGTTCAATGGTAGAGAAGTTTTAAAAAATATAAATTTTATAGTTTATGAGAATGATTTTTTCTTTATACTTGGTCCATCCGGCTGTGGTAAAACAACTCTTTTAAGGATTATTGCTGGATTTACACAACCTGATAGAGGAAGAATTATTTTAAACAAGCGGGATATAACAAATCTTCCTCCCAATAAAAGAAATATAGGATTTGTTTTTCAGAATTATGCTTTATGGCCACATATGAGGGTGAAAGAAAATATTGCATTTGGACTGGAAATAAAAAAGTTCTCATATGATTTTATAGAAAAGAGGGTCAATGAAATGCTTGAAATGACAAAACTTAAAGATGTTGCAAATCTTTATCCTTCACAAATTTCGGGAGGACAACAACAAAGAGTTGCACTTGCAAGAGCGCTCGTTGTAGACCCCCAAATTTTATTGCTTGATGAACCATTGAGTAACCTTGATGCAAAATTAAGGGATGAAATGAGAAATGAGTTAAAAAGAATACATAGCCAAACAAAAAAAACGATGATATACGTTACACATGACCAGAAAGAAGCGATGACACTCGCGACAAATATAGCAATTATGAGGGAAAAAGAAATTGTTCAGATTGGTACTCCTTATGAAATTTATACAAATCCTAAAAATCTTTTTGTAGCTTCTTTTATTGGAGATATAAATATTCTTGAAGGTAAAGTAGTTGAAAAAATAGAAGGTGATAAATTAAAGATTGAAACAGAAGAAGGAATTATGATTGCTAAAACCAACAAATCATTAAATTCAAAAAATATTTATTTATGTTTTAGACCCGAAAGTATAACAGAAGATACAAGTATTAATACAATAAAAGGGCAATTAAAGGATTATGAATTTCTTGGAGATACACTTAAACTTGCAATTTTAACTGAAAAAGAGAATTTATTTAAAATCAGTATAAACCCAGAAAATTTTGAAAAATTTAAAAAAGGTAAAAATATTATCTTCTCTATCATAAAAGAAAAAATATTGTTATTTGAAAAATGAAGAAAAAATATTTTATTTTTTTTGTGATTTCGTTGTTTTTGATTTTGTTTATTATCTATCCCATCTTTTACATTTTTCTTCAAACCTTTTTCCATGATGGGAAATTTACTTTTGAATTATTTAAAATTGTTTTAAATAACCTTATTATAAGGAAAGCCATTATAAACAGTTTTTTTCTTGGGTTAATTGTTGTTTTTACAACAAGCATAATTGCAATTCCTCTTGCTTTCATATTTGATAGATTAAATTTTAAGGGTAAAGGTCTTTTAAGAATTCTTTTTTTACTTCCAATGATTTCAAGCCCTTTTGTAGGTGCAATTGGTATTAAACAAATCCTTTCAAGATTTGGAAGTTTAAATATTTTACTTATTAAACTTGGCATCATTGAAAAACCAATTTCATATTTCGGTTCTGGATTTTTAGGAATTGTTATTTTACAGACACTTCATCTTTTTCCAATAATGTTTTTAAATATATTAGCATCATTAAATAATTTTGACATTTCAACAGAAGAAGCATCTTATAATCTTGGAGCAAACTTTTTTCAAACTTTTTTTAAAATTACATTTCCTTTAATTCTACCTGGCTATTTTGCAGGAAGTTCAATAGTTTTCATTTGGTCAATAACAGACCTTGGAACTCCCCTTGTTTTTGAATTTAATAATCTTGTTTCTGTGAAAATTTTCCATTCTCTTAAAGATATAAATACAAATCCTGCTGGATATGTTCTTGTTTTTTTACTTTGTATTTTAACTTTTGCACTTTTTATATTTACAAAAAAACATATTGAAAAGACACAATATACAACAGGAAAAACACAGATACAGAAAATTGAAAGACAGATTAAGGGGAAAAATTTATTTATCCTTTACATATTGCTTTTTGTTGTTTTATTTATAAGTTTATTACCACATTTTGCTTTAGTTTTATACTCTTTTTCAAAAAAATGGTTTTTCTCTGTTTTCCCATTTGAATATACATTAGAATATTATAAAACTGTTTTTACTCATAGATTAACAAAAACTGGAATTTTCAATAGTTTAATCTATAGTTCTTTAAGCACAACTATTGATATTTTTCTTGGATTTTTTATTGGTTATATTCTTGCAAGATGGAAAATTAAAGGGAAAGGATTACTTGATATTCTTTCTATGATACCGCTTGTTATTCCAGGAATTATTCTTGCTTTTGGGTATGTTACTACTTTTTCAAATACAATTTTAGACCCTAAAAATAACCCTGTTTTTCTTATAATTTTAAGTTATAGTTTAAGAAGATTACCATATATTGTTAGAACAACTTACTCTTCTTTTTTACAATTAAATGAAAACCTTCAAGAGGCATCATATTCACTTGGAGCAACCAATACAGTTACTTTCAGAAGAATTGTTTTTCCGCTTGTAAGTCCAGGAGTTTTTGCTGGTGGAATTCTTGTATTTGCTTTCTCCTTAATGGAAGTAAGTTGTAGTTTAATTCTTGCAATAAGAGAAAAATATTATCCTATTTCAAAAGTTATATATACCCTTGCAGGTAGAGTTACAGATGGACCAAATACTGCATGCAGTTTGGGTGTGATTGTTATGATATTTACAGGTATTTCTCTTTTTATCTCTATGAAAATTTTTTCAAAAAAAATAGGAGATTTTTTCAGAATTGGATAAATTCAAATTAATAAATTTTCAACATATTTTGCAATTGCAAGACATGAGGTTAATCCTGGAGAATCTATCCCTATTAAATTTATAAAGCCAGGTATTTCCTCTTTTATAATAAAATCTTTAAAATTTTCACCTTTTTTTTGTAATTTTGGTCTTATCCCATAACTTTCAGGAACTAAATCATCTATTTCTATATTATGAATAAATTTTTTAATCTGTTGGTAAAAAAAGTTCTTTTTATTTTCATCTGGTTTAAATATTGAATTTTCTTTTTCATTAGGATATGGTGGATAAACTTTCTGGACATATTCAACATCAGGGCCTGCCCTTAAAATCCCATCAAATCTTGGTGTTAAATGTATCCCAAGCCCTTCTTGCATAGGCACTGGATAAATTAAAATAGGAATATTAACTTTTTTTGAAATTGTAAAATAATCGCCTTTTGCCCAATATATATTATAATTAAAACCAAGTTTAGATGAAATTTCTTCTGCGTAAAGACCTGCTGAATTTATAACCACCTCAGAATAATACTTACCCTTTTCTGTCTCTATAAGGTAAAGTCCATTTTTCCTTTCAATATTTATAACTTTTTCATCAAGACCAGCAATTCCACCATTATTTATAAATTTTTCATAAAGACAATCCATTAAATAATGAACATTCAAAATGCCAGTTGAGCCAGTATATAAAGCACAAATTCCTTCAATTTCAGGTACAAAACTTTTTATTTCATTCTTCTCAATTATTCTAATATCAGGAACTCCATTTTCAATCCCTTGTTTATATAATCTTTCTATCTCTTTTACCTCGTTTTCTTCAACCGCAACTGTTAATTTTCCCGTTTTTTTGTAAAGAATATTGTTTTCTTTTAAAAATTCATAAAGTAGTTCATTACCTTGGACACACAATTTTGCCTTTAAAGAGCCAGTTGGATAATGAATACCTGAATGGATAACTTCACTATTTCTTGAACTTGTTTCAAGTCCATATCTTTTATTTTTCTCAATTAAACCAACTAAATATTTCTTTGATAACTTATAGGCAATTGAAAGGCCAACTACTCCTGCACCAATAACTATAATATCAAAATCCTTCTCCACCTTCCCTCCTTCCACCTACGAGGTGGCAGCGGGAAATTGTTGATAGTTCTAATATTTCATAAGGTGCCTTTAAAGTTCTTCTTTTTTAATTTTTATAAGTAAATCCGGTCTATCGGTTGTTATAAATTGAACTCCATAACTAATGACTTTTCTTAAATCTTCTTCTGAATTTGGTGTCCATGTATTTACCAAAAATCCCATACTTATCAGATTTTTTACTATCTCTTTATCTAAATGATGGAATTCTATATCAAGTTTTCTTATCCCAAGTTTTATACATTCTTTTAGGTAATCATATGGGACAAAACCACTTATCAGAGCAGAGGGAATTTCTGGGATTTTTTTTCTTATTTTTTTTAAATATTCAAAATTAAATGAACCAACTATTACTTTTTCTTCCATTTTGTATTTTTTTATTAATTTTATTAGTTTATTTATGTCGCATCCTTTAATCTCAATCAAAATTTTTACTTTATCACCAATTTCTTCAAAAACATCATCTAATAAAGGAACTCTTTCTCCTGGAAACCCAAATTTTACACCAGCATCATATTTTTTTATCTCCTTATAAGTCATATCTTTTATTAGACCTGTTCCATTTGTAGTTCTGTCCAACCTATCATCATGGATGACAATAATCTTCCCATCCTTTGTTTCCCATACATCAAGTTCAATAAAATCAACCCCAAGCTCAACCGCCTTTTTAAATGAAAGGATTGTATTTTCAGGATATTTCCCACTAAACCCTCTATGCCCTACAACAATAATATCTTCCATTTTGTTCTCCACTTTTTATTTACAATTTTTAAATTTTATCAACATATCAGGTCTATCTGTCAAAACTACATCAACCCCTATCTTACTATATTTTTCTGCTGTCTCTATATCATTTGCGTAAAAAACATTCACAATTATACCATAAGAATGTGCTTTTTTAACCATCTCTTCTGTTATCTGATAGGAAGGAGCAAAAAATTGTAATCTCTCACAATTCCATCTCTTTGTCTCTTCAATATATCTTTCAGGGATGTTTTGATATTTCATATTACATATCCTTACTTCAGGATACAACTTTCTTGCCAGTGGTATCAAAGAAGAATCAATAGCGAGATATGTGCTTTTAATTTTTCCCAATTCAATCAGGATTTTTATAACCCTTCTAATTAAATCTTCATCTGTCCATATGTGCAGGTTTATATCAATGTGATTGGGTATAGATTCAATTGCATCTTTTAGTGTTGGTATTGTCTCTCCTTTAAATTTTTCTGCCTTCTTTTTCCCTGCGTCAAGTTTTTTTATCTCCTTTAATGTTAAATCCCATATGTAGCCAGTCCCATCTGTGGTTCTGTCAATCTTCTCATCATGTAAAATAACAGGAACTTTATCTTTTGAAAACTTAACATCCATCTCTATCTCGTCTACTTTCAACTCAACTGCTTTTTTGAAAGAAAGGATAGTATTTTCAGGATATACCCAACTAAATCCCCTGTGCGCACATATCTTAATATTCTTCATTTTTTACTTTTTAATTTCTCATTATAATTTTTTATAATATCAAAATATTCAGGATATATCAAATCATGGTGCCACAATAGAACAAAATTTGCTTCCATTTTTATTGCATAATCAATCTGGTCTCTCAACGGGGCATAACCACCTGTGTATGACCCCATAGGTCCCTCAAAACCAATCACTCCTGTCTTTTCTTTAAACCTTTTCATTAAGATATTAAGTGGATGGTTTTGGTTATAAACAATTCCCTTATGAGCCATAAACAGTCCCATCGGTATTATTCTAACATTATTCTCTTTTCCTCTTTTAATAGCATAATCCACAATCTCTTCTGATTCCCTATAACTTCTTCTGTGGCTTCCATCTGGATTGACACCATAATAGTCAGTAAAGGCAATACATAAAGGAATATCAGGAAATTCTCTTATAAAAATATCAACCACTCCTTTACAGTAATTTATATATAAATCCTCTGCCTCTATATCCCATTTTAGGTTTTTAAACTCCTCATAATTAGAAAACCCGACGCCGAGTTCAAGCCCATTCCCAAAGGGCCATCCAGTTATAAAAATAAAAGCGATTCTTTCTTTCTCTTGAAGTGAATGGATAAATTTTGAAAACTCCTTAATGGTATTCGCCCATATCTCAAACATTTCAGTATTTAAAACCCTTTTCCCATCTTTTTCTTTCCATGGCAGGTATGTCCTTACCTTTCTTCCATCAGGATAGGAATAGTAATATGGCTCAACTTCCTCAAATACCCAGGAAGGTGTATGAATTCCAGCAAGAATATTATAGGC
>JAMWBY010000094.1 GCA_023818745.1 Candidatus Omnitrophota bacterium
TGTTTAGACCTTTGTTATCTTGCCTGTGGAAGGATTGATTTTACTATACATTTGAGTTTAAATGAATGGGATTATTATGCAGGAGAAATTATACTAAAAGAGGCGGGTGGAAGTTTTGAGCAAATAGAGAAAGATAATGTTAAAATTTTTACAGGAACAAATAAAAAAATTAAAATAAAGATATAAGAATGGAAAGCAAAAAAACATTCAAATTTGATAGTTTAATGTTAAAACCAGTATCTATCTTTATTGAAAAATTTAATTCTTTGATAAGGAAAATAGAAGATAAGGGAAAATTTTCTGAAGTTGATGGATTTGTTACTGATTTGCTTGAAGATTTAAAAGATGTAGAAAAAGGAGTTCTTGGTTTTTTTGGTGAAATACTATTTATGTATCATCTTTCAGAAAGAATGGTTAGTATTGAAAATGAAATATCTCTTATTGAAATTCTTGGAGAAAAAACAAAGGAGTTTCTTAATCCGAGTTTTATAAAAATTTATCTTAAAAATATAGATGGTAAAATTTCTTCTGCTTATTCTTATCCGATTTATTTTGAAGTTGATTTTCTTTCAGATGTTGTTGAAGAATATTTTAAAAAAGGAGAAAGCATAATTTATGAGAAAAAGATTAATGGTAAGATTCATTCAATTTTGTGCATTCCTTTAAGAACAACAAAAGAAAAATATGGGTTATTTATTGTAGGGAAAGAAAGGAAAAACTCATTTAAACCAGAAGAAATAGCACTTATGATTGCAGGAACATCAGTTGTTAGTTTTTCTATTTCAAATATAAAGTTGATGCAAAAAATGATTATGAATGAGCGACTTGTAATGATAGGGCAGATAATTTCAGGGCTTTCACATGATTTAAAAAATATTCTTACAAAATTTGAAAACGGGATTTATTTCATTGAATCAGCAATTGCAGAAAAAGATATGGAAGATATTAAAATAGGGAAGGAAATATTAAAGAAAAATTATATCAAACTAAAAGAATTTATCCTTTCAATGCTTGATTATTCAAGAGAAAGAGAGTTGATTTTTGAAGATGTTAAAATAGATTCTTTAATAGATGATGTTATTATATATTTTGATGCAATTTTAAAAGAAAAAAATATAAAAATTTTAAAGGAACTGGATGAAAGTTTAAAAATTGTAAAAGTTGATAGACATAAAATTGAAAGGGTGTTATCTAATTTAATACAGAATTCAATTGATGCAGTGAAAGAGAATAAAGGTGAAATAATAATAAAGACAAAAGATATAGGTGATTCATTTCAGATTATAGTGAAGGATAATGGATGTGGAATACCTGAAAAAAATTTTGATAAAATTTTTGATATATTTTTTACAACTAAAGGTTCAAGAGGGACTGGATTTGGTCTTGCAATTGTTAAAAAGGTGGTAGAAGAGCATAATGGTAAAATAGAGGTCGATTCTAAACTTGGAGAAGGAACCACTTTTATAATTACTTTACCTAAATTATAGGAGAAATTTTTGAGAGAAATTGTTATACTTTCTATTGTTCAGGGTATATGTGAATGGTTTCCGGTAAGCAGTTCTGGGCACCTTTTTTTATTCCATAAAATACTCGGAATTAAATCTGATATTACACTTGATATTTTTTTACATTTTTCTTCACTTTTTGTGATTTTTATATTTTTCAAAAGAGAAATTTTGAAATTGGTAAAAAGTTTTTTTTTATTTAAAAATGAAGATGAAAATTTTAAAATCGTAGTTTATATAATTGCTGCCTCTTTAGTTACCTTTTTTATCGGCTTATTATTAAAAGATAGAAAATTTCTTGAAAATAAAAATTTTGTCTCTTCTGGTTTTTTTATAACAACTTTATTCCTTTTTTTCTCTGATAAAAGCAAAAAAACACAAAAAATCAATTTTAAAATTTCATTGTTAATTGGATTCTCACAAGGGATTGCTCTTATTCCAGGCATTTCAAGGAGTGGAGCAACTATTTCATCTGCAAAAATTTGTGGTTTAAATGATGAGGATGCTTTTAAATTTTCTTTTCTACTTGCAATTCCATCAATAATAGGTGCAATTATAATAAAAATGGATGAAATAAAAAATATTGAATTAGAATATATTATAACTGGATTTATTGTTTCCTTTATTATTGGTTTGTTAACACTCTTTTTATTACAGAAAATTGTTATGAAAAGGAAATTCAAATATTTTTGTTTTTATACTTTTATTGTCTTTTTGTTTTCTTTATTTATTATCTAATAGGATACTTACCAAATTCAACTCCTGATTGAAGAAATTCAATATAGTTTTGTTCTTCTTCATAGGAAATCGGTGCTGACTCAGGGATATCAGATGGAATTAAAATAAATCTGCCCCTTCTGGCTCCCTGGATTATACATTCTTTAACCATATTTCTTATTTCTTCCCTACTTCTAAATTGTATTTCTTCTGCCAATATCCCACCCATAATTGTAATTGAATCACCAACAAATTTTCTTACTTTTAAAATTCTATTTGGAAGGTCAAAACTGTTACAGATAGGTTCAAGTATATTTATGTCCATTTTTAGAACCAAAGGAATAAGTTCATCTATTCCATCATGCCAATGATAACATATGTAATTAAAATTCCCCCTTTTTAAAATTTCTATTAATGGTTTATCAAATCTTAAAACAAATTCTGAAAATGTTTTTTTAATATCGTGGAAATATTCAATGGGTAAATTAGGAGGAGTAGCATATTCTGCTCCTCTAATTCTTATTATTGTATTTGAAACAGAAAAAGCAATAAATTTATATAAATCGCATAATCTTTCATAAATTTTCTCAAGTAATTGCATTATCAATTTTGGATTTTCAAGAGCAAATTTACTAAAATCACCTGGTGCAAAAAGAAATCCTGCAACTCCAAGAGGATTTGGCAGACATATAACTATTACACCTTTATCTCCAAGTTCCTTTTGGATACTGTAAAAATCTGAAAGGTCTGGTTGATAAGGGATATAAGGAAGGGATAAGAATTTGTGAATATCTTTTTCTCTTTCTATCCATGGTTTTTGAACCCATTGATGAGCACTCATATCTGTAGTTCTTGCGGTTCTTGTTAGAGGGCCATAGTTGGTCTCAACTGTTAATTTAATTATTTTTGAAATAGTAGTATCATGTTGCTCTTCAACCTTTAAATCAATTGACCCAGGAGCAGAAAAGAAAAATCCTGTTTGCGGTCTATATAGATGAAAAGTATCCTGTAATTCTTTTGCTTTTAAAAGTAATTTTTCAAAACTTTTATGTTTTGCCCAGAAACTATTATTTTCAAAAGGATTTATTTTATATAGAGATACAGGAACTCTGTCAGGAATTCCTCCTCTTAAAACAGTATAAATCCTTTCTTTACTTGTCATTATTTTCTTCCAAGAATTTTATCAATTGCCAATGATGTATTATAAATCTTGGTTTCTGGATGGTGTCGGTATGGTCCAACTTCTGCTGTTAAAAAACTATCATATCCAATTTCTTTTAATGCTTTAATTACTTCAGGCCAGTTAACATCTCCTTCAAGTAAATCACAGAATCCGTATATATTACCAATCGCAACCTTAAAATCCTTCAAATGTATTCTCTTTATTAATTTACCAAGTATCCTTATCCACATTTCAGGAAAACCAATTGTTAGAATATTGCCAACATCAAAATAAACTTTAACATAATCAGAATTAATTTCCTCCACAAATCTTTTCATCTCAAGAGGACTTAATAAAAATTTATTCCATACATTTTCAACACATATACAGACATTTAATTTTTCAGCAAGTTCTACATATTTTTTTATTGATTCCTGTGCTCTCTGATAAGCAAGGTCATACATAACGATTTCTCCATCTCCGCTTAAAGGAGCAACAATTCCTGGAACAACAAGTAGTGCATCTGTTCCAATCCAGTTAGAAATTTTTATTCCTTTTTCAAGTAATTCTTCCCCATTTTTTCTTATTTCTGAATTTGAACTTGTTAATGGATATTTCCAGAATTGACCTACAAGTAAACTTGCAACTTCAAGACCTGATTTTCTTACTTTTTCTGCTACTTTTTTTACCTCACTTTCTGTAGAGTTTAAATTAAGAATCCCA
>JAMWBY010000095.1 GCA_023818745.1 Candidatus Omnitrophota bacterium
CTTGTGGTCCATGTCTTGGTGGTCATATGGGTGTTCTTGCAAAAGGAGAAGTAGCAATAGCAACAACAAATAGGAATTTTATAGGAAGGATGGGACATCCTGAAAGTTATGTTTATCTTTCAAATCCTGAAGTAGCAGCAGCAAGTGCTATTAAAGGGAAAATTGTTCATCCAGAGGAGATATAGATGGACTGGCTTAAAAAAGATATTTTCCTTAAAATAATCAAAAGAGCAGGAAATGGATTTGTTCCATGTAGAGTAAGTATAAATGGTTTTATATGGGATCAAAATCAAGAATATTTTGAAAATTTAAAAAAAGAGTGTCCAGATGTTTATATAGTAGCAAGTAAAGACACTGAAAGAGAAAAAGAAAATTTTAAGGAAGATGAATGGGGTTGCGTATGGCACTATCCTGGGAAATATCTTGATGGACAGGTTATTAAACATCCTCTTTCTGATTGGTCCTTATTTGACTCGTATAAAGTTCCAGATCCATTAAAGTATAAAAACTGGGAAGATATAAAAGATAATGTAGAAAAAACAAAAAAAGAAGGAAAAATTGTTGGATTAGGAGTTGAACATGGTTTTTTCTATTTGCGACTTACATACTTACGTGGATTTGAAAATTTTATGGTAGATGTTGGATTAGAAGAACCTAAATTAAAAAAACTTATAGAAATTTTAACAGAATATTGGAAGGTAATTATAAAAAAATATGTTGAATTTGAACCCGACATAATTTATTTTGGAGATGACCTTGGGCATCAAAATTCTTTACCGATAAGTCCTATTAAATGGCGCAGTTTAATAAAACCATCTTATAAAGAAATTTTTTCAATTTGTAGAAGAGAAAATATAGAAGTTTATTTACATACAGATGGGTATATTGTTGATATTATCCCAGACCTTATTGAAAGCGGTGTTACTATTTTAAATCCACAAGATTTAGTTAATGGAATAGATAATCTTGAGAAAATTGCAAAAGGAAAAGTTGCTATTGACCTTGATATAGATAGACAAAAAATAACTGTCTTTGGTAAAAACCAGGAAATAGACCAACATATAAAAAAAACTATTGAAAAACTTGGTTCAAAAAAGGGAGGTCTTTTATTAATATATGGCGCCTACCCAGGAACTCCTGTTGAAAATATATGTCAGGTTATAAAATCAATGCAAAAATATTGTAAAATGTGGTATTAAAACAGGAGAAAAAAATGAAAATAAAAGGAAATGTCTGGAAATTTAAAGACCATATAAATACAGATGATATAATTTCAGCAAGATATTTAAATACAATAGATGCCAAAGAACTTGCTTCTCATTGTTTTGAATCAATAAGACCTGAATTTACCAAAAATGTAAAAATTGGAGATATTATAGTTGCAGGAGAAAACTTTGGTTGTGGAAGCAGTAGAGAACATGCTCCAGTTGCAATTAAAGGTTGTGGTATAAGAGTTGTTATAGCAAAAAGTTTTGCGAGAATATTTTTTAGAAATTCAATAAACATAGGGTTGCCCTTGATAGAACTAAAACAAGCAGATGAGATAAATGAAGGAGACGTAATTGAAGTTGATTTTACCAAAGGACTGATTAAAAATTTAAGCACTGGGGGAAAATATAAATTTAAAGAATATCCACCTTTTCTTCAGAAGATTGTTGAAAGTGGAGGATTAATCAACTTAGCGAAAAAATATATAAAGGAGCAAAAATGAGAATATTAGAGACAAATTTAAATTTTGAGATAGAGGAATTTAAAAAACCACTTGGGTTTAAAGGGAAATTTGTAAAAGGGACATGGCAGGTAATAACTTATCTTAGAAGTGAAAATAATTTTTCAATAGGACTTGGAACTCAAAGTGTTTTGTGGTCGGATAGTAATGTTTTTGCAGAAAATAGTGAAAGTGGTGGAAATGCTTTAATGTTTGCAGTTACTCAATATGCTTTAAAAATTTTAAAAGGTGAAAAAATAGAAAATCCAGTTAAAATATTAGAAGAAATTTTTGATCAGATTCATCAATATGCAAAAAAAATAACTGGAAGAATTGATTTAAGAGAAACATTTACTTTAAACTCTCTTGTTGCTGTTGATAATGCCTTATGGGTTTTATATGCAAAGGAGAATAAAATAAATGGTTTTTTTGAATTAATTCCTGAACAATATAGAAATCCATTTAAATATAAGCACAATAAAATTGGATGTATTCCTTTAATTTCTTATGCTGTTTCTATTGAAGAAATAGAGGATATGATAAAAAATGGTTTTTTTGTTTTAAAGATAAAAATTGGGGCAGACCCTGAAAATGATGGAGATAGAGAAAAAATGCTTAAATGGGATATGGAAAGAATAAAAAAAATACATGAAAGGTTTAAAGATTATCCCTGTCAATACACAAAAAATGGAAAACTGCCTTATTACTTTGATGCAAATGGTAGATATGATACAAAAGAAAGATTAAAAAAACTGATTGATTTTATTGATAAAATTGGTGCTCTTGAACAGGTGATTATAATAGAAGAACCATTTCCTGAAGAGCTTGAAATAGATGTAAGTGATTTACCTGTAAGAATTGTTGCAGATGAAAGTGCTCATACAGATAAAGATGTTGTAAAAAGGAGCCAGATGGGTTATAAAGGCGTTGCTTTAAAACCAATTGCAAAAACACTGAGTATGACTTTAAAAATTATAAATGAGGCAGAAAAAAGAAATATGGATTATTTCTGTGCTGATTTAACTGTTATACCTATTCTTGTTGAATGGAATAAAATATTTTCATCAGGTATAAAGACAATTCCAGAATTAAAAATCCCTGTTGTTGAATCAAATGGATTTCAATATTATAAAAACTGGGAAAATATGTTAAAATATCATCCTTTTTATGGGAAAAAATGGATTTTACCTGAAAAAGGGATTTATCAACTTGATGATGAATTTTTTAAAGTAAGTGGTGGAATATTTGAAATTTCACAGCACTATAAAAATTTTGTAGGTTAAGAAAGGAGTTGATATGAAAAGAAAATATAAAATAGGTGTAATTGGTGGTGATGGAATAGGTCCTGAAATAATAAAAGAAGGGATTAAAGTTTTAGGAAGTGTAAGTGAGGTATGTGATTTTAAACTTGAATTTATTGAATATGATTTTGGAGGAGAAAGATATTTAAAAACAGGAGAGACATTGCCTGATAGTGCTATTGAAGAATTTAAAAAACTTGATGGAATATATCTTGGTGCTGTTGGTCATCCTGATGTTCCTCCAGGGATTCTTGAAAAAGGAATATTGTTAAAAATAAGATTTGAACTTGACCAATATATAAACTTAAGACCTGTAAAGTTATATCCAGGAGTTGAGACACCTTTAAAAAACAAAGGGCCGGAAGATATTGATTATGTTGTTGTAAGAGAAAATACTGAGGGATTATATTGTGGAATTGGAGGAAATTTTAAAAAAGGAACATCTGATGAAATAGCCACACAACTTTCTATAAATACAAGAAAAGGTGTGGAAAGATGTATAAGATACGCTTTTGAACTTACGAGAAAGAGAAATAAAAAGAAATCATTGACAGTTGTTGATAAAGCAAATGTTTTAACTTATGAAGGTGACTTATGGAGAAGGACAGCGATTGAGGTTTCAAAAGAATTTCCAGATATTAAACTTGATTTTGCATTTGTTGATGCTACTTGTATGTGGATGGTTAAAAATCCTGAATGGTTTGATGTAATAGTTACAAATAATATGTTTGGAGATATAATAACAGACCTTGGTGCAATAACTCAAGGCGGACTTGGAATAGCAGCAGGCGGAAATATAAATCCAAATGGAGTAAGTATGTTTGAACCAATTCATGGCTCTGCTCCTAAATATGCTGGTAAGAATATCGCCTGTCCTCTTGCAACGATTTCTGCTGGTGGAATGATGCTTGAAGTTCTTGGAGAAAATAAAGCAAGTCAAATTATAGAAAAAGCAATTATTAAATCACTATCAGAAGGTTATATAAAATCACTTGAAGCAGGAAAAATGGGAATGACCACAAGTCAGGTAGGAGACCTAATAGCAAAATTTGTAAAAGA
>JAMWBY010000096.1 GCA_023818745.1 Candidatus Omnitrophota bacterium
TTTCATTCCAGTAGTTTGTAGACCAGTAAAGAAGACCATCTACTTTATATTTTTTCTGTTGCCAGAATAGAATACGATGGGTTAATGCGCTCATATGAATATGAAAATTTGCGTAAGGTAAAGGTGGACCAACACATACATACCACCAGGATGATTCCCCTCTGTTCTTCTTTTTAAGTTGTTTTTCATAATCAAAATAATTTGTTACAGCACACCAGATATTTATAACGCCATCAAGTTCCTCATAGGCACTTTTTTTACTAAAATCAGGGTCCCTAAAAAATGGACTAACTATTCTAATGTTTGGATCTATGCTTTTTATTTTTGCAACCCTTTCTTTTAATTTTTCATAATCTTCTTTTTTTACAGGTTCATCCAGTGGATAAAAATAACTTTTATTTAACCATCCTTTTTCACGAATATATTCAACTTTCTTTTTCATTTCTTCAACATTTTCACTATAGGGAATAATAAAATTTGATACTCTTTCGTCATTAAGATATTTTTCACTTTCAGGTGAAAGTATATCACATGGTATATAATAGGGGCTTATTCTATGTTCTACTAAAAACCAGTAATATTTATCAAACATTTCTTTTGCTTCTTTTGTGTTAGGAGGTAAATCCTCATATTTGGTTATATTGCTGTAAGAAAGCCCGAAAGCAGTTTCACAGGAAGGTTTGTCAGGTATTGAGAAGTTCCAGACATCAAGAAATAGAGGAATTTTTACTTTTTGTTCTTTTTCAAATAAAATTTCTATATATCCTTTATATTTTCCTGGTTTTGTATCTTTTGGGACATAAACAGTTATAAATAATGGTTGATTTTCGTTTTCTTTTATTTCAACTGGCTGAAAGGGTGGTAAAGGGTCGGGATAATATTTGTTTTGTGGTTTTAAAAATACATAATTGACAAGCCGGACTTGTATGTTTTCCTTGTTTATTTTGTGTCCTTGCGGACATTTTAAATCATCTGTTTTTACCTCAATTATTTTTAATGATTTGTCTTTTGCTTTTATAATAATCTGTCCTGACTCATATTCATTTTTTGCAGATTTAAGTTCAAGTTTCAGTGGTGTTTTTTTCTCTGGAGTATCTTTAAAAATTTTATAGGTTGAAAGTTCTGTCCAAATTGAAAAATTTGGATTTGAAAAACTACTTATAAAAGCTATTGTTATTAAAAAGTTTACCATTTTCTTTTTCTCAATTAGTGTTCATAAATTATTTTATCATAATTTTTAAAAACAATATGTCAAGTTGTAATTTTAGGAAATAGAAATTGCGAGTTTTCAAAAATATTATAAAAGAATTGATATAACGAACTTATAAAAATTTTTTTATTCCTTCAAATAGCAGGTAAAGAAGTTTAAAAACTTACAAATATTTAGTATAGTGATTTTTTATTCTCTCAAACTCTTTTTTATATTTCTCTGTGATGTTTTTTTCAGGCACAAATTTTAATTTTAGTGGATTTATAAATTTACCATCTTTTTGAATTCTAAAATCAAGGTGAGGGCCAGTTGCTGTTCCTGTCATTCCTACGTATCCAATAATCTGTCCTTTTTTTACTCTTACACCCCTTCTAATATCTTTTGCAAATCTATTTAAATGTCCATAATATGAGATATAGCCATTAGAATGTTTTATTTTTATACAATTTCCATATCCACCAAGATATCCAGAAAAAATAATAATTCCGTTTCCAATTGCAGATACAGGTGTTCCAGTAGGTGCAGAATAGTCAACTCCAAGATGTGGCCTATAAACTTTATAAATTGGATGAAATCTTGAATGGGTAAAAAAAGAAGTTATTCTTCTAAATGATAAAGGAGCCCTTAAAAATCCAGATTGTAACCCATTTCCATTTTCATCAAAATATCCTTTAAATTCGTCTTTTTCAAAATAAAACCCATAATATTTATGATTTGCATTTTCATATTTTCCAGCAATAACTCTTACATCTTTTAAAATTACTCCATTTTTATCTGTCCATGCTTTCCATATAATTGAAAACTTATCCCCATTCTGACATTCTGTAAAAAAATCAATTTTTGATTCAAACATTTCTGCAAATTGTATTATTATTTCTGGATTTATATTGAGGTTTGACATACTTTCATATAAAGAATTATTTATACTTCCTTTAACAGAAAAAATTCTCTCATAAGTTTCAATTTTTTCATTATAAGATAAATATTTTTCTGCACCTTTATCTTTTTCAACAATATAAAAATCAAATGGTTTACTGAAATATTTAAATTTTAAAAATTTACCATCATGGTCAAATTGTAATTGAAAGGTATCTCCAATTTTACTTTTTCTTGGGTCAAAGATTTCTTTAAGTTTTAATATAATCTGATGTTTCTCTTCCTCAGAAATTCCTTTGTCTTTCAAAATCTTTCCAATTGTATCGCCCTCTTTTATCTCTCCTTCAATTATATTTTTTTCTAAAGGAATATTTTTTTGAGAAAGTTTGTAAAATGGATAGAAAACTATAAATAGCAGAATTAAAAAAATTAAAATTTTCAAATTTTTATTCATTTGACTTTTCAATAAAAAAGTCAAAATCTTTATCTATTTTGGAGTAATCTGAAGATGGAATTGTAAAAATTATTTTTCTTTCCGGATGATAGCAATAAATATCTTTTTCTGTTTTTGTCCCAAAATGTATTTCTGTTTTTGTTTTATTGTATTTAACAATAATTCTTATTAAAGGAGATGAAAGACCATACTTTTTTAAATTTGTTTCTGAATAACTAATAAAATCTTTAATTTCAAGGTATTTAATATCGGAAAGAAATTCCTCAACTTTTTCTTTTGAGATTTTTTTATGTTTATCACTTTCATTATAGTATTTTTCACCATCTTTAACAATTTTTAATTCTTTCCCTTTTTTAATTATAGAAAACTCAATTAAATCAGAAATATTAAAATCAAATAACTTCTTTTCCCTTAAGGCATTTATTTCATCAGGCATCTCCAATAAATTTTCTTCAACAAGGAAAATATAGGGTTTTAAAGAATTTTTGCAATAATATGTTTCATTTACTTTTTTACCAAAATGTAAAAAATATTCTTTGTCTTTTGTCTTTAATGAAATTATTATTTTTGGTTTTTCAAGACCGCAATCTTTTTCTTTTTTATCTTCTTCAAATGATTTAATCTTTCCATTTATTATTTTATCAAGGAAATTGTCAATTTTTTCTTTATCTGCCCAGTCATTTATCGGTTTTTCAAAATTCCAGATATCACCTTTTCTTCTTACTAAAAAATATACTTTATTCTTTATTTCAATCTGTTCTATATCTGACTTTTTTATTTCAACAGGCAATATTCTTTTATCTACCAGGTCAAACATATCTTTTTCAATAATATCATTTAAATCCCATTTATAAACTAAATAAACATTTTTTTTATCCTTTGTTGTATAAAGATAACTTCCTGATGGGGTTTGTCCTCCAATAAAAAGAGTTTGTTTTGTGCCATTATATTTTATTTCTATAAATTTTTTTGAATCGGTAAGTCCATATTGGGTTAAATCTTCAATTTCTCCTAAGTTTCTATTAATTTGAAGAGAAATGATTTTATTAAGTAAACTTTCAATTTCGTTTTTATCACACTCATAATTTTTATCTTTAACAAACCATTGATTATTTAAACTTACAAGTTCAATTTTTTTATCTTCATTATTTATAATGATTGATTTAATTTCATTTTTTTCAACAATAAAAACTTTTTTACTTCCTTCTTCTTTTTTTTCTCTTTTCGCTGAATATTTAATTTCATAAAAGTAAAAAACACAAATTAAAATAAGTAAAATTAACAGCGATAATGTTTTACTGAATATCTTCATTTTCAATAAAAAATTTTTCTTTTAATTGTTATATATCCACCTGTAATTATTATCAAAACAGGGATAATAACAACAGGCATAAAGAATAAAAATTTGCCACTTTTTTGAGAAAGTATAAGG
>JAMWBY010000019.1 GCA_023818745.1 Candidatus Omnitrophota bacterium
AAGAAAATTCCCTGTTTTTTTTGATATAATGAGTGGTCTTTCTGTTGATTACAGGGATATATATTCAATTCTTAAAAATTTTCCTAAATTGACTTGTATTTTATGCAATCCTGGAATTTGGAATACAGATAGATATACATGGCCTTTGCTTGAAAAATTTCCCAATGTTTATTTAGAATCAAGTTTACTTTCATTATATGAAGGAGGAATTGAAGAAACAGTCAAAAGATTTGGTTCTGAAAGAATTGTTTTTGGTTCTGGTTTTCCTGAAAGATACTTTGAGAGTTCAATTTTATCACTTGTTTATGCCGAAATTGAAGATAAAGATAAAGAAAAAATTGCCTATAAAAACATAGAAAGAATGATAAATGAAATTGAACATGAATAATCTTTGGAATGAATTTTTAAAAAAAGGGAAAATAGAAAATTTACCAATTATAGATATTCACTGTCATATGGGGCTTTTTTACGGAAGTCATATGCCATATTGTGAACCAGAAAAAATGGCTCAAAGGATGGAAATTGTAGGTGTCAAATTATGTATTTTTGCCCACCATTATTCTCTATTTGAACCAGAAATTGGAAATAAGATTGTTGTTGAAATTGTTAGAAAATTTCCAGAAAAGTTTAAGGGTTATTTTTCAGTAAATCCGCACTATAATGTAAAAGATGATATTAAAAATTATGAGAAATATAATGATGTTTTTGTAGGATTTAAATTGCTTCCAGATTACCATAAAGTTCCTCTTTCTGATAAAAGATATAAAAATATTTTTGATTTTGCGGATGAGAGAGAAATTATAATTTTAACTCATACATGGGGGAATAGTATTTATGATGGTGATAAAGAAGTTGAAAAAATATTGAAAAAATACAAAAAAATAAAGTTGATTTTAGGTCATTTTTTACATGGCACATGGGATAAAGCTGTAGAAATTATGAAAAATTATGAAAATGTATATCTTGAATTATGTGCGGTTGTTGATGAGAGAGGTATTCTTGAAAAAATTATTGAAGAAATTGAGAGTGACCGAATATTATTTGGAACTGACTTCCCATGGTTTAATCACTATTATTATATTGGTTCTCTTTTTGGAGCAGGACTTTCAGCAGATGATATAAGAAGAATACTTTATCTAAACTCATCTAAACTTCTTTTTCAAACAAAACCATTTCATATAAGTGAAAAAAAGTAGAAATAATAAAACTTAAGTGGGCTATCCTTATTAAAAATCTTTCTTGCAGAATTGATTAGACAAAGTGTTTTTTGGAGAAGTTTAGTTAGCAAATCCTTTAAATTGTTTTTAGGTTTGTATAAACTTTAAAATAAAGTAAAATATAAGAAACCTATAGAGTTGAGTTTGATTAGGAAGTTAGTTTAAAAATCAACAGTTTACAGTTAAATATTTAGGAGGTCGTAAAAGGAAATATTATGGAAAAATTTATTGCTTCTTTACTTTCGCTTTTTATTACACTTGACCCCATTGGAACAATTCCATTTTATATAAGTTTTACAAGTAAGTTAAAAAAAGAAAAAAAAAGTAGAACCCTTTTGATATCAATTTTTATTTGTTTTATAATTAGTCTTTTATTTTTGTACTTTGGAGAAATTCTTTTTAAATACTTAAAAATTTCATTCAGTGATTTTTTGATAGCAAGTGGTATAATTTTACTAATTTTTTCAATTACAGAGTTTATAGGAGCAACTCAATTTAAAAAAGAACAAGAGGATATTGCAATAGTTCCTCTCGCTATTCCTCTTTTGGCAGGTCCTGCTTATTTAACAACTATATTAATTTCAAAAAATTTTTATGGCACAGAAATAACTCTGTTATCAATATTTTTAAATATGATTTTTGCCTACCTTATACTTTTCTATTCACAAAAAATTTCAAATGCAATAGGTATGGTTGGAATGAAGGGAATCATTAAAATAATAACTCTTTTTCTTGCTGCACTTGGTGTAAAGTTTATAAAAGAAGGGGTTGAACAGATTGTAAAATATTAAAACTAAAATTTGACAAAATGAAAATCTATGTAAAAATATGTTGTCAACGAATTCAATCTATGCATTATTAAATTCTATTTTAAAATAGGAGGGAATATGAAATTAGGATGTCAGGATATGATATTACCAGGCAATTCAATTAAAGAAAAATTTAAGTTAGCAAAGGAAATTGGTTTTGAAGGTATTGAAATTTGGGGAAGAATTTTGCTTGAAGATTCTCAAAAAATAAAAGAGTATAAAGAAGTATCAGAAGAAACAAATATTAAAATTTCAACTATATGTGCTGGATATAGAAATTTTTTACTTGAACCAGACCCTGAAAATAGAAGAAAAGCAAGAGAAGATATAAAGAAATTGCTTGAAATTGGTGGTGAACTTGGTGCAGTTGGTTTAATTTTAGTTCCTATTTTTGGTAAACCACAGATTTCAGACCTTTCTCCATATAAAGATGCATTTGAACTTGAAAAGGAATTATTATTTTCTCAACTTCCAGAACTTGTTGAAACTGCTGAAAAAGTTAAATGTTCTATTTTACTGGAACCATTGAACAGATATGAAACTCATTTTTTAAATAAACTTGAACAGGCAGTTGAATACTGTGAGAAAATAGATAGTTCATATCTGAAAATTATGGCTGATTTTTTTCATATGAATATTGAAGAAGCAAATATATCCGAATCCATAGAAAAGGCGGGAAAATGGATTACTCATATACATCTTGCAGATAGCAATAGAGTATTACCTGGAATGGGACATACTGATTTTGAAAATGGTTTTAAAGCGCTTAAAAAAATAAATTTTAAAAATTATATGATACTTGAATGTGGAATACCTGAACCGAAAATAGAAAACCTTAAAAAAAGTTTTAAATTTATGAAAAATATCTTAGAAAGAATTTAAAAAGGAGTCAAAATGGAAATAAAAATTGGATTTATTGGGTGTGGCGGTATAGGAAATGCTCATATGAGTATACTTTCTCAAATTCCAGATGTTAAACTTGTAGGGTTTTGTGATGCTGATGAAAGCAAAGCAAAATTAGCAAGTGAAAAATATGGAGGAAAGATTTATAATGATTATAAAAAGATGTTGAATGAGATTGAAATTGATGCCTGCTATATATGTCTTCCTCCTTTTGCTCATCAGGGACAGGAAGAGTTATGTATAGAAAAAAATATCCCAATTTTTGTTGAAAAACCAATTCATCTTAATAAAAACAAAGCAAAAAAGATAATTGAGAAAATTAAAGAAAAAAATCTAATTAATGCGGTTGGTTATCAAGATAGATATCAAAATATAATTGCTTATATTAAACCTTTTTTTTCTGAAAATAATCTCGGATTTTTTACTGGCTGGTGGGTCGGTGGAATGCCAGGAGTTTACTGGTGGAGAAGAAAAGAAATGTCAGGAGGTCAGGTAGTTGAGCAAACAACGCATATATTTGATATGTCAAGGTATTTAATTGGAGAACCAGTTGAACTTTTCTCAGTAAAAAGAACTGGTTTGATGAAGGAATTTGAAGGATATAATGTTGAGGATGCATCTGCAGTAAGTGTCTATTTTGAAAATGATGTATTTGGAGTAATTTTTTCAGGATGTTTTTTAAACACATCTGGAAAAGTTGGGCTTGATTTTTATTTTAAAGATAAAGTTATTGAATATATAGAAAGACAGAAAGTAAAGATAAATTATGGAAACAAGATAGAAGAAATTTATGAAACAGAAGAAAATTTATTATTGAAAGAAGATTCTGCTTTTATTGAAGCGATAAAAACGAAAAATCAATCTTTAATAAAATCTTCATATGAAGATGCTTATAAAACTCTTGTTTTTACTTTGTCTGCAAATGAAGCAATGGAAAAAAATAAAATTGTAAAAATAAAATACTAAAAGGAGAAGATATATGATAAAAGTAGGAATTATTGGAGTTGGTGGTATTTCACAGATTGCACATATTCCAAACTTACAAAAAATAGAAGATGTAAAAGTAGAAGCAATATGTGATATAAATCAGGAAAAATTGGATTTTGTTGCAGAAAAATTTAATATACCCAAGAAATTTACTGACTGGAGAAAAATGATTGAAGAGGATTTAGATGCTGTTGTTATTTGTTCTCCAAATGCGTATCATTCAATACAGTCAATAAAAGCAATGGAAAATGGTAAGCATGTTTTATGCGAAAAACCAATTTGTTTAACAGTTGAAGAAGCAGAAGAGGTTTTTAAGACAGTAGACAAAACTAAAAGAGTTTTTATGGGGGCCTTTCCAAGAAGATTTCTTGGAGAAACAATTGTTTTAAAAAAACTTGTTAATGATGGTTTCTTTGGAGAAATCTATTATTTAAAAGCAAGTTATTTAAGAAGGAGAGGTATTCCTGGTCTTGGAACATGGTTTACAAGTAAAAAACTTGCTGGTGGTGGACCAATGATGGATATCGGAGTTCATATGATAGATATGGTTTTGTATATTGCTAATTTAACAGACCCAAAAATTGTTTTTGGAGCAACTTTTGAGAAATTTAAAGATAAAGCAACTGATGGTGGTTGGCCTCCAATTGATACAAGAAAAGGTGATAAACCAATAGGAAAAATGGAGGTTGAGGATTTAGCAAGTGGTTTTGTTAAATTTTCAAATGGAGCAGTTTTATTTATTGAAGCAAGTTGGGCTGGAAATTCTGAAGTTGGACTTAAATGTAGTTTATTTGGAACAAAAGCAGGTGCTCAATTACCAGACCCTATTGATTCACAAAATCCTGTTAGAATATATACTGAAACAAATGGAGTGATAAGTGATATAATTCCTGAAATTCCAAAAGTAGATGCTTATTTTGATGAAGTAAAGCATTTTATTGAATGTATAAAAGGGGAAAGAGAACCAATTACAAAAAAAGAAGAAATAATAAGTGTGGTAAAAATTATAGAAGGAATATATAAATCTGCTGAGACAAATAGTCCTGTAGTATATTAAACTTTTAAAAATGTTTTTTAAGATAAATTGGTTGTATTTTACAGAAAAAGATATAGAGATTGAAAAACAACAACTTATTGATGAGGGGAAGGATATAAGTGAAGTTGAGCACGAGTTTGAAATATTAAGAAAAATTATTAAAAATAAGGATTCGATTTTATTTCAGGATAAAATTTCTTCATTATTTAAAAAAGTACAGAATTTACCTTTAAGAAAAGATTATAATTATTTTGAGCCAGTTTATTTAGATGAGATTAGAAAAGAATGGGGGAATAAATTTTATGAACCAAGGATAAAACTTTCAAAAAAAGAAATTAAAGAGAAAATTTATGGAGGATGGTTTGGTAGATGTTCGGGATGTTTGTTGGGAAAAATATTTGAAGGGTGGAGCAAAGAAAAAATAAGAAGTTTTTTAAAAGAAGTAGGTCAGTTTCCTTTAAAATATTATGTAAGTAGTAATAATCGTGATTTAAAAATTTTTGAAAATTATAATGTGAGACAAGATTTATGTATAAACAAAATTAAAAACATGGTTGAAGATGATGATTTAAATTATACAGTTCTTGCTTTGACTCTCTTGGAAAAATATGGATATAATTTTACTCAATTTGATTTTGCTAAAAATTTTCTTGACAAGATTCCTATTTTAAAAGCATGTACAGCAGAAAGGGTTGTTTATAGAAATTTGATAAATCTTATATCTCCTGAAAGGTCTGCTTTTTATATAAATCCTTATAGAGAATGGATTGGTGCGCAGATAAGAACTGATTTTTATGGGTATATAACACCTGGAAATGTAAAAAAAGGAATTGAACTTGCTTATAAGGATGCTTCAGTTACTCATATTAAAAATGGTGTTTATGGAGCAATATTTATAACAAGCATGATTTCTATTGCTTTTTTTGAAACAGATGTTTTGAAAATTGTTGAATATGGACTTAATTATATACCTCAAAGGTCAAGATTAGCACATGCAATAAAAGAGATTATTGATTATAGAAAAAAAGGTCTTTCTTATCAACAAGTTTCAGAAATAATTCATCAAAAATGGGACGAAAAAAATCCACATCATTGGTGTCATGCGATAAGTAATGCTCAAATAGTTTCAATAGGTCTTTTATGGGGAAATGGTGATTTTGGAGATTCAATTTGTAAAGCAGTTGAGATTGGATTTGATACAGATTGTAATGGTGCAACAGTTGGTTCAATTATGGGGATAATTTTAGGCAGAAAAAATATACCTGATAGATGGATAGAACCATTAAATGATACTTTAGAGACAAGTGTTTCTGGTTTTAGTAAAGTAAAAATATCTGAACTTGCAGAAAGAACTTATAGTATATTTAAAAAAGAAATGAGACCGGAGGGATAAATTAAGATTAGGAATAATTAGATGTGGTATAATAAATAGATAGGGTTAAAATACTTGTTGAAAATAGAACCAAAAAGATAAAGATAACCTGCTTTGTGCTATGAAAATGATGTATAAAGAACGATTTAAAACCAGAAATTGATGAAAAATAAGGTTTAAAAATTATTGCTTTTTATGAAAGTTTTTATGAATTAGATTATATGAAACTACCAGTAAAGTATAAAGATGCGTATTCTGGGAAAATAGGAAACCACAATAAAGAAATTAATAATTTTGGGAAGATAAAATGAGGGATATAAATAACAGACAAAGTTTTGTTAACTTAATTTATAAAAGGGGAGGGGAATATGGACGCTTTAGAAATATTGAAAGAAAGAAGAAGTATAAGAAGATATCAAAAAAAAGAGGTTCCAAGAGATATTGTTGAAAAAATTATTGACTGTGCAAGATTTGCTCCAACCGCGATAAATATTCAACCGTGGGAATTTATAGTTATTACAGATAAGAAAATGAGGGAAAAAATTGCTGATATAACTGATCATGGAAAATTTATAAAAGATGCACCTATCTGTGTAGCAGTCTTTTGTAAAGATACAAAATATTATCTTGAAGATGGCTCATCTGCTACAACATATATTTTATTAGCAGCAAAAGCATTTGGTTTAGGAAGTTGTTGGGTTGCAGGTGATAAAAAGATATATGCAGAAAAGATTAGAGAAATTTTAGATGTTCCAGTTGGGTATAAGTTAATAAGTTTAATTTCAATAGGTTATCCAGACGAAGAGCCAAAACCAAAAAAAAGAGAATTAAAAGAAGTGTTACATTGGGAGAAGTGGTAAATTTAATTTAGTGAGACAAAATGTTATCAAAATATTTCCAGTTTAAAGAAAAAGGAACGGATATAAAAACAGAAATAATAGCAGGAATTACAACATTTATTACTATGGCGTATATAATTTTTGTTCAACCTGCTGTTTTATCACAAGGAGGGATGGATTTTGGTGCAGTTATGATAGCAACCTGTCTTTCTTCAGCAATAGCAACTTTAATTATGGGTCTTTATGCCAATTATCCAATTGCTCTTGCTCCTGGGATGGGTGAAAATTTTTATTTTGTTTTTACTGTTATACTTGGAATGGGAATTGCTTGGCAAAATGTTCTTGGAGCAGTTTTTATTTCAGGTGTTTTATTTATAATACTTTCAATCTGGAGAGTAAGAGAAAAACTTGTAGAAAGTGTTCCTTCATCTTTACAAGCAGGGATAGCAGGAGGGATTGGTCTTTTTATTACATTTATAGGAATGATTCAAAGTGGTATTGTTCAAAAGGGTGGGGTGATTTTAACAATCGGAAATTTATTCCAGAAAGAAGTAATTTTATCAATAATTGGTTTAATTATAATTTCAACTTTAATGGGATTGCGTGTTAAAGGAAATATTCTTATAGGTATGATAATAACAGCAACAATTGGGATATTTATGGGAGTTATTAAATATGAAGGAATTATAGGAAAAGTTCCACCAATTTCTCCTACATTTTTAAAACTTGATGTAGTAGGTGCTTTAAAAAGTGGAATATTTACAGTTATTTTTGTATTTCTTTTTATGGATTTATTTGATACAGTTGGCACAGCAATAGGAGTAGGAGAAGCAGGTGGATTTATAAAAAATGGTAAGTTTCCAAAAGTAGAAAGAGTTTTACTTTCAGATGCAATAGGAACAGTAGTAGGAGCAATTCTTGGAACAAGTACAGTTACCAGTTACATTGAAAGTGCATCTGGAATATCTGTGGGAGGTAGAACTGGCTTTGCTTCAGTTATAACAGGTATTTTATTTTTACTTTCTATTTTCTTTTATCCATTTGTAAAGATGATTGGAACAGGAATTCAAAATACTTCTGGAATAACACTTTATCCAGTTACAGCACCTGCTTTAATAATTGTAGGTAGTTTAATTATTCCGACAGTTAAAAAAATTAAATGGGATGACCCAACTGAATCAATACCAGCATTTTTGTCTTTTATTGGCATTCCATTTACATATAATATAGGAGAAGGTATTGCTTTTGGTTTTGTATCTTATTTCTTTTTAAAACTTTTTACAGGAAGATATAAAGAATTAAATCCAGTAGTTATAATTGTCGCTATTGCCTTTATTTTAAGATTTATATTTTTAAAGATTTAATATTAAATTACATAAGGTTTTCTTCCAAACGAATAATAATTGTTGGTTTTTTGATAACTTCAAGTTTATCTATCATTTTAATTGCTTTTTTAACATTCCTTTCTTTTGCTTTATGAGTCAACATAATAATTGGGACTGCCTGTTTAGGATTATCTTGTTTCTGAATAACAGATAAAATGCTTATATTATTATCTCCGAGAATTTTTGATATTTTGGCTAGCACCCCTGGTTTATCAATCGCAGTAAATCTGAAATAATATTTTGTTTCAATTTCATCAAATGGTTTTAAATTCAAATTATTTTCAGAAATAAAATTTTCTTCAATGAATTGTTTTGAAATAATTTTTTTACTTATATCAATGACATCACTTATTACAGAACTACTTGCAGCATCACCTCCTGCTCCTTCTCCATAAAATAATGACTTTCCTATCATATCACCTTCAACATAAACTGCGTTGTTTATTCCTTCAACAAGTGATAAAATATGGGATTTTGGCAGAAGAACAGGATGGACTCTTATTTCTATTTGATTGTTTTCTTTTTTACTAATTCCAAGTAATTTAATTCTATATCCGAGTTCATTGGCAAAATTTATATCAATTGGTTCTATTCCATATATTCCTTCAACTGAAATTTCATCAATAGAAAAAAGTTTCCCAGAAGAAATATATGAAAGAATTAAAATTTTATGAGCAGTATCATTTCCTGTTATATCAAGGATAGGATTTGCTTCTGCATATCCAAGTTTTTTTGCAGTAGAAAGGGCATCATTGAAAGAAGTTCCATTATAATACATTTCTGAAAGAATAAAATTTGTTGTTCCATTTAATATTCCGAGTATTTTTGTAATCTTATTTCCTATAAAACTTTCTTTTAATGACTTTATAATTGGAATTGCACCAGCAACACTGGCTTCAAAACCAATATATACATTTTTCTCGCTTGCTTTTTTAAAAATTATCTCTCCATATTTTGAAATAAGTGCTTTATTTGCTGTAACAATAGATTTGCCTTTTTCAATTGCTTTTAATATTAGTTCATAAGCATAATCAATTCCACCTATAAGTTCAACAATAATATCAATGTCTCTATTTTTGATTATTTCGTTTGCAGAATTGACAGATAGTTTTTTAAATTGAGCAAGTTTATTTTTATCTTTATCAAAAACTTTTGATATATTTATTTCAATTCCTGTTTTTCTTTTAATTATTTTCTTTTTTGTAATTAAATTTTTAATAAAACTTGAACCAACAGTCCCACATCCAATAACTCCAATGTTTATTATATTCTTACTCATTTTTAATAATAAATAGAAGTAGGAATTGTATTTTTAAAAAGATGTTTAGAAGCAAAATATAACTCATTTTGGAGTTTCTCAATTTCTTCTTCCATTTTATCTTTTTTAATATTTTTTATCGCTCTTAAATTTCTTGCTTCATAATATAATTTCTTACTCAAAAAATAGTTATAAGTTGGTTGGTCTCCTTCTGCAAGATTATCAAGTGCCTTTTTAGCAGATATAAGTTTAACTTTATATTCATTTTCGTATGTTTGATTAATTATATTGTTTTTTAATTCATAAATTTCTTTTAATGACGGGATTTTTTGTAATTCACTTCTTACATAAAAAAACTTATAAATATCCTGGTTTTCTTTCTGAAGTTGTTCAAGTTTTATAAGATATCTGTCTACTTCAATTTGATGTAAAATTTTATATATTCTATCAGATGGAAAATTGTATTGTTTAGCAATAGCAATCGCTTCTTTTGCTAACTCTTCAACTTTTTTATAATTTTTTTCTTCTTTATAATATTTTTCAATTTCACTTATATATTTTTCAAACAACTTTTTCTTCTCTTCAATCAATTTTCTTTTTTTCTCTTTTTCAATTTCCTCTTGTCTCTTTTTTTCCTCTTCTGCTAATCTTCTTTCTTTTTCTTTTCTATATTTGTTATAGTAAAACAATCCACTTCCTATAATTCCTAATATAATAAGCAGTATCATAACTTTTCTAATCAATTTCAATATTTTTCTCATTTTTTGTTTCCCTTTCTATTTCTTAAATTTAATTTTACATTTTATAGATTCAATTTTCAAATTTCTTAATTTTTTTATAGAGGAGTGCCATGCGAAATAAATTTTAATATTTTAAATTTTCTTTAAATTCTTTTATCAATTTTTCAACTTCTTCAATTTTACCATCTATTATTTTTTGTAAAAAGAAACTGCCGATTATAATACCTTCTATATATTCTCTAACCTTGTTTATTTGCTCTTTAGTTGAAATCCCAAATCCAAGAGCAACAGGTATTTCAGTGATTTCTTTTATTTTTTTTAATTTGTCAATTACTTCTGAATTTAAATTTTCTCTGGGTCCTGTTACACCAGCAATACTTATAAAATATATGAAGCCATTTGCCTTTTTTATAATTTTTTTTACCCTTTTTTCTGTGGTATATGGAGTTAAAAAATAAATTAAATTCATATTTCTTTCTTTTACAATTTTTCTTAGATTTTCACTTTCCTCAAAAGGTAAGTCAGGAATTATAAGCCCAGAAGCACCACATTCAACACATCTGTTAGCAAATTTTTCTATTCCATATTTATAAACAGGATTAAAGTATGTCATAAATAAATAAGGCACATTTATCTCATTTTTTAATATTTCAGCCATTTGGAAACATTTGTCAGTATTTATTCCATTTTCCAGTGCTTTAGTTGAAGTATATTGAATTATAGGTCCATCAGCAATAGGGTCAGAGAAAGGTATTCCTATTTCAATTATATCTGCTCCTTTTTCAACACTTTTCTTAATTATATCAATTGAACTATTAAAAGAAGGGAATCCAGCGGTAAAATAAAGGATTAGTGCTTTTTCTTTTTTCTTTTTCAATTCTTTAAACTTTTTTTCAATTTCTGTCATATTTCTCCTTCTATTTTTGCGACTTCCATTACATCTTTATCGCCTCTACCTGAGAGACACACAACAACTATATCATCCTTTTTAAATCTTTCTTTATTTTCTATCAACCATCCAATCGCATGAGATGATTCTAATGCAGGAATTATACCTTCAAGTTCACTTAAAATGTGAAATCCTTTCAAAGCAGTTTTATCATCAACAGCAAAATATTCAGCCCTTTTTGTTTCCTTATAAAACGCATGTTCAGGTCCAACTCCTGGATAATCAAGACCTGCTGAAATAGAATGAGTTTCTTTTATCTGTCCATAATTGTCTTGTAAAATATAGGAAAAACTTCCATGTAAAATTCCTTTTTCTCCTTTTGAAAGAGTTGCAGAATGTTTATCTGTATTTATTCCAAGACCTCCACCTTCAACTCCAATGAATTTAACCTCTTTGTTTTTATAAAAAGGATAGAATAAACCGATACTATTGCTTCCCCCTCCAACACATGCAATTAGATAATCAGGCAATTTTTTTTCTTTTTTCATAATCTGTTTTTTTGTCTCTTTTCCTATAATTGACTGAAAATTCCTGACAATCATAGGATATGGGTGAGGACCAACTACTGAGCCAATTACATAATGAGTTGTTTTGAAATTTGTTATCCAGTCCCTCATTGCTTCATTTATAGCATCTTTCAGTGTTTTACTACCAGAACTTACTGATATAATTTTTGCTCCGAGTAATTTCATTCTGTAAACATTTAACTTTTGTCTTTCTACATCAATTTCTCCCATATAAATAACGCATTCCATATTTAACAAAGCACAAGAAGTTGCAGTTGCTACTCCATGTTGACCTGCTCCTGTTTCTGCAATTATTCTTTTTTTCTCCATCATTTTTGCAAGAAGAACCTGACCGAGAGTATTATTTATTTTATGAGCGCCTGTAAATGCTAAATCTTCTCTTTTTAAATAAACTTTAAAACCCACATATTTACTGAAATTTTCTGCATAGTATAAAGGTGTTGGTCTTCCAGCATACTCATTTAACAAATAATTAAGTTTTTTTCGAAATTCTTTTGTTTTTGATATTTTTTTATAACTATTTTCAAGTTCTTCAAGTGGTTCAATTAATGTTTCAGGTGCAAATTTCCCACCAAAAATACCAAATTTCCCTTTTTTATTAGGTAACATTCTTAACCTCTTCAATTAATTTTTTTATTTTATCAATATCTTTTATTCCAGGAGCAATTTCAACTCCAGAAGCAACATCTATTCCAAATGGTCTATATTTTTTTACAATATCTTTTACATTTTCCGGTTTTATTCCACCAGCAATAAAAATTTTATTCCAGGGAAGTTTCTCCTTTTCTATTTCTTCTTCATCAATAGTTTTTCCTGTTCCACCATAAACTTTTTCTTCATATCTATCAAGCAAAAAGTAGTCTGCAATTCTATAATGTTTAATTTTTTTTATAATTTCCTCCTTATTTTTTACTCTTATTGCTTTGATAATAATTTTGTCAGGAAATAGTTTTTTTATTTTTTTTAAAAGAGCAGGGGGTTCATCTCCATGTAGTTGTATTCCATCAATCTGAAGTTTTTTTATCGTTTCAATTAATTTTTTTTCATCAGGGTTAACAAATACACCAATTTTTTTTATCTCTTTGGGAATATCTTTTAATAATATCTTTGCCTCCTTTTCACTTACAAATCTTGGACTTTTTTCATAAAAATTAAGACCAATCCATCTTATTCCAATATTTATAACATCATTTATATCTTTTTTTCTTTTTAAGCCACAGATTTTAATTTCAGTCATTCAATCTCAGGTAAATCTTTCAATGCTTCTTTTACTTTTTCATCAGGATAATCAAAATCTTCAAGTTTACCTTCAAAAAATGCTTCATAGGCAGAAAGGTCAAAATGTCCATGTCCTGAATGATTATAAACAATTACTTTACCTTCTGGCGCATCTTTTGCCTCATCAATTACTGCTTTTATTGCATGAGTTGTTTCAGGAGCAGGTAAAAATCCTTCGGTTTGAGCAAAAAGAACTCCTGCTTTGAAGCACTCTGTTTGATGGTATGCCTTCGCTTCAACAAGACCAAGTTTATATAAATGACATAACAATGGAGCATCTCCATGATATCTTAATCCACCAGCATGTATTCCTGGTGGAACAAAACTATGTCCAAGAGTATACATTTTAAGTAAAGGAGTTGTACAGGCAGTATCTCCAAAATCATATCTATAAAGGCCTTTTGTTAAAGTTGGACATGCCTTTGGTTCTACTGCAACAAATCTTATATTTTCTCCTTTTAATTTATTAGGAACAAAAGGAATAATAAATCCGCCAAAATTACTTCCACCTCCTACGCATCCTATTAAAACATTTGGCTTTTCTCCAATCATTTCAAGTTGTTTTTTTGTTTCAAGTCCCACAATTGTTTGATGAAGTAATACATGATTTAAAACGCTTCCAAGTGAATATTTTGTATCTTCGCTTTTTACTGCAGTTTCAATTGCTTCTGATATTGCTATTCCTAAACTTCCTGGAGAATTAGGGTCATTTTCTAGTATTTTTCTACCGAATTCTGTCTTATCAGAAGGAGAGGGATACATAGTTGCACCCCATGATTGAGCAAGTAATCTTCTATAAGGTTTTTGATTATATGAAACTTTAACCATAAAAATTACACATTCAAGGTCAAAAAGTTTACATGCAAAAGCAAGTGCACTTCCCCATTGACCTGCACCTGTTTCTGTTGTTAGCCGTTTTACTCCTTCTATTTTATTATAATATGCCTGTGCAATTGCTGTATTTGGTTTGTGAGAACCAGGAGGAGAAATAGATTCATTTTTGAAGTAAATTCTTGCTTTTGTTTTTAATGCTTTTTCAAGATTTCTTGCTCTATGTAGAGGTGTTGGTCTATAAATTTTATATGCTCTCAATACTTCATCAGGAATTTCTATCCATCTTTCAGGTGCAAATTCCTGCATTATAAGAGACATAGGAAAAATTGGTGCTAAATCCTCTGGTTTTACAGGTTGTTTTGTTTTTGGATGAATTACAGGTGGTAGTGGTTCTGGCAAATCAGGAAGGATATTATACCATGCCTGAGGCATTTCTTTTTCTGATAAATAAATTTTATTTTCTTCCATTATTTTCCTCCTTTTTAATTTTTTAATTCTTCAATTTTTTCTTTTAAATTTTTACTTTTCAAAAATCCCTCACCAATGAGAATACCTCTTACTCCACAATTTTTCAAAATTTCCACATCTTCCTTTTTCTTTATCCCGCTTTCACTAATAACAATTATTTTATCAATCTCTATAAATTTAATCAAATTTATGGTGTTTTTTATATTTACTTCAAGTGTATCTAAATCTCTATTGTTGATACCAAGCATTTTATTCTCCCAGTTTTCAACAAGTTCAAAAATTCTTTTTAAATCAGCATAATTATGAACTTCAATAAGAATTTCAAGATTCAATTCTTCACAAAGTTTTATAAAATTTTTTATTTTTTCATTATCAAGAATTCTTGTTATTAGAAGTATGAAATCTGCACCAAAAAATTTCCCTTCATAAATTTGATATTCATCTATAATAAAATCTTTCATAAGGACAGGTAATTTTACAGTTTCTTTTACAATTTTTAAATCATCTATTGAACCATAAAAATATGGTTCACATGTTAAGACAGATATTCCACTTATTCCACAAATTTCATAGATTTTTGCAACTTTCTTAAAATTAATATTTTTATCAATAATTCCTGCAGAAGGGGAACCTCTTTTAATTTCTCCTATAATACCAAAATTATTTTTCAATTTTTCATAAATACTATATTTTTTCTCATTAAAAGCAATCTGTTTTTTAAATTCCTCCAATGGGAATTTTCTTTTTTTCTTTTTTATAATCTCTTTTTTTGTTTCAATTATTTCTTCAAGTATATTCAATGTTATTCACCTTTTAATTTTTTTATAAATTTTTCTGCTATTTCTTTCCTTTCAGGATACTTTTCCCTAATTTTTTCCCATTCTTTTATTGCTTTTTCTATTTCGTTTGTTCTCATAAATACAATCGCTTTTAAATTTTCAATATAAAAAGGATGTTCATATTTTTCTGCTATTTCTAAATATTGAAGAGCATCATTATATTTTTTTTCATTGTAATAAAACCATGCAAGTTCCCAGTATAATCTGTAATCATATGGATTGTTTTTAATTCCTTCCTTCATAAATTCAACTGCAAAATTTTTAATCAATTCTTTTTTCTTACCTTGATATTTTGGAGCAATGCCATTTATAAGAAACCAACCACCTAATACATAAGCATTTATATCATTAGGCAAAATTCTTGTTATCAAATAAAAAACAGGAAAGATTTTATTATATTCTCCAGTATGCCAGTAGTTATCAGCAGTAAGATAAAGTAAATCTACCTGTGATTCAGTTAATTTCGGATAATTAAATAAATCAATAATTAATTGCTGTTTTAAATTTATATCCACATTATCTTCACAGAATAAAAGATTTAAAAAGACAAACAGAATAAGTATAATTTTTTTCATTTGTTTAAAAATTCAACTATTTTATTAAATTTTTTATAAGGTATACCATTTTCTAATGTTTCTTCACATAATTTTATTCCTTCTTCTATTTTTTTAACAATCCCACAAGTTTTAAGAAGAAAAGATGTATTTAAAGATACAATATCTCTTTTAGGACCTTTTTCTTTGCCTTTCAGTATATCAATTAATATTTTAGCATTTTCTTTTAAATTCCCTCCTTTTATATCATCAAGTTTACATCTTTTTATTCCAAAGTCCTCTGGATAAATTTCAAATTCTTTAATTTCTCTGTCAATCTCAACTATATATGTTTTTCCAGTAAGAGTTATCTCATCAAGTCCATCTTCAGAATGAAAAACATATCCTTTTATACCAAGATTTTTGAAAACAGATGGAATAATTTTTAAAAGAAAATAATCATTAACTCCCATAATTTGATAATTAGCCAAAGCAGGATTACATAATGGTCCTATAATATTAAAAATTGTTCTAAATCCAAGTTCTTTTCTTATCTCTGCTACATTTTTCATTGCCTTGTGGTATATAGGAGCAAATAAAAAAGCAAAATTAAATTTTTCAAGAATTTTTTTTGTTTTTTCAGGTTCAACATCTATTTTATATCCAAGGTGTTCTAAAACATCTGCACTGCCACACAAACTTGTAATAGACCTATTGCCATGTTTTGCTATTGTAAGACCTAAACAAGAGGCAATTATTGCACAAGTAGTAGAAATATTAAATGTTCCAGAATAATCGCCTCCTGTGCCACAAGTATCACCTATTTTTTTCTTGTTTACTTTTATTTTTAACATTTTGTCTCGTAATAACTTTACTGCTCCTGTTATTTCATCTGAATTTTCTTTTTTAACTTTTAATAATGTTAAAAATGCAGATGTCTTTACAGGGGAAATTTTTCCTTCCATGATATTTTTAAAAACATTATATGTCTCTTCTATTGTTAAATTTTTACCTTCAAGAAGTTTATTTAATATTTTTTCCATTTTTT
>JAMWBY010000097.1 GCA_023818745.1 Candidatus Omnitrophota bacterium
AAATAATTTAAGAGTCCTTGCTTCACACGGACATATTTTTACAAAAGAGGAGTGGATATCTATTGGTAAAAAATGGAAAATAAATATTTTAATTTCAGGTCATACCCATATCCCTATTCTTAAAAAAATTGATGAAATTATAATTCTAAATCCTGGAAGTCCATCCTTACCGAAAGAAAAAATACCAACTTGTGCCCAATTAGACCTTTGTGAAAAAACTGTAAGAATTTTTAATCTTTTAGACTTTTCCGAAATAAATAGAGAATATCTATAAAAAATGAGGATAGAGGTTATAAATATTGGTTCAGAATTACTTTTCAATAAATTAAATACAAATTTGAATTTAATTTCTAAAATTCTAATCACTAAAGGATTTAAAATTGCAAAATCTGTTATAGTTGGAGATGATAAGGAAGAAATAAAAGAATCATTTTTAAATTCACTAAAAAAATCTGATTTAATAATTATCACAGGAGGACTTGGTCCTACATTTGATGATTTAACAAGAGAAAGCATTGCAGAAACTCTTAACAGAAAACTTATCTTTCATGAAGGTATATGGAATGATATAAAAGAAAAATTTAGAAAAAGGAACATAGAAGCACCTGAAATAAATAAAAAACAAGCATTTTTAATTGAAGGAAGTAAAATTATAGAAAATAAAAATGGAACTGCGGTTGGAATGCTTATAGAAGAAAACAATAAAACAATTTTAATTTTACCTGGACCACCAAATGAGTTAAAACCTATGCTTGAAGAAAGTTTGAAATTTATAGAGAAAAAATTAAAACATACAAGTTTAATCACAAAAATTTATTCTATTATCGGTATTCCTGAATCAGAGGTTGAGACAAAATTGACCGATTTAATAAATCAATTTAAAGAAAACTTTACAATACTTGCACATCCAAATTTAATTGAACTTGTTTTAACATTACCGGAAAATCAAAAGAACATTTTTTTAGAAGTTGAAAATATTATAAAAAACAGATTTGGAATAAATTATCTTGGAGTAGATGTTCCTTCAATACCCGAAATAATAGGTAAAATCTTAAAAGAAAAAAAATTACGCCTTGCAATTGCAGAATCATGTTCTGGTGGACTTGCATGTAAACTTATAACAGATATTCCCGGAAGTTCTGAATATTTTGTAGGTGGATTTATAACATATAGCAATTTACTGAAGAAGAAAATTTTAAAAGTTCCAAAGACAGTTTTAAAAAAATATGGAGCTGTAAGTGAACAGGTAGCACTCTATATGGCAAAAAATGCAAAAAAATATGGGAAAGCAGACATCTCTTTGAGTTTTACTGGAATTGCTGGACCAACTGGAGGAAGTCCTGAAAAACCAGTTGGGCTTGTCTGGATTGGCATCTGTTATAAAAAAAATTTATATGCGAAAAAATTTATCTTTTCAGGAGATAGAAATACTATAAGGGAAAGGGCTGTTTATAAGGGATTTGAATTATTAAGAGAAGTTATCTTAAAAAATGAACAAAAAAATTAAATTATATTTCTGGATATTTGGAATTTTCATCGGTGGTTTTCTTATTATAAAAATAATTACTCTTCCTCCATATGTTCCCAAAAAACTTGTAGAAATACCTGAAAATAAGACAGCATATGAAATAGGAAAGATTTTGAAACAAGCAGGTGTTATAAAAAATCTAAAATGGTTTTTGTATTGGACAAATAGATATAACATTCAGAAAAAATTAAAATCAGGAATATATGAATTTTCAGGCAGAACTCCTTTAAAAAAAGTAATTGAAAAACTTGTTAAAGGTGAGATTGCGGTTGTCAAAATAGTAATTCCTGAAGGTTCCAATATTTATGATATATCTGAAATTCTATTGAGGGCAAATCTTATAAAAAACAAAGATGAATTCATTGAATATGCTAAAGAAAATAAACTTGAAGGTTTCCTTTTTCCAGACACTTATTATTTCCCCTATAATATTTCAATTGAAGGAATAACTCAGAAAATGTGGAAAAACTTCAAAAATGTATTTGAACAGATTTATGATGAAGAGATAACTCAAAAAAATTGGGAAGAGGTAAAAAAAATAGTAACAATAGCATCAATAGTTGAAAAAGAAGCAAGTTTAACTTCAGAGAGAAAGATTATTGCTGGAATTATATATAAAAGATTAAGTAAAAATATTCCCATTGCAAGTTGTGCAACTGTAGAATATGCTCTCGGTTATAGAAAAAAACGATTGACTAATTCTGACCTAAAAATAAAATCACCCTATAACACATATATTCATAAAGGAATTCCTCCTACTCCAATTTGTAATCCTGGCAAGGACTCTTTAATCGCTGCTTTAAATCCTGCAAAGACAGATTATATGTTTTTTCTTTCAAGGGGAGACGGAACAAACTATTTCTCAAAAACATATTCAGAACATCTTTCTGCAATCCAGAAATATTTGGAAGAAAAAACTATTTCCGAAACAAATCATGTTATAAAATAGATAAGTTATTTAGTTGGAATTACCTTTATTATGTTTTTATCAGGTAAAATATTATTTTTAAAGAGAAAATAAGCCATAACAGAAACCATAACCCCATTATCAAGACATAAGTTTTTCTCTGGAATGAATATTTTTATATTATCAGGAATAACTTGTTTTATTCTTTTCTGTAAATACATATTTCTGGAAACTCCTCCTCCAAGAAGGAATGAATTAACTTTATATCTTTTAAGAGCAATATTGATTTTTCTACATATAAAGTCAGCAACTACTTTTTGAAAAGAAGCACATATATCATGAATATTTTTCTTGCCATATTTTCTAACATAATAAACAATCGCGGTTTTAAGCCCACTAAAACTGAAATCAAGCGAATCTGAAGAAAGCATAGGGATTGGGAATTTTATACTATTTTCATCACCTTTTTCTGCGTTTTTTTCAATATAAGGTCCTCCAGGAAAAGGCAACCCTAAAATTCTACCAACCTTATCAAATGTTTCACCACATGCATCGTCAAGAGTTCTACCTATTTTTTTAAAAGATATATAGTTTTCAATATAAAAAAAAGAGGTATGTCCTCCTGAAATTACAAGTCCAATAGCAGGAAATTCAATTTCTTTATTTAAAAAATTAACTGCAAGATGAGCATTTAAGTGATTTATAAAATAAATTGGTTTTTTTAATCTATAGGAAAGGCCACATGCAAAAGATACACCAACAAGTAAAGAACCTTTAAGGCCTGGTTGATTAGTTACTCCTATTAAGTCAATATCTTCTATTTTTATTTTACTTCTTTTAAGTGCCAAATTAAAAAGATTATCTATTCTCTGTAAATGACTTCTACTTGCAAGCTCAGGAACAACTCCTCCATAGACAGAATGAATGTCTTCCTGTGTTGCAACAATATTTACAATTATCCTTTTATCATCAATTATTCCAATACTTGTTTCGTCACAGGAGGTTTCTATCCCAACAACTATCATATTTTTCTCCTAATCTTTTAGTTATTCAAGTAAAGTAGATACAGGAACTATTTCAATATCATTTGCTTCAAAATCGGATATCCTTTCTTTTAAAACTTTTATTGTATTTGATTTTGCATGTCCAATTGCAATTACTCCTTGATTTTCCTTTCCCATTTTTAGCAACTGATCTATTTTTTTGTTTATTTGTTCTGGTTCCGATGAAATATCAAGAAAAATATCCCTTTTACCTGTCTTTATCCCGAGTTCTTTTGCAATTTTATATCCGCAACTTTTCTGATTGGTTAAACTATCCACAAAATAAAGATTTTTCTCTTTAATACTTTCCAGTAAAATCCTCATTTTTTCTTCATTTGCTGTAAACAAAGACCCCATATGATTATTAACTCCTTTAATATAAGGTAAAAAATATCTAACATTATCTTCAAATACCTTCTTTATTTCCTCTGCGTCCATATCCACTTTAATTAATCCTTTATCAAG
>JAMWBY010000020.1 GCA_023818745.1 Candidatus Omnitrophota bacterium
TTTATTTTGTTATTGGACTTGAAAAAATAAAAAAGGAAAAACTTAAATTGATTTTAATAATTTTAATTTTTTCTCTCTATGGAATAAGAACTGTTTTGAGAAATTATGATTGGAAATACCCTGAAAAGTTTTATTTAAAGTCAATTGAATACTCATTTTATCCTTCTTTGCTTTATGGAAATCTATCCTATTATTACTTAAAAAATGGAGATTATGAAAAATCATATCAATTTGCAAAAAATGCAATATATATTGGTTTAAAAAATGAATCAATTCTTTACGTTTATGGATTATCATTATTAAACAAAGGAATGTATAGTGAAGCAGAGAATGTTTTTAACGAAATTTTAAAAATAAATCCTCAAAATTATGAAGTTTTAACAGAGTTAGCATGGTTATGTTATTTAAAGAAAGATGAGAAAAAAGCGATTGAATTGTTAAATAAAAGTATTGAGATTAATGAAAATTATCCAAAGATATATTACATTCTGGCAGAAATTTATAGATATAAAATGGACTTTGAAAAATTTACAGTTGCAGTTGAAAAATTGAGTAAACTTATTCCCGATGATTTTTATCCTTATTATTTAAAAGGATTAATTTTTAGAGCAATCGGTGATTTGACAAAAAGCAAAGAGAACTTTCAAAAAGCATATAAAATTTTAAAAAATAAAGATGATTTTTATTCTCTTTTTAATCTTGGAATTTTATTAAGAGAACTGGGCAAAGTAGAAGAGTCCTTAAATCTATTTAAGAAATTATTAAACTTAAAACCAGATGATTTTGAAATTTTAAATGAAATTGGTATCTGTTATGCGGTAAAAGGCGATAATGAAAAAGCAAAGCAAATATGGACCTCAATTTTAATTAAAAATCCAAACTACTTACCTGCAAAGGAAAATTTAAAAAAATTAAGTTTTTAAAGTCTGTCCTTTATATTTTTATAAATACTTATCACTGTTTCAACTACCTCATCAATTGTTAAATTTGTTGTATCTATATAATAATAATCATCTCCTTTAATTAGAGGAGCAATTTCTCTATTTTTATCTTTTTGGTCTCTTTCCATCATTTCTTTTTTTATTTTTTCAATACTTTCTTCAATTCCCATTTCTTTAAGTTGCGAATATCTTCTTTTAACCCTTTCTTCAATAGAAGCATCAAGATATATTTTAATTTGTGCATCAGGAAAAACTTTACTACCAATATCTCTACCTTCCATAACGACATTATATTTTTCTCTAAATTTTCTTTGCATCTCCCATAAGATTTTTCTTATTTCCAGTATTGAAGCAATATAGGATGTATTTTTGCTAACTTCTTCTTTTCTAATTTCTTCACTAACATCTTCTCCATCCATAATAACTTTAAATTTTCCATCTTCATCATATAATTCAATTTCTGTGTTTTTTGCCATATCAATTAACTTTTCTTTATTCTGGAAAGGAATATTCTTCTTCATTGCTTTTAAAGTTAATGCTCTATACATTGCACCTGTATCAACATATAGAAAATTTAATTTCTTCGCAACTAATCTTGAAATAGTGCTTTTACCACTTCCCGCTGGACCATCTATTGCTATAACAAAATTTTTCATCTTATTCTTCCATAATTTCTTTTTCTTTGTCCTTAATTCTCTTTTCAATCTCTTCAATAAATTTATCTGTTACTTTCTGAATCTCTTCCATACCTTTGAACATATCATCTTCAGAAATATTTTTTTCATCTTTTGCTTTTTTCAATTGTTCATTAGCATTTCTTCTTATCTCTCTTATTTCAATTTTGGCTTCCTCTTCTATTTTATGTAGTATTTTTACAAGTTCTTTTCTTCTTTCTTCACTTAAAGGTGGAATTGGTATTCTTATTACATTTCCATCTGAAATTGGTGTAATTCCTATATTACTCATTTGTATTGCTTTCAAAATATTTCCATAGATGTTTTTATCCCATGGTTGAATAACTATCATTTGTGCTTGAGGTATCGTAATTGTTGCCACTTGGTTTATGGGCATTTTTGAACCATAACATTCTACCATTATTCCTTCAAGAAGAGATATAGATGCTCTTCCTGCTCTCAATTTTGCAATCTCTTTTGAAAAATGTTCAATGACAGATTTCATTTTTTCTTCAGTTTCTTTATAAATCTTATTTCTCATTCATTCCTCCTTTTAAACAACAATTGTTTTTAATCCTTTTCCAAGAACTATTTTTTTAAGGTTCCCTTTTTTAAAAAGATTGAAAACAATTATCGGAATTTTATATTCCATGCATAATGAAATAGCAGTACTATCCATTATTTTTAGTTGTTTTTGTAAAATTTCAAGATATGTAAGTTTTTCATATCTTTTAGCATCTGGAAATTTCAATGGGTCTGCTGAATAAATACCGTCAACTTTTGTTGCCTTCAGAATTACTTCAGATTTAATTTCAATTGCCCTTAACGCAGCCGCTGTATCTGTTGTAAAATAAGGGTTCCCTGTCCCTCCAACAAAAATTACTATCCTTCCCTTTTCAAGATGTCTTATGGCTCTTCTTCTTATATATGGTTCACAGAATTGTCTCATTTCAAATGAACTCTGAACTCGTGTTTCTAATCCAATTTTTTCAAGAGAATTTTGTAAAGCAAGGCCATTTATTACAGTCGCAAGCATTCCCATATAATCAGCAGTAACTGATTCTATAACATCTTTATTCCTTTCACTCCCTCTAAATATATTCCCTCCGCCAACAACAATTGCAATTTCACAACCTAAATCATATATACTTTTAATTTCTTTTGATATAGAAATTAAAGCACTTGTGCTAATCCCTCTTTCTCTATTTTCCTGTAATGATTCACCTGAAAGTTTTAAAAGGATCCTTTTATATGTTACTTTCATTTTTTTCTATAAAATAATATTTCTCTCTTTCCAATTTTTATTCTTCCTGGATATATAATTCTAAAGTTTTCAAATTTGTCTATTTCCTTTTTTTCGAGTCCCATCATTTCAATCATTTTTTCGGATGTTTCTGGAATAAATGGCTTTAAAAAAATTAAAAGATTTCTCAAACCATAGAATGTTGAAACGATTGTTTCTTCTGCTTTTACAGAATTTTCTCTCCATGGAGATTTTTCATCAAGATATTTGTTTAAATATATAACAAGTTTCCATATTTCTTCAATAGCATCAGAAAGTAAAATTTTTTTCATTCTTTCTGAATAATTTTCATAAACATTTTCACAAAAGTTTATTATATTCTCATCAGATTTAACATCAGGCAAAAATCCATTAAATTTCTTATCAATTAGGTTTAGAGTTCTATTTAAAAGATTACCCAAATCGTTTACCAGGTCACTATTGTATCTTTTTTTAAAATTTTCTTCAGAAAATTCTCCATCTAATCCAAAAGGAATCTCTCTTAGGAGAAAAAATCTGAAAGGGTCCACTCCATATTCTTCTATATAATATTTAGGGTCTATAATATTCCCTTTTGATTTTGAAATTTTTTCCTTTCCTGATATCCACCAACCATGAGCAAAAATTATCTTTGGTTGTGGCAGACCAAGTGCAAACAATAAAGCAGGCCAGATAATATGGTGAAACCTCATAATATCTTTTCCTATAAGTTGAACATCTGGAGACCAGTACTTTTCAAATAATTCATTGTTATAAAGATAACCAATACCACTTAAATAATTTAACAAAGCATCAAACCATACATAAATAGTATATTTTTCTTCTGTAGGAGATTCTATTCCCCATACAACATTCTTCCTTGTTATACTCAAATCAGTTAGGCCTTTTTTGATAAAATTTAAAACCTCATTTTTTCTAAATTCTGGTTTAACAATTTCTGTGGTTTCAACTAAATTTTCAAGTTGTCTTTGATACTTTGAAAGACGAAAAAAGTAAGATGTCTCTGAAATCTCTTTTACTGGCCTTTTACAATCAGGACATATATTTTCTCCCTCTTTTTCTATATTTACATAACTTTCACAATAGACACAATAAAAACCCTTATATTCTCCTTTATAAAGGTCTCCATTTTCAAGCAATTTTTTAAAAACATTTTTCACTACTTCTTTATGTTTTTCTTCTGTAGTTCTTATAAATCTATCATAAGAAATATTTAATTTTTTCCACATGTTTTTAAAAACTTCAGAAACCTTATCAGCAAGTTCACCAGGGTCTAAACCTTCTTTTTTTGCTGATTCATATATTTTCTGTCCGTGTTCATCAGTTCCTGTTAAGAAAAAAACATCATACCCTTTCATTCTATAGAATCTCGCCAAACAATCTGCAGCAACTGTTGTATAAGTATGACCTATATGTGGTTCAGCATTCACATAATACAATGGTGTTGTTATATAAAACTTCATCTTTTTTCAGCCTTTTCTTTAGTATAAAGTTCATCTTCATAACTTAAACAGCACAATAATCTTCCGCACATCCCTGTAATTTTATTCATATCAAGAGGTAATTTTTGGTTTTTAACCATCCTTATAGTAATCGATTCAAATTCTTTTAAAAAGGTGGCACAACATAATTCTCTTCCACAAATACCATAGCCACCTTTGATTTTTGCCTCATCCCTTAAACCAATTTGCCTCATTTCAATTCTACAATTGAAAATTTTTGCAAGGTCTCTCACAAGTTTTCTAAAATCAATTCTTCTATCAGCCCAGTAATAAAATGTAACCTTTGTTCTGTCATAGGAAAAATCAGCCTCTATAAGTCGCATCGGCATGTTATAATTTTTTATCTTTGTAAGACAGATATCAAATGCTTCTTTTTTCTTTTCATTATTTTCCTGAATGATAATAAAATCATGGTTGTTTAATTTTCTCAAAACCTTACCTGAAATCACAGGAGAAAAAACACCTTTTGAATCTAAAATTTTATAAATCCTTCCATAATCTACTGTCTCATGAGTAAATTCAACCAAAACAAAATCATTGACTTTAACATCTAATTCAGAAGACAACTTAAAATAAAGATGTTTTTCGTATTTTCGTATTTCTATTTCTGCAATTTTATCCATTTTTCTATCTCTTCTATTAAAATGCCTTCTTCAATATTTATACCAAACAATTGTTTACTTTTTTGATAATAATATTCAAATTTATCATCATTTCCCATTTTTTTATAAAATCTTGCAACATCAAGATTATATAATTTTTTATTTGGATATATTTCTAAAAGTTTTAGATACATCTTTTCTGCCATTTCATAATTTCCAATTTCTTCATATATATAAGCGAGTTTTCTATAACCTTTTATTAGATAGGGATTTAAATCTATAGCTTTTTTATAATTTAAAATTGAGATATCTAAGTATTTTTTGTCTCTTGTTAACTTCCATAAGGATAAATATAAATCTGCTCTATCTGAAAAAACTTCAAAATTTTTATTATACCAGTTTTCTGCCTTGTCAAGATAATAAAATCTTATTTCCAATTTTTTTTCAATTTCACTATACTTTCTATATCTTTCTGAATTTTCAAATTTAATCAATTTTATACTTGAAAAACCTACAATAATTATAATAACCCAAAGAAAAATTTTTGTCAATCCAACTGAAAAAGTTCTTCTTTTGTTTTCAACAAATGATGCAAAGATAAAAAATATTACGGCCATAGATGGATCAGAGAAATCAAAATCAACTAAATTATGTAACAAAAAAGCAAGTAAAGAATAAAAAATACCTATATTTAAAATCTTGTTCTTATTTGATTTTAAAATGTTCAATATTGTTAAAATAAAAAAAGCAAAAAGTAGGATTAATCCTATTAAACCATTTTCTATAAGTGTTTCAAAAAATAAACTATGAGCATGTTTTGCTTCCATAGCATTTGGAGTTTTGAATTTTAGAAAATAATATTTAAAATTTTCCTGTCCAATTCCTAAAAAAGGACTGCTCGGAAATATTTTCATACTAATTTTCCAATATTGAACTCTATCAACAAAAGAATGAATATGAGGTAAAATTTTTAATTTATATCCTAATAAAAAAAGAATTAGTTCCAAAGATAACAAATAAGGTAAAATTTTTCTTAATTTTTTCTCTCCAAATATAATATGAATAAAAATTATATGGAATACAAAAATAAAAATTAAAATACCTCCTATTGATTCTGTTAAAATCAAATTAAAAAGACAAAGAAAAAATAAAGATAAACAAAAAATTCCCCAAATTTTTTTGTAATACTTCAAAAAAAGGAAAAACAAAAATGGCATTATTGAAATGAGAAAACCAGCATAAATATTGGGATAAACGAATGTTGAAAATATCCTGTTGCTAATCATCCTATCGAAAAATGTAGGTGAAATATATTTTGCAATATTTGGATACTGATTTAATAATAACTGCTGATTTTCTATCAGAAATCTTCTTGTTTCTTCCAAACCCCAGAATCTCTGATATATTCCGTAAATTGTAATAAAAAAAATTGAAATTAAAATTGTATTAACAAAAATCTTTTTGTTTTCTTCGGAAAAAATATTTTTAAGGGTAATTAGCAAAACAAGATATGACCCAATATATGCATTGTATCTTACCCCTGTTCCTTTAATCTTTGAAAAAAAGGAAGAAAAAATTGAAAAAAGAAAAAAAAGGAAAAAATAAAATTCAGAAAGTCCAAAATCAATATTTTCTGAATTAAACAGAACTAAAAAAATAAATAAAATGAAAACAGAAAGAGTAAAAATATAATTAAAAATAGGATAGGTCATTCCATCAAATATAAACCTGAAAAAAATTAAAAAACATAAAAGATATAAAATTATTCTTTTAAATAAGCCAATCTTTTTCATTTAAATAACCTATTATATTTTCTAACATAAGATTATTTTTTTTTAAATAATTTTCCAAAAAATTGTAAACTTCGTTTATTATATTTGCATTAGAAAACAATCCACTTCCTATTCCAATTGCAGAAGCGCCAACTAATATATATTCAAGAGCATCTTTTCCTTCTATAATTCCTCCAATCCCAATTATAGGTATTTTAACAACTTTATAGACATCATAAACACACTTTAACCCAACGGGTTTAATACAAGGGCCTGATAATCCACCATCTATAATTTTCATTCTTTTTAAATCAATACTTAAACCTTTTACAGTATTTATTAAAGAAATAATATCTGCTCCTGCCTTTTCAGCAGAAATCGCAATTTCCTTTATATCAGTAACATTGGGCGACAATTTTGCTATAAGAGGAATATCTGTTTCATTTTTAATTATACTAATGATTTTATAAGTTGTCTCTGAATCCTGAGAAAACATCCTCTGTTTTTTTTCAATATTTGGACAGGAAAGGTTTAATTCTATAGCAGATATTTTTTCTTTTTTAATAATTTTAATAATTTCAATAAATTCTTTTTCATTTCTACCAGCAATACTGACAAATATATTTTTAAATTTTTTTCTTATCTTTGGCAGCACATTTTTAACAAAATAAAAAACTCCCGGGTTCTGTAAACCAATTCTGTTAATCATTCCATATTCTGTCTCATAAATTCTCGGTTGAGGATTCCCTCTTAATGGATTATAAGTAATTGTTTTAGTTGTGAACGCACCTATTTTTTCATAATCAATAAAATTTATTTTTTCAATTCCATATCCAAATGTTCCACTTGTCATTATAATAGGTGTGGCAAGTTCAATTTTTCCCAGTTTTGTTTTTAAACTTTTCATCTCCATATTATTTTATCAGCGCGAAAAACAGGACCATCCTTACAAACTCTTTTATATTCCCAATTATCTTTTTCTCTTATTTTTACTACACATCCATAACATAAACCCATACCACAAGCCATATAATTTTCAAGAGATAAATATACAGGTACTTTTTTAGAAAATTTAGATATTTTCTTTAACAACTCTTCTGGTCCTGAACCATATATAACCTCAAATCCATTAAATTTCTTAAAAATATCAAAAATATTGCCTTTCGTTCCAAAACTTCCATCATCTGTTGAGAAAATATAATCAATTCCATCTGGCAGAACACTAAAAAATATTGAATTTCTGTTTCTACTTCCATAAAAGAAAAATATTTCTTTATTAAATTTTTTAAGTTCCTCAGACAAAAAAATTAATGGAGCAATTCCTGTTCCTCCTCCTATAATACAAATTTTTTTATTTTTATATATAGGGAAAGAATTACCGAGAGGACCAATTATATCAATGCTTTCTCCTTTTGTTTTTTGGCTCAATATTTCTGTTCCTTTTCCAACGACTTTATATATTATTTGAATTGATTTTTTATTAAACCTTGCTACTGAAAAAGGCCTTCTAAGAAAGCATTTTTCTATTTTTATGTGAACAAAGTTCCCAGGATAAAAATCTTCTTTAAAATTATTTTCAAATTCAAGTAATAGATGGTCTTTGTTCAAATTTTCATTTTTAATTACTTCACATATTACATTTTCCATTATTTTATGATATCATAAAAAATTATATTATAATAATTAAAACTTTAAAAACTAAAGGAGGAATAAAATGGATATAAGAATTGGTTTTATTGGTTGTGGAGGAATCGCAAAGGCACATATGATGCGACTTTCAAAGATAGAAGGAATTAAGTTTGTAAGTATGTGTGATTTAAATGAGAACTTTGCGAAAGAATGTGCAGAAATTTATGGAGGAAATCCATATACCGATTTTAGAAAAATGCTTGATAATGAAAAATTAGATGCCTGTTATATATGTATTCCTCCATTTGCTCATTCTGGACAGGAAGAAGAGTGTATTGAAAGGAATATACCATTTTTTATTGAAAAACCAATTCATTTAGATTTAGAAAAAGCCAAAATGATTAACGAAAAGATAAAAGAGAAAAATGTAATAACTTCAGTTGGTTATGTTTTAAGATACTTTGACATAGTTGAGCAATTAAAAAGTGAGATAAAAAAAGAAAAAATAGGACTTGTAAGAGGTAAATATTATGGAGAAGTTCCTGCAGGTGGAAAAAAACTCTGGCTCATAAAAAAAGAAATGTCAGGTGGACAATTAATTGAACAGGCAACACATACTCTTGATTTAATGAGATATATATGTGGAGATGTTGAAGAAATCTATACCTATAAATTTGAAGGCATAAATAATAAAATTTATCCTGAATACAATGTAGAGGATGCTTTAACCTTAATTATGAAATTTAAAAATGGAATTATTGGTAATTTAACCTGCACATGGCTTTTAAAAGGTTATGATATAGATATTGAAATTGTTGGAAAAGATGTTTTGTTTTTATTTAAGAGAAATACGATTGAAATTAACAGAGGGATTAAAGTAGAACAGTACATATCAAATATAGACCCGATGTATGAAGAAGACCTTGCATTTATAAAAAGTGTAAAAGAAAATAATCCTAAATATATAAAATCTGATTACAATGATGCTTTAAAAACACTTGAAATAACAATAAAAGCCCACGAAAGCGAACAAAAAGGGCAACCTATTAAATTAACCGTGTAATTTTTTGACTTATATTAAAAATTGAGTAAAATGTAAATTAATGATATTTACTTTTCTTATCACTGGTTACATATGCGGAAGTATTTCATTTGCATATCTTTTTACATATTTTCTAACAGGGAAAGATATAAGAAAAATTGGAACCGGAAATCCAGGTGCTGCAAATGTTTCAAAATCTATTGGTAAAAAATGGGGCATAATTGTCTGGATTGCTGATACCATTAAAGGTGTCTTTCCTATGGTTCTTGCAAAAAATTATGGAATTGCAAATATCATCCTTCTTACTCTTATTGGTTCATCAGCAATCATTGGACATTGTTATTCTATTTTTTTAAAATTTAAAGGTGGAAAAGGAGCTGCCACAAGCGGAGGAGTTATTCTTTATCTTATGCCTAAATTATTTCCACTCGTTATTATATTATGGTTTGCTGCTCAAAAAATTAATCCACGTTCTCCAAGGGTGTTAATCTTATGTCTTATGACATTTTTTGTATTTCTTGGGATTTTTTATAGAAATAATTTCTTATCCTTATTTTTCTCAACTCTTATTCTGATAATAATTGGTGCACTTGTTAATAAAGATGTAATTCAGGAAATTAAAAGATATAAAAAAGAAATTAAAAATGGTAATCTGGAGAAGAAAAATCTATAGAATTTTTATGGGCTCTTTAGTTCCAGTTGTTTATTTAATTACTGGTTCTGTTTTTTTTCCATTAATTATATGTTCATTTTTTTTAACATTATTACTTGCTCTTGAACTTGAAAGATGGAAAAATCCAGGGGTATGGAATTATATATTAAAAAAATATGGGAAGATTTTTAAAACTCCTCCCGGCAAATTAACAGGAGATACATATTTCATGATTTCAACTTTTATAATTTTACTTTTTTTCGATTGGTCTATATCAATTTCTTCTTTATTTTTTCTTGTCTTTGGAGATGCTGGAAGTGGAATTATAGGAAGTAAATATGGTAAGATTAAAATTTTTCCTGGCAAAACATTAGAAGGTTTTATAGGTGGTTTGATTTTTAATTTTATAATCTCTCTCTTAATTTATAAATTTGTTGAATTGCCTTTTTATGTCCTTATGTCTGGAGTGGTTATTTCTTCAATAATAGAATGTCTACCATTGAAAATTGATGATAATTTAACAGTAGGAGTTATAACAGCAACTTTTATGAATTTATTAAATAAGTTTTTTTAAAATGAAAAAGGGAATTGCTTTATCAGGTGGAGGAGCAAAGAGTTTTTCTCAAATTGGTGTTTTAAAAGTTCTTGAAAAAGAAGGATTTACTTTTGATATAATTACTGGAACAAGTATGGGAGCAATTATTGGAACAATTTATTGTTTTGTAGGAAATGCTGAAAAAACAGAGGAAATTGTGATTAAGGTTTTTTCAAATAAAGAATTTAAAAAAATAGAAAAAATATTTTCAAAAACAGAAGAGACGAACTCTTTTAAAAGCATCTGGAAAAATATAATAACTTTTTCTTTACTTTTAATTGATAGTTTCAAAATTGGTCTTTACGATTCAGAAAAAATAAAAAGAAAAATAAAATCAAAAAAAATAATAAAGAGTGAATTTTATTTTGAAAATTTAAAAAAAACACTTGGAATTGTGGCAACAGAATATACGACCGGTAAAACTATTATTTTTAATAAAGGGGAAATAATTCCGGCATTAATAGCTTCATCTGCTATTCCAGGATTAATAACACCTGTAGAAATAAATAATTGTTTATATGTTGATGGAGGCGTAACAAGCAATCTTCCAGTTGTTGCTAACTATCTTCTTGGAGGAGAAATAATAATAGGCATAGAAAATAATTCTCTATTTGAAAAATATAAACCGAAAAACACATTTGATATATTTGTTCATCTTGAAAAAATAAAAACAATTTATTCAGGACTTTTTGAAAGTTTATTATCTGATTTTACAATTAATATTGAACTTCCTGATATAGAATGGTTTAACTTTTCAAAAGTGAAAGAATGTATAAAAATAGGTGAAAAGTATGCTCAACAAAGCATAAAATTTGTGGAAGAAATTTTTAATAAAACTGAAAAATCAAGTTTTAAACAAGAGATAATTGAAAAAATAAAGGATTACTTTTTAATCAGGGAATCTGCCAATATTTAACCAACTGGACCAATGTTCAGGATATTTTTCAACCCATTCTTGCACTCTTTTTATAAAAAATTGAGTATTTTCTTTTATGTCCTGTGATATATTTTTAGTTATTTTTATTTCATATGGCCCTTCAATAAAAATTTTATGTTTCATAAATCCTTTTCTGATTGTGTAAAATCCAATTACTTTTGTTTTGTATTTTCTTGCAAATACTGCTGCTCCTGTTGGAACATAAACCTTCTTTCCAAAAAATTCACACTCAATACCACTAGAGGAATGCTGGTCAAGATAAATACATAATATTCCTTTATTTTTGATCCATTTTATTGACTCATTTATCGCTTCTTTTAAATCCTTTTTTGAAATTGAGGGAATTTTAAACTTTTTCCTTAATTTTCGTAAATCCATGTCGCTATAAACATTAACTGAACGTTGAATAATCACATTTACAGGATATCCCTTTTTATTTAGAATAAGAAGAGCAAAAGGAAAGTTTCCCATATGTGGAGAGATTGCAATAATTCCTTTTTTTTCTTTCATAATTTCTTTTAAAATATCCTCACCAACGATTTCTGTATTAGCTATTAATTGATCAGCAGTAAATTTATATAATTGAAATATTTCTAAAAAACTCATAATTTCTATAAACATCTGTTTACAAATTTTTATTTTTTCTTCTTTTGTATATTTATTTCCGAATGCAATATCCATATTTTTAAGAGCCAGTTTTCTATGACCTTTCATTGTATAAAAAGCAAAATTTCCCATAATAATTATCAATCTTTCAAAAAGAAAGACAGGTATAATTTGAATAAAGAAAATAAGAAATTTAAGAAAAATATAAACAACTATGCCATTTTCAAATGGTTTTAAAAAATTTCTTAATAATTTTTTAAATCTCATAAATTCCTTGACTATTTTGTAATTTTATAATAAAATTATAAAATCTAAAAATGAAAAAATTTTTTCTACTTCCATTAAATTTAAAAAATAAAACTGAATTTCTTATTGAAAAAACCAAAGAAGTAAGCTCTCAAAATAATTTTATTTATATTACATCAAATTTTTGTAAAGTTCAAGATTTCAAATTAAAATTTTATAAATTTTTTAAAAATTTCTCACTTCCACTTACCTTTACACTAAAATCACTTGCTATAAAAATTATTGATGAAAAAAGTAACAAAAGAATAATATCAGACATAGAAAAGTATTTAATATTGCTTGAAATTATGAAAAAGGAGAAAGATCAGTTTTTCTATCCTGAAGAATGGTTTGCCAAAATTATTTCAAACTTCATAAAAGAGTTAAAAATATCACTTGGAAATAATTTTGAAATATCAGAAATAGGAAAAATAGTAACGAATTATCCATGGAAATTTGAAAGAAGTAAAATTAATATTGAAAAATCTCTTTATATTTTTGAAATTTATCAGGAACATTTGAATAAGAATAATTTAATTGATATGGAAGACATATACTCAGAATCTTCAAAACTACTTAAAAAAAATGAATATAATAACATTATTTTTGAAAATATTCTTGAAATTCCCGTATATCAAAGGAGTTTTGTATCTTCTCTTATAAAAAATAGTGAAAATACCTTTATTTTTTATTTAAATCCTAACTTTTTTTCGCCAGATACTCAGGAATTAATAATTAAAGACACACTGAATTTTCTTAATACGATTGAAAACTGGGAAAAAGAAGAAGTAAGTGGAAACACATATAATACTGAATTAAAATGTTTCAACTTCCCAACAGCAGAAGAAGAAATAAAGGGGATTAAAAACTTAATAGAAGAAGAATTAAAAAAAAATGAAAATATAACATTTAATGATTTTATAATTACCTGTCCTGATATTTTAAGGTATAGAAACCATATAAAAAGAATATTTTCAAGATTTGATATACCTGTGGAAATAATTCCAGGTTATTCACTTATTAAAGAACCTTCTATTGTTTCCTTATTTGAATTTTTAAAATTTGAAGAAACTTACGACTGGACATCTTTGATGAATATATTGACCGCTCCTTATTTTATTAAATTTAATAGAGAGACAACAAAAAAATTTTCAGAATATACAAGAGAAAAATATGAAAACATAGGATTTTTTAAGGATGATTTTTATAAATTTAATGATGATAACATAAATAAAATAAAAAAATGTATTCAAGTAATAAAAAATGGAAAAAGAAAATTAGATGATTGGAAAAATATTGTAAAAAAAATTATTGAAGAAACAGGATGGAGTCCGTCTGAGGTGGAAGTAAAAATTGAATTTGAAAAAATACTTGAAAAATTAAGAGGGAATTACTATTTAACAAAAGAAAGTTTTATAAATCTTATCAGTAAAATTCTTGAAATGGTTGATGTGGAGGAAGGAAAAGGAATGGGCATAAGAATTAGTGGAATAATTGAAAGTTTAGGTATAGAAAAAAAAGTTTGTTTTGTTTGTGGAACTACGGAAAAAAATTTCCCTAATGCGCTAAAAATTGAGGAATTTTTTATACCAGAGAAATTAAAGAAAGAAATTGGACTTGAATATTTTGAAAAGAGAATTGCAAGGGATAGAGGCGACTTTTATAGAATTAAAAATGAACATGAAAAAGTAATTTTTACATATCCATCCAAAGTGGAAGAAGAACAACAAATGAAGTCAATTTTAATTTTTAATATAGATGATACTCAGGCAGCAGAAAGGCAATATATTTATATCAAACCCAAAGAATTATTTGATGTTAAATTTGACATTGAAAAATTTAAAAATAAATTTATGAAAAATGGAGTACTTGAAATTAATGTTACAGATTTAGAAATATTTCTTCAATGTCCTTACAAATTTTATTTGAAAAAAGTTGAAGAAATTGAACCATATAAAATTCCCGAAGTAGAAGAAGCACCTGATATCTGGGGAAATATAATTCATGAGAGTTTTAAAAATACGTTTGAGAATGAAAAAGATATTCCAATTAAAGAAGATAAAATTAAAGATTATAGAGAAAAGTTTGAATACTATATAATCCAATCTATAAACAAATATCTAAAAGATAATAAAATTTCAAGGATGCTGGGGGATATTTTTAAGTTAAGATATCCGGAAATAATTAATAAATTTGAAGAAGTAATTAAAAGACACATAGGTAACTCTTTTATTGGTTTTGAAGAAAAAATAGAAACAAAAAGTGGAAAATTCAAATTAAAAGGGAAAGTAGATATTATTGAGAAAACAAATAAAAATCACATTTTTATAATAGATATAAAAACAGGAACTTCTATAAATTTCAGTTATACAAAACATGATTTTTTCAACAACCATAATATTCAAGTTCCACTATATGTATGGATGTACTCAAAACAGAATAATAAGAAATTTGAAGATGTGAAAGGTATAATATGGAATTTTAGTTTTTTAGAAGATAAAAAAAACATTGAAAAAATTTTTGATTTTACTAAATCAACTGGTAAGTATGATTATAGATATCTTGATGAAATAGAAGATTATTTAAATCAGATATCCGAAAAGATTATAAAAGGAGAAAATTCTTTTATTCCCGAAAATGAATGTATATATTTCTGTGAATATAAGGAGATGTGTATATATGGAAAGTAAATTTCCTTTTAAAGCAGTTATTAAAGAAGCATCTGCTGGAACAGGAAAAACGTATTCAATAATAAGTGAAATTTTAAATTTAAAAGAAAAATATGGCTCTTATGATATATTAAAAAGAATTGTATGTTTGAGTTTTTCTGAATCTGCTGCAATAGAATTGAAAAAAAGATTAATAGAAAAAATATTAAATTCGGACTATAAAAAAATCAATGATGAAAAAGAACAAGTTAAAATTCAAAATATACTTTTAAATTTAAACTTTTCAACAATTCACTCTTTTTCACAAAAAATTTTAAAAAGATTTTCTACTTTTATAGAAATTGACCCATTTTTTAAGATAATAGACGAAAATGAAAGCAAAATATTATTTTCAGAAGCAATTAGTAAGGTATTTTCTAATCCCCATTTTTTGGATTTTTTTTATGAATTGTTAAAAAATTTAAAAATAAATAACTTTTCAAAAATAATCTTCTCAATGGACAAATTGCATCCTTATATTTTTCTTGGGGAACCCCTAAAAGACAATTCAATTACTAAGGAAATTGCTAAATTTTATAAAAATGTTGGAGAAGTATATACCAACTTAAAAAAAGAATTAGGATATTTAGATTTTAACGACTTAGAAAAATTGACATATGAAATATTAACAAAGTCCCCAGACGCACTTTTACTTCTTGAAGATTTTGATGAAAAAATTGATTTTATATTTATTGATGAATTTCAGGATACAAATTTGCTACAATGGGAAATTATTAAAAAACTTGGATTAGAAGAGTGGAAATCGGGATATGGCGCAAAATCAGAAGAAAGACCTGAATATGGAATTTACATTGTAGGAGACAAAAAGCAAGCAATTTATAAATTTAGAGGTGGAGAAAAGGAACTTTTTGAAGAAGTTAAAAAAGAACTTAAAAATTATTATACACTTGAAAAGTTGCGGGAAAATTATAGGAGTACAAAAGAAATAATAGATTTTGTAAACTCTGTTTTTTCAGAAGAGAGTGATTGGAAAGGAGAAGAATTAAGAGTTGGTAAAGAAATTAAAAATATCCCTTCTAAAGTAGAAATTAGTTTATTTGAAACCAAGGATGAAGAATATGAATGGGTATGTAATAAAATATTAACTTTTTTGAATAAAGAAGATATTCAAATACTGGATAAAATAAGCAATGAAATGAGAAAAATTGAATTAAAAGATTTTTTGATTCTTATAAGAAGCAGAACAGCAAGTTTTGAACTGCTTGAGGAAAAACTTAAATTTTATAACATTCCTTATGTAATTATAGGAGGAATTGGTTTTTACCAGGAACCAGAAATAAAATTTTTACTTTCACTTTTTTATTCACTTGTTGATCCTTCTGATAAATATGCTATATGGAATGTTAAAAATTCAATTTTTAAACTTGATGAGAGAATGATTGAAAAGTATAGGAAAGAGATGTCTGATTTTGAAATATCCTTTTTGATTGAAAAAATACTCAGAGAAATAAATTTCTGGGATGGTTTAAGTATCCAACAATCAGCAAATACAGAAAAATTTTTAGCAATTTTACAAAATCAAGCATATTTGCCAGTTTTTCAGATAACAAAAAATTTCAGAGAACTTTCTTTTGATACGATAGAACCCAAAGCAGACATTTTTTCTATTGATCAAAATGCAGTAAAAATTATGACAATTCACAGAGCCAAGGGACTTGAAGCACCTGTTGTTTTCTTATTGAATATTGAAGATATAAATTCTAAAAGCGGGAAAAATGACATTTTTT
>JAMWBY010000021.1 GCA_023818745.1 Candidatus Omnitrophota bacterium
CTCAATTAGCGTAAAACCTTTTCTTTTCTCCGCCAAAAAGCATTGGCGGATGCTTCGTTTCACTTTGCACATTTTTATCACCTCCTTTCCTATTTTTCCATTTAAATTTTTCTTCACCATAAATCACCTCCTTTTGCATGAGTTTCTTATTATCAATTCAGTTGGTAATACTATCTGTTTTTTCTCTTCATCATTGTTTTTTATTTTTCTAACAAGTAATTCTATCGCCTTTTCTGCCATCAATTCCAATGGCTGTGATATACAGGTTAGTTGAGGAGAAAGAATTCTACATATTGGAAAATCATCAAATCCTACTACTGAGATATCCTTGCCAATCTTTTTATTAATCATCTTAAGTCCTTCATATAGATGTAAAGAAAGATTAATACCACCTGTAATAAATCCTTCTGGTAATCCCTTTTTATATAATGTTTTTGTCAAATTTATTGTTTCATCTTTCCAGTTTGTATCACTTCCAAAAACTATAAAATCATACTTTATCATTTTTTCTTTGCATATTTTTTTAAATGATTCTAATCTTTCATATGTGTCAAAACTTTCAGGGCTACCTCCAATAAAAAATAAATTTTTAATACCAAGTGAGATTAAATAATCAATCGCTTTTTTCATACCATTTTCATTATCAGATGCAACATAATCAATATCTTTTCTCTTTAAGTTTGCACCAATTACAATTGCAGGAATGGAAAATGAAGATATTCTTCTGATTATCTTTTCTTGACTTTTTTTAGGATTCATAACAATCATCCCAATACTTTCTTTTGTTGTATTTAAGAATTCAATTTCTTCTTCACAAAGATTTTTTAATATCAAAGTAAAATTCCTTTCCATTGCCTTTTTTCTTAATGCTCTTAAAAGAACATCTTCATAAGTATTATCAATTATATTGGGTTCTTTATGGAATGACCATGGAGAAAATATAGTTATTTTTTCTGTTGATAATGTTTTTTTATTTAAAAATGTTCCTTTACCTGGAATTCTATATAAAACACCTTGATTTACCAGATCAGTTAAAGCCCTTCTTATAGTTCCTCTGCTTACTCCAAAAAGTTCTGCAAGTTTTTCTTCTGGTGGAAAAGGTTTTAATGAAAAATCCGAATTTTTTAAAAAATTTTCTATTTTTAATCTTATCTGATAATGTAAGCTTACACCATATTTTCTTTTTATATCAGTTTCCATCTTTGTTTCCCTAAATGTGTAATTGTTTATACATTATACCTATATAAAAAATTTTTGTCAAGTTTTTTTATATAAAAATTTCATAGGAGTAAATATTACACATACCACATAAAAGATGAACTAAAATACTTATTCAATTTGTTGTTTTTTTTGACTTTCTTTATTTATCCCTGTAGAAACTTATTGACTTGTCTCGTATAATTTTTCATAAATCTCTTTTTCAATCTCTATTTCTCCAAGGATTGAAGGAAATGGTTGATTTTCCTGTAATTTTCTATCTTTTGGATCACAAGACCAATTATCATTTTCATATTTTTTTCTTATACTTTTAATTAATGAAATCATAAAGGACGAAAAAATCAGCAACTCCATGACCGGTTTTGCTTGCTTTTTTAATCTTGTATTCTGGTATATACCTTTTTAATTTTGGTTTTTCAAATGATTTTTGAAAATGAACATTTAAAACATTTGTATCTTTCCATCTATTATTTTCCATCATACCATCTGTTCCATAAATACAAAACCATAAAGAATCATGTGGTCCAACACTCCAGGAAATAATTCTTAAAATTGCATCATTCTCCATTTTTATTATTAAAATCCCCCAATCATTTCCTTTCCTTCCAAACTTTCTACCTAACTTATTTGGAACAACAAAACCATTTACACTTACAGGTTTCAAATTTGTTATTGTTATAAATGGTCCAAGAGAATGGTTACAATAATAGGTTGGAGGAAGCCAGTTTCTTCAATAGTTAGGTCCTGTTGTTAATTTATCAGCATTTCCTTCACGAAAAAGATAAATCTTGGGAGGCCGACTTATTATATTTTTATTCTATGGATGTTCACATCTTCAATTTCAATAATTCTGCCCCCATCCTCAAGATAGAATTCTACATTGCTTTTAAGGAAAGAAAACCTGTTTTATAAAAACCTCTCTCAAATATAACTTTTCCTCCTTTCTTATTACAGATATCTATCACCTTTGGAATTGCGTCTGTATTTATTGTTTTTCCATCACCTACTATTCCAAAGTCACTTATCTTGTAATCACTCACAACTTACTCTTTTTTTTGAAAAATTTCTATATATTTTAATGCTTCATCCTTTATTTTTGCAGATACACTTAAAATCATTCTTCCTGCCCTTTTGTATTTATTCCATAAATTCAGTGCTATCTCAGGACAATCCGCACTAAGCCATAATCCTTTCCCGAGTTCATCTATTCTCTCATAAAGTGATGTCTAGTTCCTTTTTTCATTACCTGCTCCTGCCACCCACTGAATAACACCTATCTTGTCTATGGAACAGATACTCTCAAGATGTTTAATATTACCTGGTCCATCCAGATGATATTCTACAAAATCAAGTCGGTCTACCTCCTGTTTGAGATATGGCAGGGCAAACTCATCAAAGTGTTTCTTACTGATATTAAATCCGAAGTCACACTATCTAAAACTTACTTCATTAAAATTTTTCCCTGAGTTTGTCAGTTTTATCAACATACTTTTGCAAAGTTTGTTATTGAAACTTTATTGATTTGCAATTATAATATAACTAATCTATGAGATATTACAATAAATTTTCTGAATATCTGAAAAAAAAATATGGTTGTAGGGTGCATAAAATACCTGTTTATGCTGGGTTTTTTTGTCCTAACCTTGATGGAAGTTTAAGTTTTAAAGGATGTATTTATTGTAATAATTATGCTTTCAGCCCATCTTTAAGAAATGAAGAAACACTTCAAAAACAAATAGAAAAAGGAATTGAGTATGGTAAAAAAAGATTTAAAGCAGAAAAATTTATTGTATATTTTCAGCCATATTCAAATACATATGGAAATATAAATGAATTGAAAATTAAATATGATGTTGTTAAAAAATTTTCCTCTGAAATTGTTGGAATTTCAATAGCAACACGCCCTGATTGTATTGATCAAGAAAAACTTAATTTAATAGAAAGTTATAGTGATGATTATGAAGTGTGGATTGAATATGGATTACAGAGTATACATAATAAAACACTAAAACTTATAAACAGGAACCATACTTATTCTGATTTTTTAAAAGCATTTGAGACCACAAAAAAAAGGAAAATTAAAATATGTGTCCATGTAATAATTGGATTGCCAGAAGAAAGCGAGGAAAACATTTTAGAAACTGCGAAAGAGTGTGGAAGATTAAAGATAGATGGTATTAAAATTCATCCTATTCACATTCTTAAAAATACAGAACTTGAAAAAATTTATAATGAGGGTAAGTTTAAACCCTTTGAGATGGAAGAATATATAAAAATACTTGTGAATTTCCTTTCTTTCCTTCATCCAGATACAATAATTCATAGGTTATCAGCAGATTGTGATAGAAAATACCTTGTTGCACCAGAATGGCTATTTCAGAAGCAAAAAATCTTAAATTTACTTGAAGAAAAGATGAAAAAAGAAAACATTTATCAGGGGAAAAATTATAAAGGAAATTGAAAAAAGGAGCAAAAGATGAAAGCAATATTATTATGCGCTGGATATGCGACAAGAATGTATCCTCTTACTCTTGTAAAATCAAAAAATCTTCTTCAGATAGGTGGCGTGCCTATGGTTGAACATATTATTGAAAAGTTAAACAAAATTCCTGACCTTGATAAAATTTTTATTGTTTCAAATGCAAAGTTTTTTGATGATTTTGATTTATGGGCAAAAGGGAAAATAAATATAGTTGTTTTGAATGATGGGTCAACCAGTGATAAAAATAGAAGAGGTGCGATAGGAGATATAAAATTTGCATTAGATAATATTAATGAAGATGATGAGTTTTTAATAATTGCAGGTGATAATCTCTTTGAATTTGACCTTTTTGATTTTATAAATTTCGGTAGGAAAAACGGTATTACAGTTGGAATTAAAAGAATAGAAGACATAGAACTTATAAAAAAATATAGTCAAGTTTTACTTGACGATAAAAAAAGAATTAGATATTTTGAAGAAAAACCACAGAATCCAGTTTCAAAAGATGCAGCAATATTAGTTTACTATTTTCCAAAGGGAACTTTGAAAAAATATATAGAAGAGTATTTAAACGAAGGAAAAAATCCAGACCAGGCAGGGCTATTTATTCAATACCTGCATAAAATAGTTGATGTATATGGTTTTGTTTTTCAAGATACATGGTTTGACATAGGAGACATAAATCAATATCATATTGCGAATTTTTACTTGCTTAATAAAAAATTGATTGAAAAGGTAGGTAAAGGAGAAGAATCAATATTTTTTATTGCTCCTGGAAGAATTAATATAATCGGAGAACATACTGATTATAATGGTGGATATGTTTTTCCTTTTGCTGTTGATAAGTTTATTTATCTTGCAATAAGAAGAAATAATAAGAAGGTTATAAATTTTATTTCTCTACAGTTTAAAGATTTTGTTTCAGTAGATATTGAAAAAATAAAAAAGACAAATACATGGGTAGATTATCCTTTAGGCGTTATAAATGTTTTAAATGAATATGGATATAAAATTGATGGAGTTGACCTTATTTTTGAAAGTAATATACCAATTGGTGGTGGACTATCTTCTTCAGGAGCAATAGAAGTTATAACTTTGACAGGATTAAATCACCTTTTTGATTTAAAAATAGAAAAGGCAAAAATACCTTTTATGTGTCAGAAAGCAGAAAATGAATTTGTTGGTGCAAGATGTGGAATAATGGACCAGTTTGTAATAACTATGGCTGAAAGAGAAAAGGCGATTTTGCTAAACTGCAAAAACTTTGAATATAAATATATTCCTTTAAAACTAAATGATTTTTACTTTTTAATATCTTCTACAAATGTTTCTCATTCAATTGCACAGGGTGAATACAATAAAAGAAGAGCAGAATGTGAACAGGGGTTAAAGATTCTTAAAAATTTTGTTGATATTCAGACAATCTCAGATTTAAAAATTAATGAATTTGAAAAATATAAAAATAAACTCCCAGATAATATAAGAAAAAGGATAGAACATGTTGTAAAAGAAAATGAAAGGACTTTAAAAGCAGGTGAATGTTTAATAAAAGAAGATATAAATACACTTGGAAGATTGCTGAATGAATCCCACATTTCTTTAAGAGACCTTTATGAAGTAAGTTGTAAAGAGATAGAAATTATGAGAGAGGAATCATTGAAAATTGAAGGAGTGCTTGGTTGTAGAATTACAGGCGGTGGTTTTGGAGGATGTTTAATTTCTTTAATTCATAAAGATTATATTTATGATTACATAAAAAATGTGGGAAAAAATTATAGAGAAAAAACAGGTTTAATTCCTGAATTTCATATTTGCCAACCAGTTGACAGTTGTTCAATTTTTAAGATATAATATAAAATAAAAAAGAAAGGAGGTGAAAAGATATGAAAAAAGTATTAATATGTATGTTAATTGTAGGGCTGGCTTTAGGGTTTTCATCAATTGGATCTGCTGAGGTTAAACAAGGAGATAAAAATTTTGTAATTTCAGTTGGATATGGATGGTTCTCAGCGGGCGCAAAGGATTGGGATGGAACATATGGACTTGGCATGGGATTTTTATTGACAGACCAGTTTGAATTAAACATAGGGGTATCCGGTCAATGGAATACATTTGGTGATGAAGTAAATCTCCTTGTCAAACCTAATTTTTATATGGAAACACAGTCAAAAATAAATCCGTATATAGGTCTTGCTTTAGGTGCTAATTTTGGTGGAGGAACAGAATTTGCAGGTGGTGCACAGATTGGAATGAAACAGTTTATAAGTGACAATACTTTCATTCAGTATGAACTCAGTTACTTAAGGCTTTTCACTGACAATCTTAATTCAGTAACATTCTCTTTGGGATTAGGATTTAGATTCTAAAGATATTAAAAAGCATCTCAAAAGGGAGGGAGAGTAAAAAAATACTCTCCCTCTTTTTTTTATATTTAATCAAATTCAAAAAATGTTGAAAAATTAATAAATTTTAATTATTATATTTATAAGCCCCTGTAGCTCAGTAAGGATAGAGCAGCGGTTTCCTAAACCGCGTGTCGCCCGTTCAAGTCGGGCCAGGGGCAATAGGAAGGACTTAGGAATAAAGATAATTGAAAAAAGGAGAAAAACTAAATCGGGCGACACAAAGATATTATACATATGGAAGAAATTTAGCAATAAAAAATAAAATCAGAAAGGAGGTGATAAAAGATGAAGAAATTTGTAATGTTAAGTTCTCTTACTGATAGAGGAGCAAAAACAATAAAAGTAAAGCCAGAAAGGATAAAAGAAGTAAATAAAGAAGTTGAAAAAATGGGTGGAAAAATTATTAGTCAGTATGCTATACTTGGACCATTTGATTTTTTAACAATTATTTCAGCACCTGATGAAAACACAGTTGCAAAAATTTCACTTGAAATTTCTCAAAGAGGTAGTGTCAAAATAACAACTTATCCAGCAATAGATGTAGATGATTTTATAAAAAGTATAAAAGAGAATTGAAATTAAAATAGAAATGAAATGTAGATTGATAAAATCTGATAATTACAATCCTTTCTGGAATATGGCTTTTGATTATTATTTCTGGAAAAAGTGTCAAGATAAAAAAAAACCACCTGTTTTAAGATTCTATAAATGGAATCCGTGCAGTGTATCAATTGGATATAATCAAAATCCTGATAAAATTGTAAATATTGAGTTTTGTAAAAAAGAATCTATCCCTATTGTTAAAAGGCCAACAGGTGGAAGTGCAATTTTTCATGATATTGAAATTACTTATTCTTTTTGTAGCAATATAAATCATCATCCTTCCTTTTTTTCTCCATTTTTTTCATACATTAAAATATGTAAAAGTATAATAAAAGGCATTGAAAATTTAGGGATTAAAATGGAAATAAGAGGATTTTCAGAAAACAAAGAGCCATCATTTACAAATATTCCTTGTTTTTCTTTATCTTCAAGACATGATATTGTTTATAATGGCAAAAAAATTGTAGGTTCTGCACAGAGAAGAAATAATCTTTCTTTTTTACAGCACGGCTCTATTTTAATTGATATAAGGAAAGATTTGTGGATAAATATTTTTTACGAAAAAGTAAATTTTGATAAGATAGGTTATTTAAAAGAATTGATTGGAAATATTAGCGAAGAGAAAGTTATAAATTTAATAAAAGGGGCTTTTGAGGAAACCCTTGAAATAAATATAATTGAAGACATTATTGAAAAAAAAGAAGAAAACGAAATAATTAAAATAGAAAATAAACTTAAAAGGGAGGGCATATATGAATAGTTTTTTAGATAATCTGGCTGTTCAGAGTTATTGTTTTAGGAATTTTAAGGATAACAAAATTGTTGCAAAAATGGTAAAAGAATTAGGGTTAAATAAAATTGAATTATGCGGTGTTCATATTGATTTTCTTGATGTAAGTAAGTTTAAAGATGTAATTTCTATTTATAAAGATGAAGGAATTGATATTGTTTCAATCGGAGTTCAATATTTTTCAGGCAATGAAGAAAATGAAAGAAAATATTTTGAATTTGTTAAAATGTGCGGGGCAAAGTATATAGGTGCAGATTTTGATATAAATAAAATTTTTGATTGTTTTAAAATTGGAGAAAAATTTGCTGATGAATATGATGTTAAAATTGCAATACATAATCATGGAGGATATCACTGGCTTGGAAATATTCAAACACTTGATTATATTTTTAAAAATACTTCTGATAGGATAGGTCTTTGTCTTGATACTGCATGGGCTCTTGATGCTGGTATTGACCCTGTAAGAATGATTGATTTATTTAAAGATAGATTATATTCCCTTCATTTAAAAGATTTTATATTTGAAAGGAATGGAAAACCGATTGATGTTGTTCTTGGACAAGGTAATATAAGTTTAGAACAACTTACTGGAAAACTAAAAGAGATAAATTTTCATGGACCTCTTATAATTGAGTATGAAGGAGAGCCAGAAAATCCCATTGTTTCAATAAAAAAGGGGATTGAAAATTTTAAAAAATGTATATAAAAAAATGGAAAAAGCAGGAATAAAGGGAGTAATATTTGATTTTGATGGAACGCTTGTAAATTCTGAAATAGACTTTAAAAAAATAAAAGAAAAAATTTTAAATGAAGCGGTAAAAGAAAATTTAAAAATCCCTTCGGAACAATTACCTATACTTGAATTAATTGAAAAAATTAAAAATTTTAATAAGAAAAAAGGCAGAGATTTTTATATTAAAGCCCATAAGATTTTAAAAGAAGAGGAGATTAAATCAGCAGTAAAAACAAAGCCCAAAAAAGATGTTTTAAAGGTATTGAATAATCTGAGAGAAAACAAAATAAAAATTGGGATAATCACAAGGAATTGTAAAGAAGTAGTTATAAATGTTATAAAAAAGTTTTCTATTCCATTTGATGTAGTTCTTACGAGAGACGATGTTTATAAAGTAAAACCAGAACCTTATCACATTAAAAAGTGTCTTGTAAAATTAGGGTTGAAAAAGAATGAAGTTATACTTGTTGGAGACCATTTTTTTGATATTAAAGCAGCAAAAAGATTGAACATAAAAAGTATAGGAGTTTTGAGTGAATATATTAAAGAAGAAGATTTTTTAAAAGAAGGGGCTGATTTTGTTCTGGAGGAATTTGAAGATTTAGAATACATTATAGGGATAAAAGGTTTTTCTTCTGGGAAATTACCCAACAGGTTTTTAAAATATTTACTTTCAAAATATACAATAAAGGATGAAACAGTTTTAATTGGTCCAGGAGTTGGGATTGATTGTGCAATTTTAAAAATAAAAGATGATACTATCTTTGCAAAAACAGACCCTATAACATTAACATGGCAAGATATTGGTTTTTACCTTGTTAATATAAATCTAAATGATATTTCTGTAATGGGAGGAATACCTGAGTATTTTTCTACAATACTTTTGTTTCCAGAAAATATAACTTTCCCTGAGATTGAGCATATTTTTTCACAGATAAATGAAGAATGTAGAAAATATAATATAAAATGGATAGGAGGGCATACTGAAATTTTAAGTAATATAAAAGCACATATTGCTTCTGGTTTTTTAATGGGTAGCAAAATTAGACATTTTAAAAGGAAAGAAATAAAAATTGGAGATATAATTTTCCTTGTAAAAGAGATTGGTATAGAAGCATCCTCAATTATTGTAAGAGAAAAATATGAGTTTTTGAAAAATTATTTTTCTGAAAAATATCTAAAAAAGATTAAAAATTCAATTAAAAATCCTGGAATAAGTATTTATAGAGAAGCAAAAATCCTATGGGAAAATTTTGATATTAAGTATATGCATGACCCAACAGAAGGAGGAATATCAACTGCATTATATGAAATTTCAGAAGCAAAAAATATAGGAATTCTGATTGAAATTAAAAAATTGAAATTTTATCCTCCAACAATTAAACTATGTAAAATTTTTAATTTAGACCCATATGGAATTATTTCTTCTGGCTGTATCGTGGGAATTTTAGATAAAAAAGATATTAATGATTTTGTAAATTTCTGCCAAAACAGAAAAATAAAGTTTGAAATAATTGGAAAAGTAATAGAAGAAAAGGGGGTTTATTATTTTAAAAATCATAAAAAGGTTGAATTCCCAAAATTTGAAAAAGATGAAATAAATAAGTTATTTTAAGATGCGCAAAAAAATGGTAAAATATAAATATGGAATTTAAAAAAATACTTATAATTGAAGATGACGCAGAAGAAAGGCTTATTTTAAGCAGAGAATTGAAAAAGTTAGGTTATTTTGTTTATGAAGCACCAACCGGAGAGGAAGGATTAAAGATTTTTAAAGAGGATAGACCTGATTTAGTTATACTTGATGTAATGCTTCCTGGAATTGATGGCTGGGAGGTTTTAAGAAGGATAAAAAAAGGACCTTTAAGTAAAAAAGTTCCAGTTATGATGCTTACTGGTAAAAGTGAGGATAAAGATAAAATTAAGGGATATGATTTTGGTGCTGACTATTATGTAACCAAACCATATAATATTTCAAAATTATTACCTGTTATAAGTAGTTTAATTGAGAAGTAAAAATGGTTGTAAATTTACCTCCACAATTTCACGAAAAAGAAGCAGAATTAAAAAAGGCAAAAACAATAGAAGAAAAAATTTCTATACTTGAAGAAATGCTTTCTATAATGCCAAAGCATAAATCAAGCGAGAAACTCCAGGCACTTTTAAAAAGTAAAATTTCTAAATATAAAAAGATGCTTGAAGAACAACCAAAAACAAAGAAAAAATCACCTGTTCCAATTATACAGAGGGAAGGTTCTGGGCAAATAGGGATATGTGGTCCCCCAAATTCTGGTAAATCAACACTTCTATCAAAACTTACAAAAGCAACACCGGAAATAGGTGATTACCCGTTTACAACAAAAATACCAATCCCTGGAATGATGGATTACCAGGATATAAAAATACAACTTATTGATACACCATCTTTATCTCTTGAATTCACTGAAAACTGGGTTGGAGATATTTTAAGGAAAACAGATGCGCTTTTATTTTTATTTGATATTTCAACTGATTCTATTCTTGAAGAAATAGAAGAATCACTAAAAGTCCTTGAAAAATTTAAAATAAAACTGGAAAACAGTTTTGAGTTTAACAAAAAAATAATATGGGTGGGAAATAAAATAGATTTACCACGGTCAAATGAAATAAAAGAAATTTTTTATGAGTTTTATTCTGACAAAATTCCTGAAATAATTATAATATCTGCTTTGAAATCCGAAAATCTTGATATTTTGAAAGAAAAAATCTTTAATTCTCTTGAGATAATAAGAGTTTATACAAAGACACAGGGCAAACCACCTGACCTTGAAAATCCATATACTTTAAAAAAGGGCACAAAAGTTATTGAACTTGCGGAAATTATACATAAAGAATTTGTTAAAAATTTTAAATATGCAAGATTATGGAGAGATGAAACTGATAAAGTAATAATTGCAGGAAGGGATTATGTTCTTCAGGATAAAGATATAATTGAAATCCATGTCTAAAATTTATTGACTTTTTGGATTTTCAATATATAATAAAATAAAAGGAGGAATAAAATATGATAAGAAACTATGAGTTTTGTGTTTTAATAAGAGCAGATTTACCAGAGGAAGAATTTAATAAAGAAGTTGAATTTATTGAAAAAAGCATCTTAAGAGAGGGAGGAGAAATTATAAAAAAGGAAAATTGGGGAAGAAAAACGCTTGCTTATCCAATAAAAAAGAAAGAAGAAGCAATTTATTATCTTTTTTATGTTAAAAGTAATCCAGAAAATATTTCAAAAATAGAAGCAAACCTATATAGAAGAGAGAATATTTTAAGATACTTAATTTTACAGAGGAAAAAATTGAATTTTGATGAGGAAAAAGTAGATGCCAGGACCATTTCTGAATAAAGTTTTTTTAATAGGAAGATTAACGAGAGACCCTGAATTAAGATATACAACAGCAGGAAAAGCAGTTGTGACATTTGGGCTTGCTGTGAATAGAGAATATATATCAAAGGGTGAAAAAAAAGAAGATACATGTTATTTAAATCTTGTCGTATGGGGAAAACAGGCAGAAATATGTGCAGAATATCTAAAAAAAGGGAATTTAATATTTGTTGAAGGGTCTCTTCAATATAGAAGTTGGGAAACTGAAGATAGTGAAAAAAAATCAGTTATAGAAGTAAGAGTGGAAAGATTCCAATTTCTTGAAAAACCACAGATTGAAATTATAGAAGAAAAGGAGGTTTTAGAAAATGGCGAAGAAAACCAAGATTTGTAAGTTCTGTCAAGAGAAAATAGACGAAATTGATTACAAGGATATAGGAAGAATAAGAAGACACATTACGCCAAGAGGGAAAATAATTGCAGCAAAACAGACAGGAACTTGTGCTAAACATCAAAGAGCACTTACAAAAGCAATCAAAAGGGCAAGATTTGTTGGATTATTACCATTTGTTAAAATATGAGGAGAAAGTATGAAAATTATATTCGTAAAAGATTATCAAAATAAAGGCAAAAAGGGAGAAATTAAAGAAGTAAAAGATGGATTTGCAAGAAATTTTCTTATTCCATATGGATATGCAATTGAAGCGACGGAAGAAAACATAAAATTTTTAAAAGAGCAAGAAAAATATCAAGAGATGAAAAAGAAGAAAAAGATTGAATTGATGAAAGAAATAAAAGAAAAACTAAAAGAAAGTTCTATAACGATACAAACCAAAGCAGGTAGAGATGAAAAACTTTTCGGCGCGATAACAAATGAGATAATTGCGGATGAAATAAAAAAACAGATTGGTGTAGAAATAGAAAAACATCAGATAATACTTGAAGAACCTATAAAAAAACTTGGAATATATAAAATACCTGTTAAATTATCTGAAAGAATTGAAGGTGAAATAAAGGTCTGGATAGTAAGAGAAAAGTAACAATGCCTAAAAAAAAAGAAGAAATTTCTGTTGATAAAATTCCTCCACAAAGCATAGAGGCAGAAAAAGCTCTCCTTGGATGTATGCTAATTGATGAAGAAGCAAAAATCAAAGTTCTTGAGAATTGCAAAAAAGAATTTTTTTATAGTGAAACCCATCAAAAAATTTTTACCTCAATTGCTAAACTTTTTGAGAAGGGACAACCTTGTGACCTTGTTACTTTATCTGAAATATTGAAAGCCGAAAATTCACTTGAAGAGATAGGAGGTCCTCAATATCTTTCAAATCTTGTTGAAAATGTTCCTACTTCTGCTTATGTTGATGAATATCTTAAAATTGTCAAAGAAAAATATATATTAAGAGTTTTAATTTCAACAGCAACCAAAATTATAAGTGAAGCGTATAATTATCAAGGCGAAGTAGAAACACTTCTTGATAAAGCAGAGGCATTGATTTTTGAAGTAAGTCAACACAAGATGAAAGAATCCACATATCCATTAAAAAATCTTATTAAAGACGCTATTGAAAATATTGAGAAAATTCAGGAAAAGAAAGGGTATGTTACTGGACTTCCTTCTTTGTTTTTTGATCTTGATAGATTGACAACGGGTTTTCATCCAGGAGATTTTATAGTTATTGCTTCAAGGCCATCAGTGGGAAAAACTGCTTTTGCATGCAATATAACACTTAATTTAAATTCAGGTGTAGAAAAAATCCCAACTTTAATTTTTTCTCTTGAAATGAGTAAAGAACAAATTGTCCAAAGAATGTTATGCTGTGAAGCAAAAATTGATAGTTCAAAATTAAGACAAGGTTTTCTTTCAGATAAAGATATGACAAATCTTCTTCTTGCTGCAAGCCGACTTGAAAAAATGCCAATTTTTATTGATGATACCCCGTCTTTAAATGTTTTTGAATTAAAAGCAAGAGCAAGAAGAATGAAAGCAAAAGAAAATATTCAATTGATAATTATTGACTACTTACAACTAATGAGAGGAACTGGAAAAGCAGAAAATAGGCAGCAAGAAATAAGTGAAATTTCTGCATCTTTAAAGGCACTCGCAAAGGAACTAAACATTCCTGTAATTGCAATTTCTCAATTAAGTAGAGAAACAGAAAAAAGGGCTGATAAAAGGCCCCAACTTGCTGATTTGAGAGAAAGTGGTTCAATAGAACAAGACGCTGATGTTGTTTTACTTTTATACAGAGAAGATGTATATAATAAAACAGAAGATAATACAGGAATTGCAGAAGTGATAATTGCAAAACAGAGAAATGGTCCAACTGGTACAGTAAAACTTGTTTTTTTAAAAGAATATACAAGATTTGAAAACTATACACCAAGAGAGGAATTGTGAAAAAATTGATAGAACTTCTTGGAGGGAAATTTTTATTTCTTATAACTTATGTGGGCGATATATCCATTCTTTCTTTTTTATCTTTAAAAAAAATATTTAAAATTAGGATAAAAGAAGACATTCTGAAATATATAAATGAAATTGGTGCAGAATCAATGTCTCTTGTTGGAATAATTGCTTTATTTACAGGTATGGTTCTTGTTATGGAGACGGCCCATACTTTAAAAAAATTTGGAGCGGAAATGTATTCGGGGAGTTTGGTAAGTATTTCTATGATTAGAGAACTTGGTCCTGTTTTAATTGCTTTAATAGTTGCAGGAAGAATAGGTGCTTCAATTGCGGCTGAAATAGGAGTTATGAAAATTACAGAACAGATAGATGCGCTTAGTGTTATGGGAGTTGACCCTATTGCATATCTTATTAGCCCAAGGATTGTTGCGGGTTTGGTTTCTCTACCTGCTCTGTTTATATTAAGTTTCTTTATTTCAATTTTCGGTGGATTTTTAGTTGGTGTTTTTACTGTTGGTATTTCTTCAGGTGTGTTTCTATATCAAAGTTTTAAATATATTGGAATCAAGGACTTTCTTATAGGACTTTTTAAAGTTGTCGTTTTTTCAATAATTATAATAAATATTTCATCTTATCACGGGATTAATGCTTCCGGAGGAGCAGAAGGAGTAGGAAAAGCATCTACTTATGCTGTTGTTTCGTCTTTTTTCTTTATAATACTTGCAAATTTAATTATAACAGGTCTTTTTTATTTTGTTTAAAATTTTTTTTCACCATTAAAAATAAGGGGAAGATAGGAAAATTATGAAAAATATAATTTCAGTAAAAAACCTGTATGTTCAGTTTGGAAATAAAGTAGTATTAAAAGATATAAATTTTGATATAGAAAAAGGAGAATCAATTGTTATTATTGGTCCGTCAGGATGTGGCAAGACAGTCCTTATAAAAACAATTTTAGGGATTATTAAATCTTATAAAGGAGAGATATATATTTGGGGAAAGAATATTAAAAATCTTAACGAAAAAGAAACAAAGGATATAAAAGAAAATATAGGAATGGTTTTTCAGAACTCTGCTTTATTTGATTCTTTAAGTGTATGGGAAAATGTCGGCTTCTATTACCTATATCATACAAAAAAAAGTAAAGAAGAAATTAAAAAAATGGCAATTGAGATTCTAAAAAAACTTGGTCTTGATGAAGATGTTATAGATATGATGCCTGAACAATTAAGCGGAGGGATGAAAAAAAGAGTTTCAATTGCAAGAGCATTAATTTCAAATCCAGAAATTATTTTTTATGATGAACCAACAACAGGACTTGACCCTATAACAAGCCAAGGACTGACAGAATTGATAAAAAAAATCCACAACGATTTCAATACAACAGACATAACAGTTACACACGATGTAAAACTTGCAAAGATGATAGGAAAAAGATTAATCTTAATTGATAATGGTAAAATTGTAGAGAGTGGTACTTATGAAGAATTGAAAGAAAAAAGTAATCACCCATTAATAAGAAGTTATATAGAAATAGGAGGATAAAGATGGAAAAAAAATTATCACTTGAAGTCCGTGTTGGAATATTTGTTTTATGTGCACTTATTGCTGTTATTGGGTTTATCTTTACACAGACAAAATTCGGGAAACTCAAAGGTTACGAAATTGGAGTTTTATTTGATTCAGTAGGAGGGCTTGAAATAGGGAGTCCTGTTAGAATAAGTGGAGTAAGAGCCGGAGAAGTTAAAAAAATTGAAATTCTTTATGAAGAAAAACCAAAAGTATTTGTTAAATTGAAATTGAGTCCATATGTTAAAGTTGGTAAAAATAGCAGAATTACAATAAAAACCCTTGGGATCATAGGAGAAAAATATGTTGAAATAACACCAACAGGTGAAAAGGAATTTATAAAGCCAGGTGAAATAATTAATGGTGAGACACCCTTTTCTTACGAAAAAATTGCAAATGTAGGAGAAGAAATTGCTTATAACTTAAATAAAATATTATTTGATATAAGTAAAATCACAGGAGATATTAAATTTCAACAGGATATAAAGGAAATATTAAGCAATTCTAAAACTGCGATTTCAAAATTAAATGCTTCCCTTGATAAAATTGAAAATCTTGTTGGAGAAATTTCTGAAACAAATAAAAGTTTAAAAACATTTATTGTAGAAAATTCTCCTCATATTAAAAAAGTTATTATTGACACAGATGAATTTCTTGTTTCAGGTAAAAAGGAATTGGAAGCAACTTTAGGGAATATAAGAGATTTTCTTACTATAAAAGATAGGGCAGACGAAATACTTGTTAGTTTTTCAGATGCAGCAAGAGAATTTCAAAATACATCCTTGCAGATAAAGAATTTCTTTGGAAAACTGGAAAGTAAAGGACTTATAGCAAAAATTATGGAAGAGGAAAAAATGCTTGAAGAGATAAAAAAAGAAATAGAACTTTTACAGGAAACAACATTAAAAATTGGGATTGCATCGGAAAAGTTAAGTTATACTTTAGAAAATATAAATTCAGCGATTGATATTGCGAAAAAGGGAAAAGGTTCTGTTGGAAAATTTTTATATAGTGATGAACTTTATAATGAAGTTATGGATTTTGTTAAAGATATAAAGGCACATCCCTGGAAACTTTTTATGAGAAGGAAATGAAAAAGGAAAAAAGTATATTTGTTTGTTCTGAATGTGGATATCAATCAGTTAAACTACTTGGTAGATGTCCTAATTGTGGTAAATGGAATACTTTTATAGAAGAATTTTTTTCACCATCTCTATCTTTATCAGGCGAAAAAGAAACAATAAACCCTCAAAGATTAAATGAAATAAAATTTGAAGAAATACCAAGAATAAAAACAGAAATAGGTGAATTTGATAGAGTTGTTGGTGGTGGAATTGTTGGAAAAAGTTATATTCTTGTAGCAGGAGAACCAG
>JAMWBY010000098.1 GCA_023818745.1 Candidatus Omnitrophota bacterium
TTTTTTACAAAAATTTTTTTAAATATTGAATACTTTTTGTAGCAATTTTTTCTGCTCCTGGTGAAAAATCAAATACTTCAACTGATAGCCAATTATTATATCTAATTTCTTTCAATTTTTCAATTATTGGTTTATAATCAATTTCTCCAAAACCCGGTCCAAGTAAATTTTTATCATTTACATGGAAATGTTTTAGATACTTTGCTCCTTCTTCAATTATTTCTGGTATTGGTTTATCTTCATCGCTCATTGCTTTCACATCAAGATGTAATTTCAAATAAGGATGATTAATTTCTTCAATAATTTCAATCGCTTGGCTCGCCTTATTTATAAAATTTGTTTCACTTCTTGCTAGGGGTTCCAGACATAAATAAATTTTTTTCTCCTCACATCTTTCAAGGACAGGGATTAATACTTCTTTAAGATTTTCTTTTACTTCATTATATGTTTGTCCTTCATTTATCTGCCTTTGCTTTGGAGAACCAAAAACCATCAATTCTCCACCAATTTTTGACGTAAAATCTACAAGTTTACATAAATATTTTGAAGTTTTTTTTCTTAAATTTTTATCCCTTGTAGAAATTGAGAGTCCCTCTGGTTTAACAAGTAACCAGTGAGTTCCTATTATTTTTATGCCTGTTTTTTCTGAATAATTTCTAATTTCTTCTATTGTTTTATCAGAAACATAACTTATATCATCAGTAATTGTAAATGGTGCAATTTCTATGCCTTCATATCCCAGTTTCTTAACAAAATAAAATACCTTTTCAAAATCCCAGTTCTTAAAAATCTCATTACATATTCCTATTTTCATTATATTGTCTCTTTTTTTTCTGCCTCAACTCTAATCCAAGCAGGTAAATCTATATCAATTTTAGTTTCTGTTCTTTTCTCTTTGTCACTAAAAATATTTTCTTTTTTAGATATATATTTTTCTGGCTCTATTATTGATTTTTTGCCTATTCCAGTTGCAAGTAGTGTTATTTTTACCTCATCATTAAGATTTTCATCTATTGCAACACCTGGAATCCTTGATGGTGAAGATATTCTTGATTGAATTATATTAATTGCATCTTGGATTTCTTTCAATGTTAAATCAGGACTTCCAGTAATACTTATAAGAACATTTTTTGCTTCCATTATTTCACTTTTTTCTATGAATGGGTCATCAATAGTTTCTTTTACAGCCTTTTCCATCCTTCCTTCTCCCTTTCCATACCCCATTCCAACAATTCCTTTTCCTGCATTTTCAACTATTGAATAAATATCTGCAAAATCAATATGAAGGAGATTAGGTTTATATATAAGGTCTGAAATAGAAGAAATAGTTCGTAAAATAATCTCATCAATTTTCCCAAATGCCTCTCTTGTAGTGGTTTTTTCTTCTACTATTTCAAAGAGTTTTTGATTTGAAATGTGAATTAATGTATCAACATTTTTTAAAAGATTTTCAAGTCCTTCTTGAGCGTGTTTATTTCTTTCCTCTCCTTCAAACTCAAAAGGAGTTGTAACTAATGCAATTGTAAGAGCTTCAAGGTCTTTTGATATTTTTGCAATTACAGGTGCGCCACCGGTGCCTGTCCCTCCACCTAATCCAGCGATTAAGAAAATAATATGTGTGTTTTTTAATACATCAGAAATTCTTCCTTTATCTTCATTTGCAGCAAATTTCCCTTTCTCCGGGTCTTTTCCTGCACCTCTTCCATGGGTGGTTTTTTCTCCTATTTGAATTTTTATATCTGCTTTTACGTTTCTTAATGCATAAACATCTGTATTGAAAACCAAAAATTGAACACCCTCAATTTTATTATAAATCCTTGAAACAATACTCCCACCTGCATTGCCAACACCAACGACTTTTATATTTATATTTGGAAATTCCATGGTTTCTTCAGTTACTGGTTTTACCATTTTTCCCCCTTTTTAATAAAACCATCTTTTAAACCAATTTTTAATTCTTGCAAAAAATGTTTCTTTTTCTATTTTAATTTTCTTTGAAGCGAGTAATAAGAGGCCTATTCCTGCTGAAAATTCTTGTTTTTGATAGTTGGTATCCAGATTAAATAGTTTCTGAGGTATACCTATTTTTACAGGCCTTTGAAAAATTTCTTCAGCAACTGATGCAATCTCTTTTAATTTAGACCCCCCTCCTGTTAAGACAATTTCAGATAACCCTAAAGGATATAAACCAGTTTTTAAAAGACGTCCTTTTATAATTAAATCTTCAAAGATTTCTCTAACTCTTATATACACAATTTTTGAAATTTCTTCAACACTCACTTTTCCAAGGGATTTTCCATAAGGAGTTTTTAGTTCAACAGTTTTAATTTCTTCTTTTTGAGTATTTATTAATTTTTTGTAATCACCCCATGCATAATTTTTTTTCAGTTCTTCTGCATAATCAAGTGAGATATGAAATTTCGTAGATAAATCATAATCAATATGATATGAACCAACTTCCAAAGATTCTGTCCATATAATTTTCCCACCATGAAAAAATACAAAATCAGTTGTACTTTTGCCCATATCAATAATCAAACATCCAAGTTTTTTTTCTTCTTCGCTTATTACTGACTCAGCAACTGCCCAACTAAAAGGAAATAAATTTTCTATTTTTAATCCTGCTCTCCTTGCGCACTCATATATATCTTTAATTGGATTTATCTCTCCAGTTAATATATGAGCACGCATTTCAAGTATATCTCCGTGCATTCCAACAGGCGATTTTTCTACTGAAATATTATTGTCTATAATGTATTCTTGGGGAATTATTGCAAGTATTTCTCTTGAATTTTCATCCCCCAAAATATTAACATTTTTAATTTCTCTTTCAAGAATTTGTATATCGTTTTCATTAATAATCCTTCCTCTCGGTAAAATTTCTATTTTCTTTGAGTAAATTTTCCCGAGTATATGTCCTCCCCCTATTCCTATATTTATCCATTCAATTCTTTCTCCTGTCTGTTTTCTTAAAGATTCTGTCAAATCAATTAGTCCGTTTGCAACACCTTCTACATCTCCAATTCTGCCCTTTTTAATCCATCCCTCTTCTGTTTTAATTACTTCAGTGCCAATGATTTCAATATTGTTTTCACTAACAAATCCCACTATTCCAAAAAATTTAGTTGTTCCAACATCAATCGATGTTATTATCTTGTCTCTCATTTTTTAATTTTATATAAAAATTTTTAAATCTTGTATCAATGTATTCAAAATCATCTTTTAAATTCTTCAAAATTACTGAAAGATTTTCTATCTTATCTTTAATATCTTCTTTCGTAAAATAAATTTTTTTTCCATCATTAGATATTTCTATTTTTTTAACATCAGATATATCAATTTTATTTATTTTAAATAAATTTCCAATATTATAGTAATTATACCATCTATCAAATTCTTTCAAAATGTATACTTTTTCAATTTCAATTACTTTATTTTTCATTTTATCAACTTTCACTCCGTAAATCGGCAAAAGAGCAATATTATTTTTATTCTCATTAAGTATAATCCCATTTCTGTCAATAATATATTCATTTTCAATAATTGCCCATGGTTTTCTTAAAATTATATCTATTTGAATAGTAGATGGATAAATTTTTGTCACCTTACAATTTTCAACTTCAGAAATTGAATTTATTCTCTCCCTCAATTCTTCTGCATTAAGAAATAAAAGATTTTTATCTTTCTCAAGTTCTAAAATCGCTTTTATTAAAGGCGTTATATTTTCTGGATAAATTTTAATTTCTTTGATTTTGAAGGACTCAAGATTCCAGAGAAATTTAAGTGTTTTTCTTTTTAAAAAATAAAATCCATAAATTAAAACACCAATAAATATTATTAAAAAAAATATTTTTATTTTTCTTTTTTTCTTAATCATAAGTTTT
>JAMWBY010000022.1 GCA_023818745.1 Candidatus Omnitrophota bacterium
AAGTTTCCATTTATATTCTTACTGGGAGTGGACTCCCCAGACAGGAAAATGGATAAATCCTAAATATGCAGTTAAGGATACAGCCGAAGAACAGTTTAATTATGCAGAAGAATTTAGAAAGAACGGGAAAATTGAAATTGCAATAAGAGAACATAAAAAACTTTTAAAACACTATCCTAAATCACAATATGCACCTTCTTCCTGTCTTATACTTGGTCAGATTTATAAAGAAATCGGAGATACTAAAAAAGCATTTGAGTATTTTCAAAAGATTATAGATGATTATCCTGCTTCTCAATTAGTTTTTTCTGCGATAAAACTCCAATCTGAAATAGCAGATAAGAAACTTGAAGAAAAAAAAGGTATTTTTAAATTCTTGCATCGTAAAGAAAATCCCAAATATATGAGTAAGGTTTTAGAAAATAATCCCTATGATTTAGAAAATGTTGAGAGAATGTTTAAACTTGCAGAATTTTATTATGGAATTAAATCATATAATGAATCTATTGAAGTTTTGAATAAAATTATAAAAAATTTTTCACAGACAGAATATACCGAAAAAGCAAAATTTTTAAAAATAAAATATTCTATATATTCAATTCCAGATATAAATTATGACACAGATTTAATAGAAGATATAAGAGAAGAAATCATATCGTTTACCATTGAATATCCAGAAAGTAAATTTAAAGATGAAATAGAAAATATAAAAACAATACTTGATGAAAAAGAAGCAGAAAAGTATTATCAAATAGCAAGATATTATGAAAAAGCAGGAAAGAAAAAAAGCGCAGTTTATTATTATCAGAAATTATTGAATAAATTTCCTGATACAAAGTATGGCAAAATTGCTTATGAAAAGGTTAATACAATTAAGTAGTTTGCTTTCTTTTTTTACCTCGTGTTATCTTAACCAAAATATTTATAATAAAAATAAAATATATTTAAAAAAAATAGAAAATTTTTCCAATCAACCGACTCTCAATTTTATTCTTGAAGAAAAATTTAAAGAAGCCATATTAAAATATCCCGGGTATTCAATAACAAACTATGAAGATTCTGCTGATTATATTATTGAGTTAAAAATTTTAGATTTAGAAAGAATACCTTTATCTTATTCAAAGGAAAATCCTGATGAAATTTCATCTGCAAAATTTCAATTGAAATTAAAAGTTAATATTAGGGAAAAAGACAAACCTATTTTTGAAAAAGATTTATTTGAAACTTTTTCAACTTCTATTTATAAAAATTACAGAGAAGAAGAGATATTAAATAAAGTGGCAGAACAGATGGCAAAAAAAATATATTTTGAAATTTTAAAATTGAATAAAAAATGAAGAATTGTATTGTTATTTTAAATGACTATCAAAAATTTACTAATCTGGTAGAGGAATTAAAAAAGGAAAATAATATAAATGAATTTGATATTAAAATTTATGATTTAGAACAAACAGATTTAAAAAAATTTCTAAATGAGATTGACTATCAGCCAATTTTTTCAGAAAAAGCACTTTTTATTATAAAAAATGTTGAATTACTTACAAAAGAAGAATGTGAAAAACTTCATAGGGTTTTCAAAAATATTCCTGAGAATATATTGGTTATACTTTATGGATTATCAATAAAAGCGCCATTTAAAGAAAGTTCTATAAAAGAAAACTATCTAACTCCTGAAAATATTTTTTTTAGAAAAATATATTCTTTAAAAATGAAAGATAATCAGAAAATTTTAGATATTTTAAAAGAATATATGAAAGTTAGAGAAAAAAATTTTACTCTTCTTATAAGTGGAATTGAAATTTATTTAAGAAATATTCTTATAAATGAGAAAAATTTTTCAGAATGGATTATTAAAAAATTTGAAAATCTCTGTAATCTTGATTATTTTTTAAAAACAGGCCAGGTAGAATTAGGTTCTGAATTAGAATTACATCTTTTATACTACTTTTTTTCAGAATTTAATTGAATCCTATATTTTTTAATAAATTTCATTAACCTACTTTTTTTTCTGGAAGCATTATTTTTATGAATTATTCCTTTTGATTCCGCTTTATCTATTTCTTTAATTGTCGTTTTTAAAATATTTTCAAACTCTGGATTGTTATCTAATACTGCCTGTTTTGTTTTTTTTATTAGTGTTTTTATTTTTGAAATAATCATTTTGTTTCTCAATCTTTTCTTTATTTCCTGTCTCTGCCTTTTTAAAACACTTCTCTTTTTTTTAGCCATAAATTCCTCCTATTTTCTTAAATATGAGGTAAAATAATATCATAAACTAAACTTTTAATCAAATTTTGGTGTCTTAATATAATGAAAGATAAAAAAATTTTTGAAGAATATTATATAACGCATGCGAATAAGATTTATAGTGTGGTTTATAGAATGGTTAATAATCACCAAGACGCAATAGATATTGTTCAGGAGGTTTTCTTAAGGGCATATAAAAATATGGATAGTTTTAAAGGATTATCAAAGTTCTCTACTTATCTTTACAGGATAGCATTAAATCTTACATATGATTTTTTAAGAAAAAAAAAGAAAGGAAGGAAGATTGAAAATTTAGATCATGAAGATTTTTCTTTTTATAGTTTTAATACAAATTTTGAAAAAAATTTATATGATGATCAGATTGTTGAAGATATAAAAAAGGAGATTGAAAATTTAACAGATAAACAGAAAACAATTTTTATTTTAAAGACATATGAAGAATTAACATATGAAGAAATTGCAAGAATTTTAAGAAAAAGAGTTGGAACTATAAAGGCGACATATTTTCAATCACTGCAGAAAATTAGAGAAAATTTAAAAAAGAAGGGGGTAATAAAAAATGAAATGTAGAAGATTAGAAAGGAAGATATTAATGTATATAGAAGGAAATTTAAATGTAAAAGAAAAGGAAGAAATAAAGAAACATCTTGATGAATGTGTCTCTTGCAATAGTTTATATAATGATTTTTTATTGATTTTGGAAAACTCAAAAAAGATAAAAATTCCACAGCTCAACGAAAATTTATTAAATGCATTGAAAGTCACTATAGAAAAAAATAAAATTTCTACTTTCTCGTTAAAACCTGTTTATATTGCTATTTCTATTTTTGTTTTAGTTTTTTCAACAATCTTTTTTGCCAGAATTTATTTACCTGATTCAAAAAAAGTTTTACCTGTTTCAACAGGACCTGTTAAAATTGAAATTTTAAATCATGAATTGCCTTTTTCTGAAGATGTGATCATTAAATATGCTAATTATATGGAGGAAGAAGAAGTAGAAAAAGTCCTTGATTTTATTTTTGCAGGTTTATAATTTATACTTGAAAAATTCATTCAAAAAAAATAAAATTAAAATATGAAGATATTATTTTTCTTTTTTCTTTCATTTCTAACTTTAGGGGGTGAAAATATGGAACAGATAAATTTACCCAAACCAGATTTTAAAGGGAAAATTTCTGTTGAAGAAGCATTAAAAACAAGAAGGTCAATAAGAACTTATAAGGCAGCCCCTTTGACTTTGAAAGAGTTATCTCAGATTTTATGGGCATGTGATGGAAAAACAGCAGATTGGGGAGGAAGAACCGCACCTTCTGCTGGTGCTACATATCCTCTTGAAATATATGTAGTTGTTGGAAATGTGGAAGGAATTAAACCAGGGCTATATCATTATGAAGTTGATACCCATTCATTAACTCTTATAAAAGAAGGAGATTTAAGAGCACAACTTTCCAACGCTGCATTAAATCAAACTTCTATTAAAAATGCGGCTTTTGTAATAGTTATTTCTGGTATTTTTGAAAGAACTACTGCAAGATATGGAAAAAGAGGTGAAAGATATGTTTTTATGGAAGTAGGTCATTGTGGTCAGAATATTCATTTACAGGCAGAATCCCTTGGACTTGGAACTGTTATGATAGGTGCTTTTGAGGATGAAAAAGTAAAAAGAGTTCTCGGCATAAAGGAAGACGTTTTTTATCTTTGTCCTGTTGGTAAAAAATGAGTAAAAATATTGAAATTGCCGATATTTTTGATAAAATTGCTGATGCGCTTGAATTTAAAGGAGATAATTCTTTTCGTATAGGTGCTTATAGAAAAGCGGCAAGAATTTTAAGAGAATATCCAGAAGATATTGAGGAACTCTATAAAAGAAATGAAATTCAGAAAATCTCCGGTATTGGTAAAGGAATGGCTGAAAAGATTATTGAGTATCTTACTACCGGAAAGATGAAAAAGTATGAGGAGGCGACAGAAAATATTCCAGAAGAACTTCTAAAAATGCTTGAAATTCCAAATCTTGGACCAAAGACATTAAATCTTGCCTATACAAAACTTGGTGTTAGGACTTTACAAGACCTTGAAAGAGTTATAGAAAACGGACAACTTGCAAACTTATTTGGGATGGGTGAGAAGAAAGTTGAGAATATTAAAAGGGGTATAGAACTTTATAAACAAGGGAAAGAAAGAATTCCTCTTGGAATTGCTTTTCCAATTGTTGAAGAAATAATTGAAGAACTTAAAAAATATACAGATAAAATTGAACCAGCAGGTTCATTAAGAAGAATGAGAGAAACAATAGGAGATATAGATATTCTTGCAACAGGTAAGAATATAGAAATAATTAATAGTTTTATTTCCTTGCCATCTGTCAAAGAAGTTTTAGCAAAAGGAGATACAAAAGCATCAGTTATTGTAAAAACAAATAATTTACAAGTTGATTTAAGAGTTGTTTCCTCTGATTCGTTTGGGGCTGCCTTACAATATTTTACAGGTTCAAAAAGCCATAATATTAAATTGAGAGGACTTGCAAAAGATAAAGGGTTAAAAATAAGTGAATATGGTGTTTTCAAAGGAGATGAAAAAATAGCGGGTAGGTGTGAAGAAGAAGTTTATAAAGCACTGGGTCTTGTATGGATTCCACCTGAATTAAGAGAAGATAGAGGCGAAATAGAAGCAGCGATGGAGAATAAATTACCTATTCTTATTGAAGGGAAGGATATAAAAGGAGACCTCCATGTTCATTCAAAATATTCAGATGGGGTTGAGACGATTGAAGAGATTGCAGTTGCTGGTAAAAAAATGGGATATGAATATATAGGAATATGTGACCATTCTAAAACTTCCAAAATAGCAGGAGGACTTGATGAAGAAACACTTAAAAGAAGAAATGAAGAGATTGATAGAATAAATGAAAAAATAAAAGGAATAAAGATTTTGAAAGGAATGGAGGTTGACATTCTTTCCGATGGCTCTCTTGACTATCCAGATAAGATACTTGAGAAACTTGATTTTGTTATTGCTTCTATTCATCAAGGGTTTAAAAAGAATGTTACAGAAAGAGTTAAGAAAGCAATTGAAAATCCCTATGTTGATATAATCGCTCATCCGACAGGTCGACTTTTAAGTGGAAGAGAAGGTTATGAAATTGATATTGATGAAATCATTGAATATGCAAGTAAATTTAATGTTGTTCTTGAAATAAATTGTTATCCAGATAGATTGGATTTAAATGATGTAAATATAATAAAAGCAAAAAGTAAAAATGTTAAATTTTCACTTGGAACAGATGCGCATAATATAGGTATGTTAAAATATATAAAATTTGGTCTTGGCATGGCAAAAAGAGGATGGCTTACAAAAAAAGATATTTTAAATACATATAAATGGGAAGAGATGCCTTTAAGAAGGAGAATAAGATGATACCAGTGATAAAGGTTGAGGGAAATTCAATAGCCGAGGTATGGGAAAGAAGTTTGATAGAATTGTGGGAAAAAGGAATAAGTATAAAAACAGAATATGATAGAGAAAAAGACATTCCAAGCAAGGACTGCACAATGATAATGGTAATAAAGGAACCATTTTCTGAACCAAGAATACATCTTGCTTTTCCTGGAGGAATTGAGGACCTTGAAAAATATAGGCAGGAAGTTGTTTTAGGAATTCATGACCACTGGATTAATCCTGAAGAAAAAAAGTGGACTTATACATATCATGACCGACTTGCCAATTATCATATTCCTGAGAAAGAAGAAAAAATTAATCAACTTGAATATATAATCAATAAACTTTCTGAAACACCGTATTCAAGAAGAGCTCAAGGTATAACATGGATTCCATTTTATGACCCTTTTACCTATGACCCACCATGTTTACAGAGGATTTGGTGTAGAATTGTGGAGGAAAATGAAGATTTATTTTTAAATATGAATACTCACTGGCGTTCAAGGGATGCATACAGAGCAGCATTTATGAATTTATTCGGTTTAACATCTCTTCAAAAATATATTGCTGACGAAATTACTAAGAAAATAAAAAGAGAGGTTAAAGTTGGTCAATATGTTGATGTTTCAGATTCCTATCACATTTATGGAGAAAGTTTTGAAGATTTTAAAAAAAGATTTTTAAGTTCAATTGAAAAAAGGGATTTTTATAATCCAGACCATACAAAAAGCAGGACTTTGAGAAGTGATGACCCTATAGCAATAAGTGGTTTTGAATATGGTAAGCAACTCATAGAGATGGAAAAGAAAACCGGAAAAAAAGGCACACTTTTTTAACAGAAAAAAATACTTTCCTACAAAACTAAATCAAGTCGTAAAGGCGCTTTTCTTTTGTGTTAAAATATAATGATAAATGAAAAATTTAATTCCTAAAATTCTTATAATAGGTGGACCAACTGCAAGCGGAAAAACAGAAATTTCTTTTAAGATAGCAGAAGAAATAAATGGTGAGATAATATCTTGCGATAGCAGACAGTTTTATAAAGAAATAAACATAGGAACAGATAAGCCACCTTTATGGATGAGGGAAAAAATTCAACATCATTTTATTGATTTTCTTTCTTTAAAGGATGAATTTGATGTTTATCAATATCAAAATCTTGTTATAAAAAAAGTAGAAGAAATTATTTTAAAAGAGAAAATTCCAATAATTGTTGGAGGAAGTGGTTTTTATATAAGAATTTTGTTAAAAGGACTTTTTTCTCTACCAAATGAATTAAAAAAACAACAGAAAAAAATAAGAGAAAAACTTGAAAAAGAGAAAACAGAAAATTTGTATGAAAGATTGAAAATAATAGACCCTGAAATAGCAAAAAAAATCCACAAAAATGATAGATACAGAATTAAAAGAGCCATTGAAATTTATGAATTGACAGGACAAAATATGAGTTATTGGCAGAATAAGAAATCACAGATAACATTAAAAAATATTGGAGAAGTTCTTTATTTTATTTTATTTAGGGATAGAAATCAGATTTATGAAAGAATTAAACAAAGAGTGGATAAAATGTTTGAAAATGGATGGATAGAAGAAGTAAAAAAGTTAAAAGAAGGAAGTTTTGAACAATATTTAAAATTTAAAGCACCTATTGGATATAAAGAAATACTTGAATTTTTAGAGCAAAAATATAATTTTGAACAACTTAGAAATTTAATTATAAAGAAGACAAAGGAATATGCAAGAAAGCAAATTATCTGGTTTAGAAAAGAAGAAGGTATTTTTATAAATTTTTCAAATGAGAAAGAGGCAATAGAGAAAATTTTAAAAGGTTTTGAAAATGATTGATTGGGCAGGTGGTTTGTTTACTGGATTGATGCTTGCTTTTATTCTGATTATTCTTGGAATTGAATTTTATTTTCTAATTTTTGAAAAGATTATAGACAAAGAAACATCAATTTCTGAAACTTTAATTTTTTCTTGCCTTTTTTTAATAAGCATTATTCTTGTTGTTAAAAAATTGTCTTTATTGGCTATATTTATTCCTCCCCTTGGTCTTGTTTTTATTAGATTTTTACAGGAAAAGAAAGAAAATATAATTACTAAAAGAGAAACAGAGGAAAGAATTAAGGAGTTAAAGGAAATTATATCCCAGCAACCAAATAATTTTAAAAGTTATGAAGAACTTGCTAATTTTTATTTTAAAGAAGAAGATTATGAAAACGCATTAAAATTATATAAAACCGCATATAAACTTAAAGATTTGCCATCTATTAAACAAAAAATAGAAATAACAGAAAGACAGATAAAAATTAAAAATCAAATTATATGGATATGCAGAAATTGTGGAGAGGATAATTTAAAGGAAAGTGAAAGATGTAAAAATTGTGGTCAACCTAAAGAAGTTTTAAAATCTATTAAAGAGGATTTAAAACAGACCAAAAAATATTTCATATTTCTTTTAATAACTCCTTTTTTTGTCTTAATTGCTTTTGTTATATATATTTACCTACCTTTGTATATTTCACTTTTTATTTTTTTACTTCTTTTGTATTTTGTTATTAGATTTTTTCTTACATATTGATTTTATTTTGAAAACTGGCACTTTATAATATATAATTTTTAAAATTGGAGGTCAAAATGATACCAAGATATACAAGAAAAGAAATTGCTGAAATATGGAGCGAAGAAAACAAATTCAGAAAATATCTTGAAGTTGAAATTGCAGCATTGGAAGGTTGGAGTAAAATTGGAGTGATACCAGAAGAAGCAGTTAAAAAAATAAAAGAAAAAGCAAAAATTGATATAAATAGAATAAATGAAATAGAAAAAATAACCAATCATGATGTAATTGCTTTTGTTGAGCAGATAAGTGAAACGGTTGGAGATGAAGGGAAATATATACATTTTGGACTTACTTCTTCCGATATAATTGATACTTCATATTCTCTAATTTTGAGAGAAGTTGGAAAATTGATTTTAGAAGATATAGAAAATCTTATTGAAATTTTAAAAAACAAGGCGATTGAGTATAAAGATACTATTATGATTGGAAGAACACATGGAATTCATGCAGAACCGATAACCCTCGGATTTAAAATCGGGACCTGGTATTTTGAATTTATAAGAAATAAAGAGAGAATGAAAAGAGCCATTGAAGAGATAAATGTAGGGAAAATTTCTGGTGCAGTTGGAACTTTTTCAAATGTTTTACCTGAAGTTGAAGAATATGTTTGTAATAAATTTAACTTAAAAAAAGAAAGATTTTCAACTCAAATAATTTCAAGGGATAGATATGCTTATTTTTTATCTATTCTTGGAATTATTGCCTCATCTTGTGAAAAAGTTGCTTTACAGATAAGATTATTACAGCAAACAGAAATATCTGAAATTTTTGAGCCCTTTGGTAAAGGACAGAAGGGTTCATCTGCAATGCCTCATAAAAGAAATCCTATTTTATGTGAAAGAGTTTGTGGACTTGCAAGAGTAATAAAGAAAAATGTAAATGTTGCTCTTGAAAATGTTGCTCTATGGCATGAAAGAGACATAAGTCATTCTTCTGCAGAAAGAATAATTTTACCTGAATCAACAATTTTACTTGATTATATTCTAAATCTTTTAATTAGGATTATTGATGGAATGGAAGTTAAAAAAGAAAATATGGATAAAAATTTGAAACTTTTAAATAATGTTTATTTTTCTCAAAAATTACTCAATGCACTTGTTTTAAAAGGTGTTTCAAGAAAACAAGCATATGAGGTTATCCAGAAACTTTCTTTTTGGGCAATGAATGAAAGAGTTGACTTTTGTGATGTTGCACAAAAAGATGATTTTATCAGGAAATACATAAATGAAGATGAATTAAACCAGATATTTGATGTAAAACAACTTCTTAAAAATCTCAATAAAATTTTTAAATATATTGAGGAAGGATGAAATACATAATTTTTGCTCTTCATGGCTATCTTGAATTATTTAAGAGAAAAGAGGGGAAAACATTATTTGAATATGCTAAAAAATATAATTTTGAAAATTTTATGGAAAATGGAAGATGGGGATATTTATTATTTGATAAATCACTTGAAAAAAGTTATTTTAAATTTTTCTGTTCAGATAAAGATTTTCCAGGAGTATCATTTTTAAGAGCATTAAGATATAAAATTAAAATAAATAAAAATGATGTTTTCTGGCTTGGTGAATTTGTTTTTTCGTTTAACAATAAAATCATTGAAACAGAAATTAATCTGAATCCAAATGAGAAAAAAGTTCTTTTAGAAGAGATAAAAAAACAGAATGGGTTTGAGTTTTATATTTTTGAAAAAGATATAATTTTGAAATTTTTAGAACAATTACCACGTATAGAAAACAATTTCCCAAATAGAATTAAAAATCAAAAAATTGACAATATTCTTTTTAAACAAAAATCTTTTGAAAAATTGAATAAACTTATGAAAGAATCACTGGACATCCTTAATAATCACCCTATTAATAAGGTAAGATTGGACCTTAATGAACCAGCAGCAAATTTTCTTTACTTTTTTGGTATGGGTAAATATGAAGAAAAAGTTGATTTAAAAGAAATTATAAGAAAAAAAATTTTTTATTTTTCTGAAAAAAATATTTTAGATGGACTTGTTGAATTTTTTAGAATTGAGAAAACTGGTGAGATATTTGATATAAAAGATGAATGTATTTATTGGTTTGATTTTTTTCTTGATTGTAAAACAGGTCCTTCAATATGGGTTAAAAATTTTGAAATTTTTTCAAATGACTTTCTTGGGAAAATTCCATTTAGACAGGATGCCAGATTTTTATTTGTTTTTGACCCATTTATTGATGAAAATAAAGAGTATGAGAAAACAACTTCTCTTTTTCTTGCTGTCAATTTTCCCAATAGATTAAAAAATAAATATAAAAAATCCTCTTTATTATTTGAAAAATTCATTGAGTAATGGAAAGGGTAGTTTTAGCAATTGGGAGTAATAAAGGAAATAGATACCAAAATATAATCAAAGGGATAAAACAACTTGAAAAATATGTAAAAATAAAAAAAATCTCTCCTTTTTATAAAAATCCACCTATTGGTGCAAAAGGTGGGAATTTTTTAAATGGTGCTGTTGAAATTGAAACCGACCTTTTACCTTATGAACTTTTAAAACTTTTAAAAAACATAGAGAAAAAAATCGGCAGAAAATTCCCTCATAAAAAAAATGATGCAAGAGAAATTGATTTTGATATAATTTTTTATGGAAATAAAATAATTAAAACAAAAAATCTTAAAATACCTCATCAGAAATTCAGAAAAAGGGAATTTGTATTGAAACCTTTATGTGAAATTATTCCTGATTATATTGATCTTGAAACAAATAAGAACATAAAAGAAATTTACGAGGAGTTTAAAAATGAAAATATTGAAAAAAATAAAGGATATAAGAAAAGAGATTGGGAAAATAAAGAAAGAAGGTAAAATAATTGGTTTTGTCCCAACGATGGGTTATCTTCACAAAGGTCATATTTCTTTAATAAGAAAAGCAAAAAAGCAATCTGATTATGTTGTTGTTAGTATTTTTGTCAACCCAACACAGTTTGGTCCAGAAGAAGATTTTGAAAGGTATCCCAGAGATATAAAAAGAGATATAGAAATTCTTAAAAATGAAAAAGTTGATTTACTTTTTAATCCTGAAGTAGATGAAATGTATAAAGAAGATTTTAAAACATGGGTTTATGTTGACGAATTTTCTGAGATATTTGAAGGCAAATTTAGACCAGGTCATTTTAAAGGCGTTTGCACAGTAGTTTTGAAATTGTTTAATATTATTCAGCCAGATAAGGCATATTTTGGATGGAAGGATGCACAGCAATTGATAATCATAAAAAAAATGGTTAACGATTTAAATATTCCAGTAAAAATTATACCTTGTCCTACAATTAGAGAAGAAGATGGTCTTGCAAGTAGTTCAAGGAATGTATATTTAGATGAGAGAGAAAGAAGCAAGGCATTATGTTTATATAGGGCACTTAAAAGGATAGAACAACTTGTAAAAAAAGAAAAAATATATAACCGTGAGATTTTGTTAAAAGAAGGCAGAACAATTATTGAAAAGGAAGAAAATGTTGAACTTCAATACCTTGAAATGGTGAAAATAAATGATTTAAAAAAAGTTGAAAAAGTTGAGAAAGGAACAATAATTTTGGGAGCAATAAAAATAGGTAAAATTCGCTTAATTGATAACCTCTTGATAAAAAAATTTTAAATTAATAAAAGAAATTAGAAAAAGCAGAGATAAATTTAAGGAAGAGGGAAAATTTTATGTTATAAATTTGTATACAAAAAAATTAAATTGAAAAATTTTGTATAAAAACTTGACAAATTTTTAAATATATGTATAATTGATATCGGAGAATAAAATATGGTTAAAACTGTTTTGTGGAAAGACATATATGAGAAGTTAAGGACTGAAATTAAAAGTGGGAAATATAAAAGTGGAGATAAATTTTTAAGAATCAAAGATATATGCAAGAAATTTAATGTAAGTGAGATAACAGCAAGAAGAATACTTGATGAACTTGAGAAAGAGAGATTAATCAAACAGAGACAGAGAATAGGTTCAATTATAAAAATAAGAAAAAGAAATAAAATATATTTTTTAATTTCATCAAACTTGGATGTAAAAAACCTATCCTCCTTACATATAATTCAGGCGCGGATTTTTAAAGGTATATTTGAGAAAAGTATAGAAGAGAAAGTAGAAATTGAATTTGTTAGTGATAATATTGATTTTGAAAATTTAAAAAAAGAAAATGTATATATGATTTCATACCACACATTAAATTCTGATATTGAAGAAAAAGTTTTAAATACAAAAGATGGTTCAAATATAATTCTGATTCATTCAACTATTCCATTTCCCAATCTTCATACGGTAAGGATAGATTTATATAAAAGTGCTTATTTAGCAACAAAACATTTACTGGAAAGAAACTATAGAAAGATTGGATTTATAACAGGTAGATTAGATGATGAATGGTTTTTACCAAGATTTGAAGGTTATTTATCAGCGTTAAAGGAGAAAAGAATTGGTTTTGATATTGGACTTGTAAGGGTTACAGATGGTTTAAATAAGGAGGAAGATTGGGAAGCGATTGAAGAATTATTGAATTTAAAAGAGCGGCCAGATGCAATTTTTTGTGCTAATGATGTAAGAGCAATAAATGTTCTTGAGTATTGCAACAGGAAAAATATAAAAGTCCCTGAAGAATTAGCGATATGTGGTTTTGACAATATACCTGATACCGAGACAACACTACCACCATTAACTACAGTAGATACAAAACTTGAACAATTAGGAGAAAAAAGTATTGAACTTGGGATTGAATTACTTGAGGGAAGGATAAAAGAGATAAAAGATATAATAATAGAGCCAGAACTTATAATAAGGCAAACGACCTAAAAAGGAGGTGATTGAAATGTTTGTAAAAAGGATTACAAAAGAAAAACAAATAAAGGAGATGATAAAAATGTGCAAAGGGAAAAGAAAAGGTTTTACGTTAATAGAGTTACTTGTGGTAGTGGCGATAATTGCGATTTTAGCAGCGATGCTCTTACCTGCATTAAGTAAAGCAAGAGAAAGAGCACGTCAAGCAGTTTGTATGAATAATTTAAAACAATGTGGATTGGCTCTTTATATGTATGCAAATGATTATGAGGAATATCTCCCTCCGATGCGTTACAATGAAGGTGGTTGGTTTGCTTGGAATGAACTTATTATTCCCTATCTTTTTACAGGTAAAAAAATAACAGATTATCAATTTGGAGTGATGAAGACAACGAGAAGTGGAAGTAAACCTATTATGGCATGTCAATCTGCAAGACCAGAAATTAAAACTAGAAATAGTGATACATATACCTATGGTGTAAATTATGGTTGGAGAGATGACACTTTTGCTCCATTTGGTATTTATATAACAAATACTTCTTACAAAGGTTCTAAAAAATTAAGTCAGATAAAAAACCAAAAATGTTTTCTTGTTACAGATGCTACAAATATTTGGATTTTAAACATTATACTTGATAATCCATTTGATATTGATACGGATGGAGATGGTATAAAAGATTCCCATTCAGGAACTTCTATTTATTTCCCAAGAAGTTGGTATAACTACCTTGCTCCAAGGCATTCAAAAGGATTAAATGCACTTTTAGCAGATGGGTCTGTAAAATATATTCCTTTTTTAGAATTTATAACAAATTTAGATTATTGGCGTATAAGATAGAAAAAAATGATAACAATGAAAGTGCACAATTTAAGATATAATTGGAAGAAAAGGTGCATGTATAGAGATGAAAAAATTTTAAAGAATCCTGTTAAAATAAATAAAAAGGAGGGAATATGTTTGTAAAAAAAATAGGTTTATGTTTATTTTCTTTTTTGATGTTGATAGATTATCTATTCGGTGAAAATATTGAAATTTTTAAAGAGATAGAAATTAAGCCTGGTAAGGAAGTGGTTTATGAGATAAATTTACCTAACATAGATAAGGATAAAGAGTTGATTTTAGAATTAAAAGCAAGAATAAAATCTGAAAGAATAGCAGCAACTACCTGGGGTAATAACTACTGTTTAAAGTTATTTTTAAATGGAACTGAATTAAAAACTAAAGATTTGGTTGATAGAGAAGAAAGTTTTTCTTGGGCCAATGGAAAAGTTATCTTTACATATGGTCTTGCAGGTTATTATGTTTATTATGCGCCTGATTTTAACCCTATTCCTGAAAATTTATCTGTTTACCCAATAGGAATTAATCCTTTTCTTTTCCGTTTTAAGATAACACCATTAGCAATGCAGGGCAAAAACATTTTAAAGATTAGAAATTCTTGGAAGGCTACTAATCCAATTATTCTTGCAGATGCTAAAATTATTACTGAGAGAGTTAAAAAAGAGGAAAAACAGGAAGAGAGGATGACAAAAGAAACAATTACCTTTATTGCTCCTAAGGAAGTAAAGAAAGTTTCATATGTGACAGATATAACTTTAGGTGGTGCAATTAAAGTTTCTATTGGTAAAGAAACCTACATTATTACCTCACATTATTCTTTTATTAATGGTTGGGCAGAATTAAAAGAAAAAGAAAGTTCAAATTTTAAAAAAATAAAAGTAGACAAAACTACTGATGGTTATAATCTTTTTACTGAAAGTAAAAATTTTATATTGGAGAGAAAGGTAATTGAGAAGGAAGAAGCGATTGAAGTAATTGATAAGCTTACAAATAAAACAGGAGATTTTCTTCCTATTAGAGTGAAACATCAAACCTATTTGCCTCAAGTAGATAAGGTATATCTTAATGGGTTAGTTTCTCATTTTAAAAAAGGAGATATTCCTCACGAGGTACATGACATTCAGAATCCTACAACCATATGTATTACTTCCAATGGTTCTTTAGGATTTTTACCACTGGATGATGTTTTTAGAGTGCATATTCAGAACTTTGCTAATTCTGATTTCTATGGAATTGCTGATAATAATCTTGTTTTAAAACCCAAAAGTTCTATTATTTTACGATTTGCTATTTTCCCTTCTTTAGAAAAAGATTACTATTCTCAAATTAATGCAATGAGACGATATTTAGGAGTGAATTTTGAAATTCCTGGTAGTTTTTGTTTTATACATCCATGGGAGCCAGGAATTGCTTGGCCAGAATATGGTGGTAGAGAACATCCTAATATAAATACCAAAGTGGATGATTTAAGAAGATATCTCATAAATAAAGGTGTGAAATTTGCTTGTTCTACAATAGGTTTTTCTAAATATAAAGGTAAACATCCACACGGAACTGCTTTTCAAGTTTCAGTAGATCGTGAACGTTATATAGAATTTTTCAACAAATTAAAAGAAGCAGTTCCAGAGATTAAAACGATGATTTATTTTCAATCTTTTATTGATGTTTTAGATGAAGGTCCACAAAAGTATTCGGATAGTAAAATTTTAAGACAGGATGGATCACATGCTTATTACGGTAGTCCTATCTATCCTCTTTATTTCCCTACTATTGAGAATTCATATGGTAAAGAGATTGCTAAGAATATTGACATTATTTTAGATGAGATTAAGGCAGATGGAATTTACTGGGATGAAATGGAATATTCTGGGACACTTTATCATTATGGAGAACCGTGGGATGGTGTAAGTGCAGATATAGACCCACAAACAAATGAAATTTTAAGATTAAAAAGTTCTATTATTCTTCTTACTCAACCATGGAGAATGGAAATGATTGAAAGAATTTTAAAAAACAATAAAGTATTAATTGCTAATTTTCCACCTATGACTGAAACAATTCTTAAATATAAATTCCCCCGTTTTACAGAAATCGGAAGTATTTCTAACTGTGTCCGTGCCCACCTTTACACACCAATTGTTTTAGGAGACCATCTTACAGAACAGAATCAGGTAGATTGTTATAAAATGATGTTGAAGGCGTTGAATTATGGGTGTTTATATTACTGGTATGCAGATGGGATATGGTGTGACTATCCGACTTTAACCAGTTATATGTTTCCAATTACCCCTATAGAACTTGGTGAGGGGTATATTATCGGAAAAGAAAAAATAATTACTGCAAAGAGTGGGTATTTTTCTTTTGGGGATAATTCTGAAGCAGAATTACACTTTTTTAACAGTGAAGGGAAGGAAGAAAAAAGGGAAATCAACTATATTATTAAAGACGGTAAGAGATATTATAAAATAGAATTACGAAAAAATGAAAGTTGTGTTTTAATTAAAAAATAATGTAATAAAAATGAAAACATGTTTGAAAATAATTAAAATTTTCTTTTTAAAACCAAAAAAATAAAAAGTAAAATATGTGTAAAAATAAAATTTAAAAAAAATGATAAAGTGTTACCAAGATACCCAATTTATACACAAAATAATGTGTATAAAATAGATAAAAGGTATCAGGCCGGAGAGATTAAATTAGAGGGGGTTACCTC
>JAMWBY010000099.1 GCA_023818745.1 Candidatus Omnitrophota bacterium
AGTGAAAGATGCTACTGATTTACCTCCAGGACACCATGGGCGTTACAGATATTATTGGTATGGAGGATGGTTTAGATAATTGAAATATGAAAAAGGGGAGGTTGAGAATGTCAAAAACAAGAAAAGGCAGAATAGGAATATATATTTTTATTTTTCTTTTTATACATAATCTTTCAGGAAAGGTAATTTTTCTTTCTCACTTTAATGATGGCATATATGGAATCAATAAAAATGGAGAAAAAATACAACTTATTTCAATAGAAGGAAAAATAACAGATAATAAAAGCGGATTTCCTTTTCAGAACAGCATTCCTTCACCAGAATGTCTCGATTTAACAGGCCAAGTAGGGTGTGTCAAAATACCAATAGAAAACAATTTTAATCTTAATGAGGGAACAATTATGTTTTGGGTAAAACTTACATGGGCTGGAACAGATAGATTAGGATATTATACTTTTTTTAAAATTTGGCATGATTGGAAACACAGATTTATGATAATGAAATCGGAAAAAAGTTCATATATATATTTTTATGTAACAAATCCAAATTTTATAGAAGGAGAATGGGGCATAAGAAAAGATATTTCTGAGTGGCAACCAGGGGAATGGCATCATATAGCAGTCAGTTATTTCTATTCGAAGCCAGAAAGTCAAACAGGAATCGGTTGTTTATATGTTGATGGAAAATTAATTGTAAAATCATACCATTTAAAAAGAATTCTTTCTTTACCTCAATATATGGAGATTGGTTTTGACAATAAGTATTATGCTCCAAAAGCATATATTGACGAATTTGTTATTTTTGATAGAGCATTGAATGAAAAAGAGATAGAGAACTTATACAAAATGATGATTGAAGAAAAAAAGGAGATTTCTTTAAACATAGATGATAAGGAAGAAAGAATGGAAAAATTAGTGAGGCCTAAAACAGAAAATAATTATGGAGAGCTTAAGATACCTAAAATTCCTAAACGGAATATTCTGATAGATGGAAATTTAAATGAAAAATACTGGGCAAATTCACTTAGAGTAAGTGATTTTTATTTATATCGTAAAAAAGAGCAAAAATCAAAAGTTGAAACACAAGCTTATTTACTCTACGATGAAGATTACCTATATATTGGCTTTATATGTGATGAGCCAAACATGAACAAGATAGTAGCAAATGTAAAGGAAAAAGATGCATCTGTATGGATTGATGATTGTATTGAAATATTAATTGATCCTGAAAAAGATGTTCAAAATTATTGGCACATAATAATAAATTCTACAAATACTATTTATGATGCAAAAAGTTCGGATCCAAAATTTGACATTAAGGGACTATTATCAGGGGTTAAAAAAGGGGATAATTTTTGGAGTGTAGAAGTTGCCATTCCATTTAAAGAAATTTCTAAAACAATTCCTTCTTTTGGAGATAAATGGGGTTTAAAACTATGCAGGGAAAGAAAAATAGAATATGAGAATTTAGCATATCCATATCAAGAAAAACCATTTGACTCTTATACAGGATTTGCAGATTTTAAATTTGGAGAAATGATTTCTGAAGGTGAAATAAATGTTCATATCAAAGGAGATAAGTTAACTTTAGGATGGAATGAAATAAGTATAAATTTAGAGGAAAAGAAAAACCAGAAGAGAGAAATAATAATAAAAATTTTTAAAAATACTTTTTATGAAAAGAATATATTAATGGATGAAAAAAAAATAAGTTTAAATCCGAGTGAAAAAAAAGAAATAGTTTTAGAAATCCCTCTAAAAGAAATAAATATATCAGATGTTTTATTAACTATTGAAGGGAAAGGAGCAGTTTTTTATTTTGAAAAATTTAATATAGAGGGGAAAGATGTTTTAGAAAGAATAAATCAGGATATAAGAGAAATAAAAAAATTGAATGCCCTTTTGCCAGAAAGAAAAGACACTTTTTATAATGAAATAAAGAATAAAATTAAAAATTTTGAAGAAAAAGTAGAAACTTGTTTTACAGAAATTGAAAATAGTTTAAATAAAAAAGTTAAAATAGGGGCTGCCTTCATAAAAAATTTAGAAAAAATAGATGAAGAATTTAAAGAAATGAGAAAGTATCTAGGTCTTATTGTTTGGATACCAAAAGATATTTGGGAAAAATTTTCTCCGGAATCCGTTCCTGAAACATTTTCTTATTTTGAACTACCTTCATTAAAAATCTCTGGAGCAAAAAATGAGTATGAAAGTGCTGCAATATGCCTGTTAAACTTATTAAATCCTGAGAATCAGATTAGAGTTATAATAGAAGATTTTAAAAATGAAAAGGGAGAAATCTTCTCAAGTGAAAATATAAAAGTAAGAGAATTGATTTGGATAAGAGACATGAATAAGGGGTTGAAAGATGACCCTTTGATTGAAAATGATTTAAATCTTTTTACAATTCCTTTTGGAAAAATGAAAATAATTTGGTTAACTTTTTATATTCCAAATAAAGCAGCTTCAGGTATATATAAAGGAAAAATAAAGTTAAAACCACTTGATACATTGCAGGAGGAATTTGTTAAAGAAATACCAGTTGAAATAAAAATTAGAAATTTTGCTCTTCCTGAAGAAAATGTTGTTGATGTTTATTTTTGGCATAGTGCCTATACGGTAATTCCTATGGAATTTTTGGTATCATCAATAAAGAATAGAAAGGAACATAGAATAAATTGGATTATGTGTGAAGCATGGTGGGCGAGAGGACTAAAATATGATTTTAGTATTTGGAAGGAGTTTTTTGAAGAATGCAAAAAGAATAAAGTAAAAATAATGTTTGGATTTGGAGTTAATGATGCAAATTTTGTTGAAAAAGTAGTTTCTATTCTGGAACAACAACATGGATTTAAAAAAGATGAATATGCTTTTCAATTTTTTGCTGATGAGTTTGGAGAAGATAGATTGGAAAAAGCAATTGAATTTGGCAAAGAAATAAAAAATAGGTTTCCTGATACAAAATGGATGATGGATATTGCTAATAATGTTTGGAAAGGAGAAAATTTTAAATTACTTGAGAAGTTATTTCCTTATGTTGATATTATAACCAATTCATTTTCAAGAGTTTATCCTCCAGATCAACCACAGGCAAAATTTGAAATAGAATTTTTAAGAAAAAATAAAAAAATTTTCTGGACATATAAATGTTCAACAAAAATGATATCTCAGCCTATACTTGATTACTACAGGATAACTCCATGGCAGAATTGGAAAATTGGGTCAGATGGTTTTGCATACTGGACATACGCCTGTTTTTTAGAAGACCCATTAGATATGTTTGATTTAACAACTAAAGGGTATGGATGGGATGAAGGCATTGTATATTATGCATATGGAAAAGACAAAAAAATAGTTATAGACACAAAAAGATATGAAGCCCTTAGAGAAGGAATAGAGGATTATCATTATTTGTATCTTTTAAAAAAGAAAATAGAGGAAAGAAAGAAAATGGGATTAAATACCTCAAACGAGGAAGTAGTTTTGAATAAAGCAGTCGATGAAGTTTTAAAAGAAAAAACCTCTGATATAGTTTATAAGTGGAGAGAAATTATCGGAAATTTAATAGAAAGTTTTGAAAAATAGGTGTGTTAAAATAAGCATATATAAACAGGTGAAGTAAGAAAATTATGGAAAGAAGAATAATTTTAAAGTCGTAAAAAAGAAAGGAGGTGATATAAAAATGTGCAAAGTGAAACGAAGCATCCGCCAATGCTTTGCGGCGGAGAAAAGAAAAGGTTTTACGCTAATTGAATTGCTTGTGGTAGTGGCGATAATTGCGATTCTGGCAGCGATGTTGCTACCAGCACTTAGCAAAGCAAGGGAAAAAGCAAGACAAGCCGCCTGTATGA
>JAMWBY010000100.1 GCA_023818745.1 Candidatus Omnitrophota bacterium
TTTTGAAATTGAATTTATTTCATCAAGGTCTTCAACTGTAATAAGACGGTCTTCAAGATATTTTGTAATATCATTTTCAACATCAGAAGCACTTGCACCAGGATAAGGAACAATAACTGTTATAACTGGCACTTCAATATTTGGCATTAAATCAATTGGAATTTTAGGGATTGTAATAAAAGATATCAACAAAATTGCTAAAAAAATCATCAATATTGTATAGGGCCTTCTTACAGAAATTTCTGGCAGTGTCATTGTTTCTCCTTTATTATTTTAATTTTCTTTCCTGTGTCAAGAATTCCTTGCGATGTAACTATTACTATATCATCTTTATTCAATCCTTCTTTTATTTCAGCATAATTTTCACCAATTTTTCCAACTTTAATATAAACCTTTTCAACAGAATTATCTTTTACCTTAAAACAATAATAATTTCCACTCGCTGGCAATTTCATAATTGCATCAAGAGGAATAATAAGTGCCTTTTTTTCGCCTATTAAAATTTTCCCTTTACAGAACATTCCTGGTTTTATAACAAATGAACTATTTTCAAGTATAACTTCTACATTTACTGTTCTTGTCTTTTCGTCAGCAAATGGATAAATTTTTGAAACATTTCCATAAAAAACCTTATCTGGGAAACTATCAATTTTTATTAAAACAGATTGTCCTTTTTTAACTTTCCCAATCTCTTCAGCAGAAACAGAGAAATTAACTTTCACTTTACTTATGTCAATAATAGAAACAATTGGGACTGACCTCATCATTGAACTTTCTGTTATAAATTCGCCTTCATCCACAAATTTTTGAGCAACAAATCCATTGATAGGAGAATGAATAAATGCTTCATTCAACCTTATTTTTACAAGTTCAAATTGTGTTTTAAGTGCTTCTACTTGATGAGAAAGGACATTGTATTGTGTTTTTATATCATCAAGTTTTTTTTCAGAAATTACACCCTCTTTGAATAGATTTATAAATCTTTCATAGTCCTTTTTAGTATTTTCAAGAGTTATCATTGCTGCTTTAAGCTGATTTTCTACATTTTCATAATCAATTTTTCTTTTTTTATAATCAATCTGAGCAATAAAGTCACCTTTTTTAACATAGTCACCTTCTTTAACATTTAATTTTTCAATAAGACCACTTACTTCTGAATAAATCACAACTTTTTGATATGGTTCAATTTCTCCCAAACTTTCAATCTCATCTTTAAGAATAACCTCTTGAACCTTTGCGACTTCAACAGGAATTTCTTCTTCTTGAAAGGTCTGTTTTGTTTTTTCTTTGTTTTTGTTTCTTTGGGATTGTGTAGCAAAAGCAATTATTATTATTAATCCTATTATAATAATAGTAATCTTTTTTTTCATTTCTCCTCCCATTTTAAAATTCCACTTGCTTTTTCAAGTTGACTATAAGCAATTTTATATTCATAAAGAGCATTGTAATAATTATTTTTTGCTTCTGTTAATGAAGTTATTGCATCAATTACATCTAATGTTGTTGACAATCCTTCTTTATAAAGGATTTCTGCTACTCTTAAATTTTCTTCTGCTTTCTCTATTTGTTTTTTACTTTCTTCTATTTTATTTTCGGCTGCTATAAAGTTTAAATAAGCATTTTTTACTTCTATTTCTATTGAATTTTTTAAGATTTTGTATTGATTTTCAATCTCTTCTTTTTCTTTTTCTGCTTTTTTGATTCTATCCTTTGTTTGTCCCCAGTTCCATATATTAAAAGAAAGCAAAATTCCTGTATTCCAGTTTGTATCCCATTTTTCAAAAGATGTTTGTGTTCCTCTTTCAATATTATAATTCAAGAAAAAATAAATCTGGGGATATAAATTACTCTTTTCAATATCTATATTCTTATCATAAATTGAAATAAGTTTTTGAAAACTCTTTATTTCGTTTCTTTCTTTAAGAGATGTATCTCTCCACCATTTATAATCTTTTTTGTTTTCTTTAACTTCAAGTATATCTTCAACTTCAAATTCATAATCAAGGTCTCTATTTAAAATAAAATTCAGATTTGCTTTTGCAAGTTTTAAATAATTTTCACTCTCTATAATTTTTGTTTCCACACTCTTTAAGGCAACTTCTGTTTTTAAAATGTCAAGTTTTGTTACAATTCCCTGGTGAAACAATTTTTCTGCCTCTTGTATATGTCTCTCAAGATTTTCTTTATATTTTTTGCTTGTTTCAAGAAATCTTTTTGCTTTCAAAATATTAAGATAACTCTTTTTAACATCAAGTATTAAATCTGACATTTCTTTTTCATAATCAATCTTTAATTTTTCATAACTTTCTTTTGCGATTTCATATCCTTTTTCAATCTTCCATCCAGTAAATAAAGGTTGTTTAAAAGTAAAGCCAAAAGTATAAAGATTGTCTTCTGTAAATTTTAAAGGGCCAAGTCCATCAATCATTATTCCTTCGTTATCCCCAAGATATGTATAATTGAAAGAAAGAGATAAAGATGGTAAAAGATATTTTCTTGCAATTTCTTTCTGGTAAAAAGATTGGTCTATCTTACTTTTTGCAATTTTTATTTTCAGATTATTTTCAATAGCAATTTTTATACAATCATCAAGTTTGAGCATTTCTTGTGTAAAAGATAAAGAAAAAATAATTGAAAATATTATCAAGATTTTTCTCATTTCATCTCCTTATTCCTTCTGTAAATATTTCAAAAATTATATCTTTTTTTTCAACAAGAGAGTACTTCCTTCCATTTATAATCCATCTATGAATATTGCCATGTAAAATCCCTATTAAAGAATAAATTATATCATCTATACTTAAATTTTTAATCCTGTTTTCTTTAATTTGTTCGTCAAATCCTTTCTTTATAAAGATATCCCATTTTTCAAAAAATTCCTTCCAGAAATTTTCAAACCTTTTCCTTTTTATAAATGGTTTTTCCTGAACAAGTATTTTGAAGAGAGTATAATTTTTTTCAAAATATTTTAAGTATATTTCAATTCCTTTTTTCAATCTTTCAAAAAAATCGTTTATTTTTTCCACCTCTTTTTTTATCTCATTCATAAGATTTTCAAAACTAGTATTTATTATTGAATAAAATAAATCCTCCTTATTTTTAAAATATAAATAAAAGGTTCCTTTGCCTATCTTTGCCTTCTTTGTAATATCAGCAACAGTTGTTTTGGCGTATCCCTTTTTGCTTATTAAATTTTCCGCAACCCTTATAATTAATTTTTTTTTATTTTCCATTTTATATATTGACTGACCAGTCAGTCATTTTTATATTATACCCAATCTGTCAATTTGTGTCAAATGACCAATTTTTGAAAGTTGCTTTTGCAAAAAATTTGATTTCCAACTAATATAAAAATAAATCATTTTAACCAATTTTTTGTTTAATCATCTTGTGGGCAGAAATAAAGGAAAGGCGCAATTTATATTTTTTTTACCTATCTCTGTTAGTTTTATCAAAAAAACTTGACAAAAAAATTTTTATAATATAAACTAATATAAAAGTTATTTGATAAAAATAAAATCAATAATTTAGGTTAAATATAAATAAATATAAAATGCAAACAAAATATATAGAAATACAAAATTATATTGAAGAATTGATAGCAAAAGGAGAAAATGGGTATATCTTACCAACAGAAAAAGAATTATCAGTAAAATTTAATGTTTCACATATGACGGTCAGAAAGGTTTATGAATATTTTGAAAAAGAAGGTTTGTTATATAGAAAAAAAGGTAAAGGGACATTTATAAGAAAAATAAATTTTATTAAAAAGGATTTACACTTTTTCTTTTTAATTCCTGATTATGACAACTATCAAACAAAT
>JAMWBY010000023.1 GCA_023818745.1 Candidatus Omnitrophota bacterium
ACATAATATTTCTTATCCGACGTTTTATTTGTAACATGTTTTCTATCAAGTATTTAACTGTAAAAATAATCTGAAATTTTCATCAATTTCAGAATTTTAATTTTAAAAGATTTTTTTTATCGGTTTTTTAAAAAAATGCTTAAAAACTTAAAAAGGTAATTGAACGATTATTGCTTTTCTTGGATAAAATTTTATTAAAAGATTAGAAACAACAAGAAGGTCATAAAAAAATATAAATCCACTTGAAAGAAGACCTACAACCCAGTTAAAACAGAGAGTAACTATCATCATTGAAAACAATATAAGTCCAACCGATATTATATATATAATTGTGTATTCTCTGGGAATAAGAAATATCTTATCAATAATAATTTTTAAATTAAAACTTTCTTTCAGCGATTTCTTTTCAACATATACACATAAACCAAACAAAAGGAAATAAAAAGAAACTAAAAATAAAATAGTAGAAAATATTATCAAAATCAGGCCTCTAAATAAAAATAAAGACGCGATTTTGCCTTCTGAAAGGATAGATATAAAGAGAATCCCTAAAAATAAAAAAATAAGTGGAATTAGAAAATAACCTAAAACTATAACAGAAAAATAGAAACCTTTTAAAAAATAATCCTTAAATTTCTCATCCCATTTAATTTTTTTCTTTTCAAGATTTATACCTGAATCTAATTTTTCAAAAACATAACCTAAAGAAATAAAGTTTATTATTGGAAAAAACATTAATACCCCACCAACAAAAAAATCAAGAAGATTTTTTTTAAGAAGTGGTTGTTTGAATGATTCAATTATTTTCTTTCTCATTTTTTTCAATAATTTCTTTCATTTCCTTAACTGCCTGATATATTCCAACATAGATAGACCTACATATTATACTATAACCAATATTTAGTTCTTCAATGCCTTTAATTTTACATATTCTTTTAACATTTTTATAATCAAGTCCATGACCAGCATTAACTCTTAAACCAATTGAAATACCATATTCAGTCGCTTTTATTATTTTATTCAGTTCCTCATATATTTTTTCTTCGTCTTCCGCATCCGCATATCTACCTGTATGGATTTCTATAAAGTCAGCCCCTACTCTTTTACTTTCTTCTATTTGAGGAAAATCTGGTTCAATAAATAAACTTACTTTAATTCCATTGTCTTGAAATTTTTTAATATTTTCCTTAATTTTTTCAGAAAATTTTATTACATCAAGCCCTCCCTCGGTTGTTAATTCTTCTCTTTTTTCTGGAACTAAAGTTACCTGGTCTGGTTTTACATCAAGAGCAATTTTAATAATTTCCTCATTTAAAGCCATCTCAAGATTAAATTTTGTTTTTACTACTTTTCTTAATAAATAAACATCTTTATCCTGTATATGCCTTCTATCTTCTCTTAAATGGCATACAATAGAATCACAACCAGCAAGTTCAGATAATATTGCTGCTTCAATAGGGTCAGGGTATTTACCTCTTCTTGCTTGCCTTAAAGTAGCCACATGGTCAACATTAATTCCTAGTTTCATTTTTAATCCCCTTGAAAGTTAAATAAAAAATTTACTATTAATTTATTTTAACATTTTTATTTAAAGTTTGAAAGGTAATTAAAGATTAACAATACACTTAATAACACCATCTCTATATTCTGAAACGAGATTTAATGCAAATTCAAGTTGTTCAAATAGATATATATGAGTAATTATTTCTTTAATAGGGATTTTTTACCTTTGAATGATATTTAAGGCAATCTCTATAAAGAAACTACTTCTTCTAACATTTATAAGTTGGAGTTCCTTCCTTATTTTTAAATAAAATTTGTAATAAAAAACCCTTATCCACTTTTCTTATAAAGATCACTCTGTGGTTTATGTTTTAAAAATAATGTTTTATTAACTATTAAGAATTTTTTCTGCCTCTTCCCGTTGTACATCCATCACGTAAGAAATCCCTGAAATTTTACTGGCTTCTTCTGTAAGACATACTAAATCATTACGACTTAAAGAGTCAAGACGAAAACTTCTTGCACCTGCCATCAGTTGACTTAAACCTGTTTTTAACTTATCAACAAATGTATATAAGGCAATTGCACCAAAAGGAATTTCTTCAAACTCTTTTCCATATTTCTCCTTAAGGGTTATAAAAGTTGTAAAAATTTCCTCTGGTTTAGTGCCATATTTGGATACAGTCATAGGAAGAGATTCCCATCTTCCGGGTCCTCTACCAGTTAATGCTTTTTGAATGTTATCACCAACAAATGCTGGTATCATGAGTGCCCGTCCCATACAAACAGCCTTAAAGTAAGGGGAGCCCATTGCAAGAACCTTAAATATGTGATCTTCAGTTGAAAAACCTCCAGCCATTGCAAGATCTGGTATCCACTTATTCTTTTTTGCAAGTTTTTGTGCAAATTCAAAAGCAAGACACTGAAGATAAAAGGTAGGAATTCCCCATTCTTCCATCATACGCCAGGGACTCATTCCAGTTCCTCCTCCTGAACCATCTATTGTAACAAGGTCCACTCTAGCATTTGAAGACCATTTAATAGCCATTGCAAGTTCCCTTGGGCCATAGGCACCTGTTTTTAAACTGATCCTTTTCACTCCCACGCTCCTTCTTAAATATTCCACTGTTTTCATAAATTCTTCTTCGTCTATAAATCCAAGTCGTGAATGCCTTTCAAATTCCCTAATACTTCCTTTTTTGTATGCTTCTTGAACAATTGGATCTGAAGGATTTGGCACAACAATATATCCTCTTTTCTGTAATTCCTTCGCTCTTTCAATATCTTTTATTTTGATTTCTCCTCCTATAGATTTTGCACCCTGCCCCCACTTTAGTTCTATTGACTCTACACCGAGTTTTTCAACAACATATTCTGCAACACCAAGTCTGGTATCCTCAACATTTAGTTGAACAATAATATCTCCATACTCTTCCTGCCATCGTTTGTATATTTTTATTCGTCTTTCCATTTCCGGAGATTTAATAATCTTTCCTTTATCATTAACTTGAAGTTCCGGATCTACTCCACAAACATTTTCTCCTACAACAACAGAAATACCTGCAATTGCAGCTCCAATGGAAATGCTTTCCCAGTGTTTTCTCGCAATATCAGTAGAACCAAGGGCTCCGGTGAAAAGTGGCATTTTCATTCTTACAGGATAGAGATGTCCATAAACAGCGGTTGTATCAACTTCTGGAAAGATTGCTTTGTCGGGATTAGATTCATCTATTGCCTTTGCTCCAAGTGCATATCCTAAAATGTTAAGATGGGAATAATCAACAGGGTATTGTTTATCTGCTCCTGCTGTTATTTCGCCAAATGGACCTGGATATATAGCTTCTCTACCTCTGAAGGAAGATAAAAAAATCTCACAGAATCCAGTGCAATCTTCTCGACAAACTGTACATATTCCTGAGTTTTGAGCAACATCTTTTGAACGATTTCTTGTTCCTGTTGCCTCGTTAGCATTTGGTCTTCTAAGGTTCATTTTTTCCTCCTTTTTGTTTAACTTCACTTTACTTTTTTATCATTTTTATTAAATAAAATTTGTTCAAAGTGCTCTAAAAAATCTTTTTTTGGTGCCCGCTCTGGCATTCTTATAAATGACCTCAATGTCATTTTTCAGAGACACTCCAATGTGTCTCCTTTGAATTTTTTATTTCATCAGAAATTATTATTGCCTGGGCAATTTCCTTCATTGATTTTCTCATATCCATACTTTTTTTCTGAATTATTCTATAAGCTTCATCTTCTGAGAGATTTTTTTCTTTCATTAAAATACCCTTTGCTCTTTCTACAAGTTTTCTTGTTTCTAATTCTTCTTTAACTTTTAATGTAGTTTCAAAAAGTTTTGCGTTTTCAATACAAACTGCTGATTGATTTGCTATTGTTTGCAGGACTTTTATTTCTTCATCAGTAAATTTATGTTTTTCTGAGGTATAAACATTTATAACACCTATAACTTTATCTTTTATTAACATGGGAACTGCAAGCATTGATACTATCCCAACTTTTTTTGCTATTTCAGGATAGGCATATCTTGGGTCTTTTGTAATATCTAATACCATTTGAGGTGTTTTTTCTTTCACTGCTAGACCACTTATACCTTGACCAACTTTTATATTTGGTTTCTTTTTATATTCTTCACTTAAAGATTGAGTAGCTTTAATAACTAACTCCTGTTTCTCTTCATCTAACATCATTATTGAACATATTTTTTTGTTCATTTTTTCGCCAACTAATTTCACTATACCATCCAAAATTTCATCAATAGATTGACCTGAAATTATAGCTTTGCTTATCTGAGAGATAACTTCAATTTCAGTTGACTTTCTTTCTAATTCAGATTTTAAAAATTCTATTTCTTGTTCTTTTTCTTTAAGAAGTTTTTTACATCTTATCAAATTTTTGTTTTTTTTATAATTTTTTTTCATATCTTACAGTCCTTAAATATATAAAAAAAGCGTCTGAAAAATGTCTCCATACTCATGGAAACAAATTTCGGACGCCTTTGTCCTATATATTAAATAGTTTTTTTCAAGCGTTGTAAAATTAAATACACTATAAATAATCTTTTATCTTCCTTATTAAATTTATTTTTTACACATATTTTTTATTTTGTCAAGATTTTGTATAAGTTGAGTAGATCGTAAACACTTTTCCATTTTCTATAGATTCAATTTTATACATATTTTTTATTTTTCCAAGTTTTATCATATCTCTCTATTTCTGCAAACTCATTTGGTCTTTTTACTTTTGAAAAATAATGTTCTAAATTAATTACTTTGCATGCATCTTGAAAATATTTATTTGACAATCCTCAATCTTCCACTAACACCTACGAGGTGTAATTTGGAGAGTTCTTCAATTAAAAGTTTGTTTTCTTGTTCAGTTCCAATTGTTATTCTCACATATTGATTGCTTAGATTAAAACTTTTCATCCCTCTTATTATAATTCCTTTTCTTTCAAGTTCTTTTATAATACCTGTTGCATCCTGTTTAAATTTACAAAGTATAAAGTTGGCTTCTGTTGGAGTATATTCAATCCCTAATTTTTCAAAATTTTCATATAAAAACCTTTTACCTTCTTTATTTACTTCAATTGAATGTTTAACAAAATCTTGATCTTTTAAAGCAGTTATAGCGGCAATCTGTGCAAGTTCTGTTGTATTAAAAGGTGGTCTTATTCTTTCCATATAATTTAAAATTTCGCTTCTTCCAATTCCATAACCAATTCTCAAAGAAGCAAGCCCATAAATTTTTGAAAAACTTCTTGTAATTACAATATTTTTATCTTTATAATAAGGAAAACATGTTCCAAAATCAGAGGTTTCAACATATTCAAAATATGCCTCATCAGAAATTACTATTATATTATCCGGAATTTTCTCAAGAAATTTTTTAAGTTGTTCTTTATATACGATTGTTCCTGTGGGATTATTTGGATTACATAAAATTATAACTTTTGTCTTTGGAGTAATTTTTTCAAGAAATTTATCAAGATTATAAGAAAAATCATTTTCAAGTGGGATTTCAATAGGAATTCCTCCGACCTTCAAAACCAGAATTCTGTAAATAATGAAAGATGGAAAAGGATAAATCACTTCTTCTCCTGGTTTTACAAAAGATTCAATTGTTAGAGAAATGACTTCGCTTGAACCACTTCCAATAATTATTTCATCTTCTTTAACTTTTAAAAATTCAGATAATGCCTTTTTTAAATAATATCCAGAACCATCAGGATATCTATTAATATTATCAATATTTTCCTTCAATACTTCTTTTACTCTTGGAGAACAACCACAAGGATTTTCATTTGAAGCAAGTTTTATAATTTTCTCAAGATTATACACTCTTTTTAATTCATCTATAGGTTTTCCAGGAACATAAGGAGCAATTCTTTTTATTTCTTCTCTTACAAGTTTTTCAATTTCATTTTCCATATAAAATCCCTGTTTTTTCTTTAACTTCTAAAATTGTCTTCTGCGCAATTTTTCTTGCTTTTTCACTTCCATATTTCAATTTTTCCAGTAAACCCTTTTTATTTTTTTCAAGTTCTTTCCTCTTTTTTCTTATATCTTCCAAATATTCAACTATCTTTTCACCAAGCATTTTTTTACAGTCAGTACATCCAATTATAGCATTTTTGCAATCACTTTCAATTTCTTTTATTTTGACTGAGTTAAAAATTTTATGATATAAAAAAACAGGACAGGTCTCTGGATGACCTGGGTCTTTTCTATAAATTCTTTTAGGGTCTGTAAACATTTTACTTACTTTTTCTTTAATAATTTCAGGACTATCCTTTAAATAAATTGCGTTATTATATGATTTACTCATTTTCCTTCCATCTATTCCGGGGATTTTAGGCGTTTCAGTCAATATTGCTTCTGGCTCTGGAAATGTCTCTCCATAAAGATAATTAAACCTTCTTGCAATTTCTCTTGTTAATTCAAGATGAGGAAGTTGGTCAATCCCTATTGGAACAGAATTTGCTTTATAAATTAAGATATCTGCTGCTTGAAGTACTGGATATCCAAGAAAACCATAAGTATGTAAATCTTTATCTTTAATCTCCTCTACTTGTTCTTTATAAACAGGATTCCTTTCAAGATAAGGAACAGGAGTAATCATTGAAAAAATTAGATGCAATTCTATATGTTCAGGCACAAGTGATTGAATAAAAATTGTTGATTTTTCAGGGTCAAGTCCTGATGAAATAAAATCAATTGCTATTTCTTCAACATAATTTTTTATATTTTTTGAGTTTGAATATTCAGTGCTTAAAGCATGATAATCAGCAATCATATAATAACATTCATAACCCTTGTTCTGTAATTTTTCCCAATTTTTCAAAGCACCAAATAGATGTCCTATATGTAAAGGTCCTGTTGGCCTCATTCCACTTAAAACTATTTTCTTCATATTTTACTCCTTCATAACTTAATAACTTCCTAACTTCTTAACTTCTTAATTTGTTAAAATACTCTTCAATTATATCTCTATGATCAAAAGCGATATTATCAGGTAAATTTTTTTTATTAAAAACTTTTGCTTTTTCAGCATCATCTCCGCCTTTTAAAATACCTTTGCCTTTTGCCACAAAACAGGTAGTAATTGTATGAAATCTTGGGTCTCTATCAGGTTTTGAATATGTCTTAAATTGTTGTAAATCTTCAATATCAAGTCCTGTTTCTTCCTTCGCTTCCCTTATTGCTGTCTGCTCACAACTTTCTCCATACTCAACAAATCCACCAGGAATTGCCCAGCCAAAAGGATAATTTTTTCTTTTAACTAAAACTATTCCATTTTCATATTCAATTATTATATCAACTGTTGGGATAGGATTTTTATATGTTTTTTTTGTTAAATTTCTTAAATATTTTTCAAAAACATTTAAAAAATTTTCATAATGGCTTTTTTTATAAAGAACAAAATTAACCTCTTCAAGAAAAAATTTCTGTGAAAAATACTTTAATGTTTCTTCAATCATTATTTGAGCAACATTAAAACTATCAAGTTTTCCTGTTCCGCATCCAAGTGCAGGAATAGAAATTGATTTTATCTTTAAGTCATTGCAAAGATTAAAAATATTCTTCATACAAACTTTTATAACTTCGTAATTTGTTTTGAAATCTTTGTCAACTGTTGCTGAATGGATTATATATCTAAATTTTGATTTTCCTCCAGTTGTATATATCACATCACCTATATTTATATTTCCTTTTTTCATAGCATTTTTTTCTATTTCTTCACCAAATTTATTTTTTATTTTTTTTGCAAGCCCGCCACCCATATTTAAATTTGTATTTGCTGGATTGACAATTGCATCAACATTTTCTTCAAGAATATTTCCTCTCTTAACACAGATTTTTACACCTATAATATAAAAAATTGCCTTTTCCATTTTGATAAAACTTATAACATTGAATGTTTTACAATGATGCAGTTATTTTCATCCAAATTTGCCTTGTTCTTGGCCCATCAAATTCACATAGATATATTCCCTGCCATGTTCCAAGTTGTAAAGACCCATTTTCTATAAAAACTACTAATGAATGACCTGTTAAAGTTGATTTTATATGAGAATCTGCATTGCCTTCTGAATGGGTATAAACATCACTTTCTGGAACAAGTTGTTCAAGTTTTTCAATTATATCTTTTCTTACAGATGGGTCAGCATTTTCATTTATTGTTAATCCACAGGTTGTATGAGGAACAAATAAAAAACAAACTCCACTTTTAATATTTTTATTTTTCACAATTTCTTCAATTTTTCCTGTAATATCTATAAATTCAATCCTTCTTTTTGTTGATATACTTATTATTTCCATTTATTATTCCTCTCTATAAAATGCTTTATATGCCTCGTAAGTGGAATAAACGTCTGCCTTACTTACCAATTCAAAAGGAGCATGCATTGATAAAACACCTGTTCCACAATCAATTGTGTCTATATTATATCTTGCAAAATAGGTCGCAACTGTTCCACCACCACCAAGTTCAAGTTTTCCTATTTCTCCTGGTTGCCATAAAACATTATTCTTATCAAATATTTTTCTCATATAGGCAACATATTCACCTGTCGGTTCAGTACTTCCACCTTTTCCTCTTCCTCCTGTAATTTTTGTCAATACTACGCCACAACCAATTTTTGCAGAATTCCTTGGGTCATATGCTTCTTTGAAATTTGGGTCAAGTAAAGTATTAACATCTCCTGAAATTGCTTTTGAATTTTGAAATGTCTTTTTAATATCAGAGACAGAGTAATCTGATTTTTCCAACACTTCCTCAATAAAATACTCAAAAAATGAAGAACCAGCAGAAGTTGAACCACGACTTCCAATTTCTTCCTGGTCAACAAGAATACAGAAATTATTATTTTCAGAATTGAGTGAATCAATAAATGCGGTAAATGAAGTATATGAACAGACCCTATCATCATGTCCATAGGAAAGAATTAAACTCTTATCAATACCTGAATCTTTTGATTTTCCTGCAGGAACAAGTTCAAGTTCGCTACTTATAAAATCTTCTTCTTCTATTCCATAAAATTCTTTTAAAATTTTCAAAATATTTGACTTTATCTTTTCTTTATCTTTGCTTTTATCAGGAATAGTTCCAACAAATACATTTAAATTCTCTCCAGGAAAACCATCTTCAATTGTCCTTTTTATCTGTTCTTTGGCAAGATGTGGAAGCAAATCAGTTATTGTAAAGACAGGGTCATCCTCTTTTTCTCCTATTTCAATTTCTTTAAAACTACCATCTTTCATAAATACAACCCCATGAAGCGCAAGTGGAATTGTTAACCACTGATATTTTTTTATTCCGCCATAATAATATGTTTTAAATAAAGCAATATTTTCATCTTCATATAATGGAGTTGTTTTCAAATCAATTCTTGGACAATCAACATGCGCAACTATGAATCTACAACCCTCTATCAATTTTTTATTTCCAAGAACTCCAAATATAACCTCTTTTCCTTTATTTACCTTATAAAATTTATCTCCTTTTTTTAATTTTTTAAATTCATTTATATTTTTAAAACCAATATTTTCTGCAATTTCAACACAACTATTTACAAATTTCCTCACAGTTTTATTTTTAGAAAGAAATTCCTTATATTTCTCACAGTATTCAAAACTATCTTTTATTTTATTTTCATTCCATATTTCCCATCCAGATTTTCTTTCCATTTATTTCCTCCATAGTAAAGAAAAAATTATCGTTAAAATTATACTTATGATTATGCTTGACACAATTGGAAAATAAAAGACAAAATTCTCCTTTTTTATAAAAATATCTCCCGGCAATTTCCCAATAGGAAACTTAACACCTTTATAAAGAATATATCCAACCAAAATAAATAAAATTCCAAAAGTTAAAAGAATTTTTCCAATATATTTTTCCATATTAATAAATTTTACTTTTATGACAGAAAAATTTCAAATTCTGATTTTTTTAAAATTTCATATCCAGAAATATAAAAATTCAGAACACATAGGTAATATATTTTTTCTTTCTTAATGCTAATTTTTATAACTTTTATTTTATAAATGATAAAAATTTCTTTGACTAATTTTTAATAAGATTGCAAAATATGAAAGGCTTGTGATAAAGAAGGTTGAATATGGAGATAATCAAAGAGAAATTTTTAGATGTGGATGAAAAAGGAAGGCCTATTATACCCTGTTTTATTACTTATATTTCAAATGAAGAATCGATTTTAATTCACAGATATGCAAGAGTGGACTATTCAGATGGATATGATGATTTTGTTGATATATTCAGTTATGACAATGGAAAAACATGGACAAGACCTGTTTTGCATTATAAAAGCCAAATAACAAAAGAAGGTAAAATAAGATATGCTGAATCATCCGGATTTTTTGATATAGAAACTGAAAAATTAATTACAATAACAGATAAAAAATTATATCCACAGGATAAACTTAATGTTGATATTCCCTGTTCTGTTATCTATGAAATTTATGACCCAGATATAAATAGTTGGTCTGGAGAAATTCCTTTAAATTTTGATCTTCCTGGTGGAATTGCTGTAAGTTTTTCTCATCCAATAAAAACAAAAAAAGGAAGGATTGTATTTCCAGCACAAAGTTATTATACAGATGCAAATGGAAAATTTATTCATTATAAAGGATGCTGGTCTCCTGCTGGAATTATAGTTCATATCCTTGGTGATCACAAAAAAGACGGAACTATTGAATGGAAAATAAGTAAACCTGTATATCCTGATTTGGAAAAGACATCAAGAGGTTTTTATGAACCAACAATTATTGAACTTAAAAATGGTAAATTTGCGATGATATTAAGGGGTGATAATAGTATGTTTCCAGAAAGACCAGGATATAAATGGGTAAGTTTTTCTAATGATGAATGTGAAACATGGACAGATCCTGTCCCTTTACCATTTGATAAAGGAAAATCAATTGAATCAAGTTCAACCGGTTCAGTAATATTCAGGTCAATTAAAAATGGAAAAGTTTATTGGATAGGTAATTTATGTATTGAGGGAGAAAGACCGAATGGAAACTGGCCAAGATATCCACTTATAATTGCAGAAGTAAATGAAGACCCTTTTTATATTAAGACAGATACAATAAAAATAATTGATACAAGACAGAAAAATGAACCACCACAATTACAACTTTCAAATTTTAGAATCTATCAGGATAGAGAAAATGGAGATATTGTTTTGTTTTTATCAAGATATGGTGAAAATGGTTTTGAAAATAATAGATGGCTACTTGCAAATTATTACAGATATAGAATTAAAATAAAGGAGTAAAAATGAAAGAAAAATTTTATGGCGTATATCCGGCACTTTTAACTCCTTTTAATGAAAAAGGTAATTTGTCCGAAAAAAAATTAAGAAACATTGTAAAATTTTTGATTTCAAAAGGAGTAGATGGTTTTTACGTTTGCGGAAGCACAGGTGAAGGACTTTTAATGGATATAGAAGAAAGAAAAAGAGTTGTTGAAATAATTAAGGAAGAAGTTGGAAATAAAGCAAAAATTATAGTTCATATTGGTGGTTCTTTAAATACAAAAAATGGAATACTTCTTGCAAAACATTCAGAAAAATTAAAAGTTGATGCTCTTTCTTCAATTCCACCTATATATTACAGATTTTCTTTTCAGGAAATTTACAATTATTATAATCAGGTAGCAAATTCAACGAGTTTACCATTTTTCATCTATTATATACCTTATACAACAGGAATAAGTTTAAAAGATGAAGAATTTTTGAAACTCGGAGAAATAAAAAACATAATAGGACTTAAATACACATATTCTGACTTTTATTTATTGCAGAATTTATTGCTAAAAATGAAAGGAAAATGGATTGCTTTTAGTGGAGCAGATGAATTATTTTTACCTGCATTAACTATGGGTGTTTGTGGTTCTATCGGTTCAACTCAAAATGTATTACCTGAAATTTTTATAGAAATTTATAAATCATTTAAAGAAGGAAATATTGAAAAAGCGATAAAATTGCAGAAAAGAATAACAGAGGCAGTATGTCTAATACAGAAATATGGAGGAATAACAAGTTGGAAATTTGCTTTAAAATTAAGAGGGATTGATGCTGGATATTCAAGAGAACCATTCCTAAAAGATTTACCTGAGCATAAAAAGAGAAACTTTAAAAAGGAATGGAAGGAAAAATTTCCTGAATTTTCAGAAGGTATAAAATGAAAGAAAAAGTTAAAGAGTTTCTTCAAATATAAGGTATATTATGTAAATTAAGAGTGAAGAAAAACAATTTTAAAATGGATATGTAAGGTTTTCATATATAAAATTAATATCCTTTTTAATATTTTCTTTTAACTCTTCAAGATTTTTAAATTTTTTCTGGTCTCTTATTCTCAAAATAGGATATATTTCAAGAATCTCTCCATAAATGATTTTATCAAAATTAATAATATGCACTTCTATTTTATTCTCATCATTATAAAAAGTAGGACAATTTCCGATTGATAAAGCACCTTTATATAAATTATTATCAAATTTTACCCATGCACCATAAACACCCTCTTTTATTTTAATATTATTGAAAAGAGAAAGGTTTGCAGTCGGAAAACCAAGATTTTTTCCTCTTGAATTTCCTGTTATAACTTTTCCTTTAAAAGAAAAATTTCTTCCAAGAAGTTTGTTAACTTTTTCAATATCTCCATTTTTCAAATATTCTCTAATTTTTGTAGAATTCACTATTTCTCCTTCTACAATTACAGGTTGAACAATTAAAACATCAAACTTTTTCTTTAAATCTTCAATTGTGCCTTTTCTATGAGAACCAAATTGAAAGCCATTTCCAACAACAATTGACTTAACACTTATACATTCTAAATATTCTATAAACTCAAATGGTTGCCAAAAAGAAATTTCTTCATAATCACACCATATACATAATTCTATTCCTAAATTTTCAAATAAATTTAATTTTTCCTCCCAACTTGAAATAAAAAATTCAACAGGGAAATTTTTAAATGTAAAAATAGAGGGGATTATTCTTTTACTTTTGCCCTTTTTTACCACTTCTTCAATTATCTTTTTATGACCAATATGAATCCCATCAAATTTACCAATACCAATTGAAAGTCCTTTGCCAACACTGTCAAAATTTGAAAAATGTTTTATTTCAAGCAATTTTTTCTCCTTTTTGTTTTAGATAATTTAAAGTTAGTATGGAAATCTTTCATCTATTTTGGCATTTGAAAGTTCTATAAGGAACTCTGCAATCGTATCAGTAGCACCTTCAATCATTGCCTTCCCTTTTTCAGAATTTGCTTTTTTAGGATTACCATATCCAGAATTTGTAGTAAGTAATGGCCAGGGTCTTACAATCCATGCCCATCCCTTCTTCAATCCTTCTAATCTCGGTTCATTAACCTTGCCTTCATCAGCCCATTCAAGATGAACAAATTCAGGGTATAAATATAAAATCCAACTTGTTTCTGCTTCATTACCATGTTCTCCTGTTTTATCATCACAAACCATATTCATTATGTCTTCTCTCACAATCCACCAGTCAATAAGAAAAATATTAATGGGTGTTTTTTCGTATAATTCTCTGCAAAGTGCTTTAAATTCATTTCCTCCATGTCCATTTAATATAACCAGCTTATAAATTTTTGATTTCTCCAAAGAATAAATAATGTCTTTAAGTATAGCAAGTTGTGTTGTAGGAGAAAAATGTAAAACAAGAGGGAAACCAAAATGATTTGAGTTTACTCCGACTTGAATTGTTGGAAGAACAATCACTTTGCCACCTTTTTCATTTGCCTTTTCACAACTTATCTCTGCAACTTTCTCTACGGTAAAAGTATCTGTCCCGTATGGCAAATGAAGATTGTGTGGTTCACATGAGCCCCATGGTAAAACACAGACCTCAACTTTCCCAAAATCTCTAACTTCTTTTAAAGTCATTTCAAGCAATTTCCCTTTCATTTTAATACCTCCTTTTTATTTTATTTCTAAAATAAAGGGATTTGAAACAACTGGAATCTCAATTTGTTTGCTATCAACTTTTACTTTTATAACTTCTTTTTTTTCTCTAAAATCACTTCTAATTATCAGTAATTTATTTTTTAGTTTTAGTCCTGAAATAACAGTATCTGGTTCTTCTGGAACATCCCAAAGAACAGGTTTTCCATTAAGAATAAAATCATTATATTTAAAACTTTCAGTATATACCTCATGTAAAACTTTAATTTCCTCTGCCATTTCATTTAAAGGCGACCATAGACAAAATGTATCAAATCCTCTAAATAATAAATGCCACAAAAGCTCTTTATACTTTTCTCTGCTTAAAGGAACAAAATCAGATAGTAATTCTTTTGGTTTTAAAACTGTTTGCCAGTGAACAAAACTTATTATAGGAATGTTTTGGGAAGTATTTTTACCAACAGATGTTCCTTCTCTTAAAAGAGGATAAAACCATCTATATTCCCTTTCTTCAAAAGTATAATCATTAAAAAACTTATACCATGTATAAATTACTGGCATCGCCATCGTGTATCCACTATATTTAAACTCATCAAACCATTTTCTATGAAGTGCATTGTGTTTTCTTTGATAGGTTGCTCCTTCAACTTCTTTTTCAAAATAATCCCACCAATATCTATATCCATCATGTGGATTTACAGCATAATTTCCTATTAAACAATTTGGAAAATATTTTTTAATTGTGTCAACAAATACTTCTCTTTGCAAATCTGCTCTTTTTTTTCTTATAACTTTTTGAAATTCATCAAAGTTTTCAATGTTTTTTATATTTTTTCTACAGATAATACATTTTTTGGAATTTTCCCATGCTGAATTCCATTCAATAGGACCATCTATTTCCCAATCAACAGCCCAGTATTTTATATCTATACCTTCATCTTTATATGCTTTTAAAAACTTTTCCAATCTTTCTTTTATAACATTATATCTTTTATCTATTTTAAAGGGGCAACCCATTTTCACCTTATCAGAAAAGGACATATCAAAAAATAAATTTCCATTTTCATCAATATGGCCTGTCTCTTCACTGCCATCAAAAAATCTGTGAACTATGGATGTGGCATCTATCACTACAGGATAGTTCAATTCTTTCTTTTTTTTATCTATTTTTATTGCTTCTTTTATCCCACTTTCTATCCCCTCTTTTGGAATGCGCCATCTTGTAAAAACAACTATATTTCTTTCAATAAGATGATTTAAATATTTTTTCATCTCATCTTCTGTTATATTTAAGGGAATGGAAGTCCATACAAAAAGTGGTAACCTTTTACTTGACTTTATTGTAATCGGTTCTGTATTTTCTATAATTATCTCAATTACATTTTTGGCACAAACTCCATTTTTTACAAAAAGTAGTATAAAAACTAACACAAATAAATTCTTCCAATCTTTAATCATTATCACTTCTGTCTCCTTTTTACTCTTTTTTATTATACTAAATTTATGTTTTTATGTTAATTTTTATTGTGTCAAAAAAATTGAAGAAAATATCAACAACATTCCTAAAATAGTATAAAAAGATATTTTTTCATTTAAAAGTAAAAAGGATAAAATTATTGTTATTATTGGTGTTAAATACTGAAATACTGCAAGTGAACTTGGTTTTATATAATTAAGAGCATAAAACCATAGAGTAAATCCTATACCTGTCGGAATTATTCCAAGATAAAGACCTGATAGAAAGCCACTTATTTCCTTACCTAAAAAATTTAACCGTAATATTAAAACTGTTATCAACAAAAAAATAGAACCGATAAAAGAAGCAATAAAAGTTGTTTCAATTGCACCATATTTTTTTGTTGGGGTTTCTCCAAATACTGTATATATCGCCCATGAAATTGCAGAGAAAACCGGAAATAAATTTATATTTTCTCCTTTCCATAAAAAAACAAGTATATCTCCTTTAATTACAATTGAACAACCTATAAAACCAATTATAACACCAATCAATTTTTTGAATTGTGGTCTTTCTTTTAAAAATAAAGTTGAAATTAAAAAAACAAATATAGGATTAGAATTCATCAAAATACTTGAAATAGAAGCGCTGACTGTTTTAAGAGATATAAAAATAAAAGTTGACATAAGATAAATTCC
>JAMWBY010000101.1 GCA_023818745.1 Candidatus Omnitrophota bacterium
AGAGGGTATTTAAATGTCTTTTAATTGAGGGTCTTCTTAAGAAAGCATTATAAAATTTATCTTTATAAATTTTTATTTTTTCTTCAAATTTAATATTTCCATCAGCAACAATTTTACCAAGTTCTCTCATAATCTTTTGGTTATATGTTAAAAGTAAAAATTTGTAATGAGTGTGAAATTGAATTAATTTTTTTGATTCTGGGTTAGATATAAGTTCTCTCAATTCTGAAAATGCAAAAGTTTTAGTTAAAAAATGATGTCTTATTTCGGGATTTCTTAATCTTCCTTCATCTTCTATAGGCAAATATGGAAACTTATTTTTTAATTCCTCTGCAAAAATACCATTGCCTTTTCCACTTGCCAATTTCCCTACATAAATTATGCTTGAAGAGACACCACAAGATGGTGACTTTGCTTTTAAAATAGCGCCATCAATACCATATAATGAATTGACAGTTTTTTTTGCATATTCTACCATTCTATCTGTAATATCAAGACCAGTTTTTGGTTGAATCAATCTTTTCTTGTTGTTTTCTTTTACTATAATTATATGTTCTCTGGGGACTCCAAGACCTATATCAACTTCAGGACATAAATCTAAAATATCAACAAAATTCTTAAGTTTATTTACAAAATCATCATTAATTATTTGTCCGTTATATCTTACTGGTTTTAAAAAGCATCTACTTAACAATATTTTTGGCTTTTGCATAGTTCAATAACTTTTCTTAAATTCTACATCAAAGCAAAGAAAATAACAAGACATTTTAATTTTAGAAAAGCAAAAGTTTGATCGGTAAGATGTGTAACTTTACAATTGACAAAAATGATTTTTGTTGATATGATAAGTATAAAAGTGCATATGAAAATATGACAGAAATTGAAAGAATTGTTGATGTTTTTAAAGCATTGTCAGATAAAACAAGATTGCGAATAATTTGGCTTTTCATTAAGTCAAAAAAGTGGCTGTGTGTTTGTGAAATAGTGGATTCTCTTGCAGAGAACCAATACAATGTATCAAGACATCTTAAAATTCTTAAAAATTCAGGACTTGTTGAATGCAAGGAGATAGGGAGATGGGCTTATTATTATCTGAAGAAGCCCGAAGAGAAATTTCATAATATTATTCAAAAGGCAATATCAGAGATTCCAAAGGAAGTTTTTTTTAAGGATGATCTGCGACTTGAAAAGAGATTATCTATGAGAAAAAATGGCTGGTGTGTTATTGGAATGAATAGTAAGGAATGGGAAAAAATTATGAAGAAATTAAAAAGTAAGTTTAATAAATAATCTAATTTAAATAGGAGGTGATGAAAATGTGTGGGAAATTGAAAGCAGAAGATTTTGTAAGTGGATTTGAGAATCTTTCAATTGATGAAAAAAAAGAGGTCATAAAGAAATTAATGCCAAAATTTTGTGAGATAGCGATGAAGGATATGTCGATGATTAGTGAAATGAGACCAAAATGTATGGAGATAATGAAAGAAATGGATTTCCCGATGAAAGGAATGATTTGCAAATGATAAAAAGGGGCATAATTAACACTCTTGCATATAACTTAGATTACATTCTTTATGGTGTGAAGATATTTTTCTAAAAGAAAGTTTATAATATAAAAATATATTTTTCCAATTGAGTTTTAATTATCTTGCTAAAATTATAAAAAAGAATGACTAAAACCTAAAATTGCATGAGATAAATGTTTTTATCAACCAGGTATATATAATGGTGTTCTAAAAGATTAATCCAATTTTAAACCAAAATTGATTTAATTTAAGAAATTAAAAGATATTTGTGTTTTTAACTAAAAGAATGGATGTTTTTCATTTTTAAAGCAAAATCTGCATCCTTTTGTATTGGTGCTTGCTAAATTTATAAAAACAACAAATTACAGGTTAAGAGATATGGTTTTTTGCCGAAGAATTTAAAAAAAGTTTTATAAGACATCTTTAAAGAAAGTTTTTCTTAAAAGACATTTTAATCTTTAATGCATTTTTCAGTTATGTTTAAAATAAATCTTAACTCAAAATAGAAAAATTTGAGGAAAGAAAAATATAGAGTTAAAAGTAATATTTAAAAATTTGTCTTATAGATTTTGAAATGGATATTTGCTTTATAAGAAATATTTCTCAACCATATCCAGAAAAATTGAATGAATAAACCGTCCAGTTTTAAGTTCTCTCCTTATTTTCTCAAAATTACATTATAGGTGTCATCTGGAAAAATTTGACAGATGAACAAAAAAAGAGTATAATAAAAAAACAGAGGGAAATAATGAAAAAGATGCTAGGTTTAATTGGTCTTTTAATCTTATTAGTAATAGGAAGACCACATATTTATGGACAGACAAAAGCACCTGATTTTACATTAACTACAATTGACGGAAAGGAAATTAAACTTTCAGATTATAAAGGTAAAAAGGTTATTATAAATTTCTGGGCAACAAATTGTCCTCCTTGTTTAGAAGAAATACCGGACTTTGTTAAATTTTATAATCAAAATAAGAAAAAAGTTGAAATTATTGGAATTGCAGTTGGAAAAACTTTAAATGATGTAAAAAGAATTGTGAGTGAAAATAAAATAACTTACCCTGTTTGTATGAGTGATGGGAAAGTTGAAAATTTATATGGTGGAATAAGATGGGTTCCTACAACTTTTATAATTGATGAAAAAGGATATATACAGACAAAAAAAATAGGTAAAATGGATGAAGTAGAATTAAATAAAATTTTAGAATAAATTTTTGGGAACTTATCAAAATTTAATTATTAAAAAAACGCCCAGGAGAATAAGCAAAATACCCATAAAAATCTCAATTTTCCTGAGATGTTTTTTTATTTTACTCAAAAAGTTTATTATTTTTTTCAAAAAAATAGAGAATAAAATAAATGGAATCCCAATCCCAAGAGAATAAAAAAATAAAAGAAGTATACCTCTTTTTATGGTTTTTTCCATAGAAGCAAGTAGTAATATTGAAGAAAGAACGGGTCCAACACAAGGAGTCCAAGCACCAGCAAGACCAATTCCTAAAAAAAACGCACTTATATACCTAAAATTAAATCTCTTTATTTTTATTCTTTTCTCCTGATACAATTTTTTAATTTTTAAAACTCCAAGTATTTGAAGACCAAAAATAATCATTATTGTCCCACCTATATATCTAAAAATTTTTTTTCTTGCTCCAATGAAGTTTCCTATAAAAGTAGAAGATGCACCAAACAAAGTAAAAACAATTGTAAACCCAACAATAAAAATTATAGAAGATATTAGAATTTTTTTATAGGAAAGATTTTTCCCTTCTTTTAATTCTTCTATTGAATAACCTGTGATATATGAAAAATAAACAGGAATTAAAGGTAAAACACAAGGACTAAAAAAAGAACTAATTCCAGCGATAAAACTTACCAAAAGCGAATAATTTTTAAACATTTCTAAATTTTATCAGAAATTTATCAAATGTAAAAATATAAAATATATATAAATGTGTTTCCAGTGGACTAAATTTGATACCTACTTACTCATAAAAGAAAGGAGACAACATAGATGAAAGTAAAACTGATATTTATTATGGGTATCTATACAAATCGGTTTTTTGGATTTAGCAGTTTAACCTTAT
>JAMWBY010000024.1 GCA_023818745.1 Candidatus Omnitrophota bacterium
CCATGAAATCCATATTTTCTTATTTTATGTTTTTCATAAAAACTATATGGAATTGCATATAAATATGACACTTTTGGCAATGTTGTATGAAAGGCAGTATCAAAAGAAGCACATTGAATACTCTGAGGGAATAATTGCATACATCCTTTTATACCAGTAAGATTATGTGGATTATGAAGTGGAGCAAGAAATAAATGATCTTCTATCTTTTTTATAACTTCTTCATCTATTTTCACACTCCCTGTAAAACCCTCTCCTCCATGAACGACTCTATGTCCAATTCCCTTTATTTCTTCAATATTTTTTATTTCATTTTTAAGCAAAGTGTCTGCAATTAGTTCAAGTCCCTTTTGGTGAGAACTTACTTTTAAATTTTCTTCAATTTTTACTCTTCCATAATATTTAAAAATAGAAATTTCCTCTCCTATTTTTTCTACACTACCTGAAGAAATAAGTTCTTCTTCCGGCATCTCAAATAGTTTAAATTTTATAGAAGAACTTCCACAATTAATAACGAGAATTTTCATTTTTTAGCAATATATTCTTTAATAAATTCAACTGCTTTACCAACTGTTTTTACTTCAAGAGCCTTTTCTTCATCCATTTCTATACCAAATTTTTCTTCAAAAGCAGCTACCAATTCCAAACTTTGCACACTTTCGGCCCCTAAATCTTCAACAAACCTATCCTCTAATCCTATCTTATCCTTATCAACACCAAGAACTTCAGAAACAACTTCTTTTACCTTTTCAAGAATTTCTGCTTCATTCATGTTATCCTCCTATTTTGTTTTTTTTCTGCTTTTTTCAATATATGTTTTTCTTTCAACTTCAGTCATTTCATAAACTTTCTTTATTACTTCCTCCTCCTCTGGTAAAAGAACTCTTTTTCTCCTTTCCATTGAAATTTTTGCTGTATTTAAGGAATATTCAATACCATAGCCCTTCATAAATTTACCATTTACAAACCAAACAAAAGATGGAAAATATTTGGGAAGAATATTTTCTGCAGTGATATTACACATCAATCCAACAATTGTTCCTGTATTAAATAAGGTTCCGATACTTGTTTTTGTATGGTCACCAATAAATGAACCTACTTTAAGATCTCCTGTATCAACTGGTTTACCATTTAAATAAACACTAACATTTGAGTAATCATTTTTCAAATCACTATTTGTTGTTAATGCACCTAAATTTACAAACTCACCTATATAACTATGTCCTATAAAGCCATCATGATACTTATTAGAATAAGAATGGAAAATGCTTTCCTCTACTTCACCACCAACTCTACAGACAGGACCTAAACTATTTCCTTCTCTTATTTTTGCTCCAGGCATAATTTGGGTTTTTTCTCCAATATATGAGGGACCTATAATTACTGAAAAGGGGAAAATTTTTGCTCCTTCATCTATATATACTGGGCCTTCACTTGAATCAAGAACCACAAAAGGATAAATTTCTGCTGTTGGTGCAACATAAACATTTCTTTCGGAACCATAAACTGATGCTTTTTCTGAAAATTTCCCCAAAATTCCATTTTCTCCATTTTTTTCAAATTCAAACTTTATAATCTGAGAATTATAATGTATAAGATTCCATGGATAATTTAAAATTATAAAATCGGTTTCTTCTGATTTTACATTTATTAATATGTTTTTTATAAATTCATCCAAATTCCCATTCCAATATTTATTAACTTGTTCCTTTTTAATCAATCCATAAACAACATCTCCGTCTTTTGTATATAAAATTTCTTCTTTTAAACTAAAATCAATGTTTCTATCAATAAGCCATCTTCCATTAATTATAAGAATATCATCTTTCCAAAAATCATTTTCATTGATTTTATACTCGTATTTTTTTCTACATAATTTCACAAGATAATCTCTAACCCATAAAATAATTTCTCCTTCAGGTAAAACCGAAATGATTTTTTCCAAAATAGAATTAAATCCACATCTTAACTCAAATACAGGTCTTATATAAGAAAGTGGAGTAAAATTTATCCATTTTTCATCTTCATAAATTAAAATTTTCATTATTTCCTCCTGTGTTTAACTCATTAAACAAGTAATAACAGTTGTCATAATTATGTCTTTAACCTTTGCACCTCTTGATAAATCACTAACTGGTTTTGCAAATCCCTGTAACACCGGTCCATACGCCTGTGCATTTCCCAAATATTGGGTAATTTTGTAAGCAATATTTCCAGAATTTAAATCGGGGAATATTAAAACATTTGCCCTTCCCGCAACAGATGAATATTCTTTCATTTTCTTTTTGGCTACTTCTTCATTTATTGCCGTATCAACTTGAAATTCTCCATCTATATCAAATTCGCTGTTTTTTTCTTTTGCTATCTTTACTGCTTTTTGAACTTTTTCAACCATTGGATGCGATGCAGAACCTTTTGTTGAAAAAGAAAGAAAAGCAACTTTTGGTATCTCTTTCATTAATTTTTTATAATTAATTGCTGTTGCAATTCCTATTTCTGCGAGTTGATTTTCGTCAGGACATATATTTACAGCACAGTCAGCATAGAAATAAACTTTTCCATTTGGCAACACCATTATAAAAAAACTTGATGGTGTTTTTATCCCTTCTGAAAAACCAACTGTTAGGGCTGCTGCCTGTATTACATTTGCTGTTGTATTTGCTGCACCTGCAACCATAGAATCACATTTCCCAGTATCAACCATTAACCCTCCAAAAATAAGTGGTCTCTTCACAATTTTTTCGGCAACACTTTTATTTATATTTTTTCTTTTTTCACAGTATCTATTAATAAACTCTTCAAAAAATTCTGAATTTTCAGGTTCAACAATTTCTATTTCCTCAATATTATTAATACCTAATTTTTTACTCATTTCTAAAATTCTTTCTTTCTTACCTAACAAAACAGGAGTAGCAATCTTTTCTTTTAATAATTCAGAAACAGACATTAAAATTCTTTCATCTTCTCCTTCTGGGAAAACAACTTTTTTATTTAAATTTTTAACCTCTGCTACAAATTCTTCTATTTTACTCATTTTTACTCCTTTAGAAAATTCTAAAATTTATTTTTTTCTCTGCTTCATAAGCAAATTTATAATACTCTTTTCTTCTTAAATGACTAGATGCCTCTTCATCTAAAATAACAGTAACTTTGGGATGAAGTTGTAAAGCAGAGGCTGTAATCTGAGATGTTATTGGTCCTTCAATTGCTTTTGCAACTACTTCTGCCTTTTTGCTTCCGTTTGCCAAAAGAATTATTTCTCTTGCCTCAAGTATTGTTCCTACTCCCATAGTTAAAGCAAATTTTGGAACATCTTCTATTTTTTCAAAAAATCTTGAATTATCTTTTATTGTCTGTTCATCAAGAGCAACAAGCCGCGTTCTTGAATAAATAGAAGAACCTGGTTCATTAAACCCAATATGACCATCCCCTCCAATGCCAAGAATTTGAAGATCTATACCACCTAAGTTTTTTATCATCTCCTCATACTTTTTGCAGTATTCTTCAATTTCATCAATTGGAATTTTTCCATCTGGAACATGGGTATTTTCTTTTTTAATGTTAATTTCATTAAATAAATTAGTATCCATAAAATATCTGTAACTCTGTGGATGGTCTCCAGAAAGTCCATAATATTCATCAAGATTAAAAGTTATTACTTTGGAAAAATCAAGTCCTTCTTCTTTGTGCATTCTTATGAGTTCTTTATAAAGGCCGATTGGAGTGCTCCCTGTTGCAAGTCCAAGAATGCAATTGGACTTTTTAATAATCAATTCTTTCACTAATTTACCTGCCTCTTTGCTCATTTCTTCATAATTTTTAACTATTATCACTCTCATTCTTTTCCTCCTTTTTATTTTTTAAATGATCATCAAGTTGTTTCATCCCTAGTGAAATTTTTCTATTTTCAGGGTCCATTTCCAATATCATAACTTCTATTTTTTGTCCTTTCCTTAAAACTTCAGAAGGATGTTTTATCGAATCTCCTGCAATATTAGAAATATGCAAAAGACCATCTATCCCTTTCTCCAATTCAACAAAAGCACCATAATCTGTTATGTGATAAACTTTACCGGTAACAATACTTCCCACAGGGTATTTTTTGGCTATTTCAGGCCAGGGATTAGGTTCAAGTTGTTTTAAACTAAATGAAATCTTTTCTTCATCTTTTTTTATATCAATAACTTTTACTTTAATTATATCACCTGGAGCAAGCATTTCAGATGGGTGTTTAATTTTTCCAGTCCAAGATAGCTCAGAAATATGTAAAAGTCCTTCCAATCCTTCTTCAAGTTTAATAAAAGCACCATAGTCGGTAATATTAACTATTTTTCCCTCAACAACACAACCAATTGGATATTTTTCTTCTACTCTATCCCAAGGATTGGGAGTTTTCTGTTTTAAACCAAAAGAAACAGTTTGTTTTTCTAAATTTACATCAAGAATTACAACTTCTACTTTTTCTCCTATGCTCAAAATCTGCGAAGGATGACTTATTCTTCCCCAACTCATATCGTTAATATGAAGAAGTCCTACTATTCCATAATCAATTTCAATAAATGCACCATAATCAACAATATTTTTCACTACTCCACTTATCAGTTGATTTTTATTCAAACTTTTTAAATATTCTATTTTTTGTCTTTCTTTCTCTTCTTCAAGATACTTTTTTCTTGAAACAACAACATTTTTTCTTAAACTATCAAGTTTTAAAATTTTAAAAAATGATACCATGCCAACATACTCATTTGGATTTTTAATTGGAACAATGTCTGTCTGAGAAGATGGTAAAAAAGCAACAACTCCTATATCAACCCTATAACCACCTTTAACTCTTTTAAATATTGTTCCTTCTATAGGTAAATCATTTTTAAATTTTTCCTCTATTTTTTCCCAATTTAATAAAATATCTGCTTTTTCTTTTGAAAGTGGAATAAAACCATTTGAATCAGGGTCAAGTGACTCAATAACGACAAAAACTTCATCTCCTATCTTAATATTTTCTTTTTTTCCTTTAAAATCGTCTCTTGGAGTTAAACCTTCTGACTTAAAACCTATATCAATTATAACTTCTTCATTTAAAATATTTACAATTCTTCCTTTAATTAGTGAACCGGCTTTATAACTTGCTATTTTTTCTTCCAGTAATTTGTTTACTTTCATATTTATCATCTATAACACCTCCTTATATTTATTCTTTTTAAAATATTTCACTACTTCATCTATAAAAAAATATGGGGTTGATGTTCCCGAAACAATTCCTATACTTTTAAATCTATCATAATGAATTTTATTTAAATCTAAAAATTTTTCAATATAAAATGTATTTTTACATATCTTTTTGCAAACCTTATATAACTTTTTTGTATTTGAACTTTCTTTTCCACCAAGCACTAATACAGCATCTACATCTTGTGCAATTTTCATTGCTTCTTTTTCTCTTTCTTCTGTTATTTTACAGATAGTATTTAAAACTAAAATTTCACTTGCTGAAATTTTCTTCATAATATTTTCTATAACTTCAAGATATTTTTTAAAATTTAAAGTCGTCTGCCCTACTATTAAAATTTTATTATAACTTCTATTTTTTATTTTTTCAACATCTTCTTTATCTTCTAAAACCTCTACTTTTGCTCCATATCCTTTAATTCCTAAAACTTCTGGATGATTTTTATTTCCAATAATTATAACATAATGTCCTTTTTTGTTCCAATTTTCCACCAGGTAATGTATTCTTTTTACGAAAGGACAAGTCATATCAAAAATCTTCTTATTCTCTTTTTTAAGTTTTTCTATTTCTTTTTTGCTTAAACCATGGGATCTAACAATAAAATATTTACCTTTTATCTCTTCTATTGAATTACATATTACCAAACCCCTCTTTTTTAATTTTTCAATTACAAGTGGGTTATGAACAATATTGCCGATTGTATATAAAGATGATATTGTTTCAAGCAATTTCTCTGCTGTTTCTACAGCCCGTTTTACTCCAAAGCAGAATCCAATGTTTTTAGCGATAATTAACTTTTTCATTTCAACTTTCTTATTACATCCATTATATTCTTTGAAATTTCTGTATAATTTCCATTTTCAAAATACATTGGTTTCCCAATAAATACCTTTACCTTTGCTATCCTTATAAACTTTTTATTTACAGGCAATGCTTTATCTGTTCCTATTATTCTTACAGGAATAACAGGAACTTTACTCTTAACAGCAAGAAATCCAATTCCTGGTTTTCCATCTTTTATAATTCCATTAATACTTCTTGTTCCTTCTGGGAAAATAACTATACCTTCTCCCTTTTTTAATATCTCCAGTCCTTTTCTCAAAACCAATGACATTGATGTGTCTCTTTCTAAAGGAATAGCTCCTAAAAGTTTAATAAGTTTTGAAAAACCTTTTATTTTAAACAAGGAACTTTTTGCAAAGAAATGAAGCATTCTTGGACAAACATAACCAATTGTTGGTGGGTCAAGAAAACTTAAATGATTTGAAGCAACTATGAACCCACCTCTTTTGGGAAAATTTTCTCTTCCTTTTACTTCAATTGCAAAAAATAAATTATAAACAAAAAAACCTATAAATTTAGCAGAGAGATAAAGAAATCTTTCCAATATCATTTTAGCATTTTCAATAATATTTTAAATTTTTCACTTTTTCTAAGATTTTCAAGATCAGGGTCTTTTAAAATATATTTCTTGTTTTTAAAACCAAGTATAATAGCGATTTTTAAATATTTAAAAGATTTTTCTATATCTCCAATTAATAAATAATCACATGCTAAATTATAATAAGAAATTGCATCTAATTTCATCAATTCAGCAATTTTTTTATCAAATTTTAGAGCTTTTTTATGTTTTTTTGAAAAAAGACATATTCTGGATAACTGAAAAAAAACTTCTAAAAATTCAGAATTTAAATTTGCCAATCTTTCATAAAATTTTTTCTCAATAAGAATTCTTTCTTCTTGTGATTCTCCCATTTTTCAAATTTTAAAATATAGAAAAATAACTAAGATAAAAAAGAACAAAGACAAGAAAAAAATTAATTTATATTTTTTACTTATGGGAAGTTTTTTTGTAAAGATATATCCAATAAAAGAATATACTATAAATCCTAAACAAGCGCCTATCAAAATAGAAAATATTTTTATTTTCATTGCTCTATTATATCTTCAAGTAGTGTAATAGCAACTACTTTTGATTTTAAAATTTTAACTTTTTTCCTATTTGGAATAACACCATCTTTTTTAATCATCATTAAATATTCCTGTTTACTCAGAGATGTTTCTGAAATATCAAATGCATCTGCTTCTTCCAAATAAATATATGATTCATCCTCCTTTATAATTTTACCTATATAAATCCAACTTGTAGAAGTATCAACAACTACTTCTTTTTTATCTTTATAAATTTTCATTTTTATTTTTCTAAAATTAAAGAACAGGGACCATCGTTATGTATTTCAACAAGCATTTTTTCTCCAAATTCTCCTTCAACAATTTTTATATTATAAATCTTAAATTTATCCACAAATTTTTCAAATAAAATTTTAGCAACTTCTGGTTTCTCTGCTTTTGTAAAATCAGGTCTATTGCCTTTTGAACAATCACCATACAATGTAAACTGTGGAACAATCATAATTTCTCCATTGATATCTAAAATTGAATTATTCATTTTTCCATTTTCATCTTCAAATATTCTCAATGAAATAATTTTTTTTTCAAAATAATCAAGTTTATCCTCTACATCTCCTTTACCAAATCCTACAAGTAAAACAATCCCTTTCCCTATTTCACCTTTATAACAGTCCATTACGTATAATATAGCTTTTTTTACTCTTTGAATAATCACTTTCATAGATTTTATATTATACCAATTTGACGAAATTAACAAATAAAAATATAATTTAAACCTATGGAATTTTTTAAAATTGTTGGTTCAGGAAATGATTTTATAGTAATAGATAATAGAAAAAATTTATTAAAAAACAGAAAAAAACTTTCTATTAAACTATGTGATAGAAAATTTGGCATCGGTGCAGATGGCCTTCTTCTTCTTGAAAATTCCAAAAAGGCAGATTTTAAAATGAGGATTTTCAATCCAGATGGAAGCGAAGCAGAAATGTGTGGTAATGGTTTGAGATGTATTTTAAGATTTATAAACGAAAGTTCAATTTCTAAAAAGAAAAAATTAAAAATAGAAACAAAAGCAGGAATTCTTGATGGTGAAATTAAAGGGGAAAATATAAAAGTTAGAATTAAAATAATAGAAAAACCTGAATTAGACATAACAATCCCTGTTAATAACCAGAATATTGTAGGAAATTATATAAATACAGGAGTTCCACACACTATAATTTTCGTTGATAATGTTGATAAAGTCAATCTATCAAAACTTGGTCCTCAAATTAGACACAATAAAATTTTTGGCAAAAGTGGAACAAATGTTGATTGGGTGGAAATTATCAAGACAGGTTTAATAAAGATAAGAACTTATGAAAGAGGAGTTGAAGGTGAAACACTCTCTTGTGGAACAGGAGTTGTGGCTTCAGCAATAATTACTTCCTTAAAGCATAGAATGCCTTCTCCTATAAAAGTAATTACAAAAAGCAAAGAAATTTTAAAGGTTTATTTTAATGATAATTTAGAAAATGTTTATTTAGAAGGAAAAACCCTTTATACATTTAAAGGGACATGGATTGAGAAGTGATTTTGTAATTCTATGTTCATTTATTTTAGGTATATCTATACATGAATTTAATATTTCAATTTTACATTTCTTAATAACATTGATACCTCTGTTTTTCATTCAAAAATTAAATAAGAAATATCTCTTTCTTTTCATTTTTTTCTTAAGTAGCGGGTATTTTTCAATGTATATTTATCAAAAAGATAATAAAAAAATAAATTTTTCAAAATTGTCATCAATTGAAGGAGAAGTTATTTCTGTCAAAGAAAGACCTTTTGAAAAAGAGATATTAATAAAAACAAAAAAAATTTTCACAGAAGATAATGAGTATGAAACTACAAAGAAAATAATAATAACAACAAAAGAAAGAAAAAAATTTTTAAAAGGAGAAAATGTAAAAATAAAAGTTAAAAGTATAAAAGAAATAAACTCACCAAAGAACCCATTTGAATTTAATTACAAAAAGTTTATGGAAAGGCAGGGAATTTTTTTTAAAGTTATAAGTGATGAAATTGAGACATTAAACAATACAAATTTAAATTTATGGTTCTCATATTTAAGAGAAAAAGTGGAAAAAAGGATTGAAAAATACACAGGTTTTAATCCAGAGGCATCCGAATTGATAAAACTTCTTACGCTTGGAAGTGATGACCCACCTGATTTTTTAAAAGAACTTGGAATTAAAACAGGAATATATCACTTATTTGTTATTTCAGGAATCCATATTGTTTTTTTAATATTTTTTTTAAGGGTTCTCTTTATACCATTCCAAAGGTTAAACAATACTAAACCCAAACTTTTTCCATCCCTCATTTTATTCATATTATGGTTTTACAATTTTCTATGCGGATTTAGAATACCTATTACAAGAGCAGTTTTAATGACTTCTTTTTATTTAATATCAGAAATATTAGAGAAAGAAATAGATTTTTTTACTTCAATTATTTTTTCCTGCATTTTGCTTCTTTTAATCAATCCGTCTTTCATCTACTCTATCTCTTTTTTGCTTTCTTTTCTTGCAACAGGTGGGATTTTAATACTTTACCCAAAAGTAAATATATTCAAAAAAAATAATTTTTTTATTAATCTTTTAGTTATTTCTTTATCTGCTCAATTATTCATATTGCCTATAATATTTTATAATTTTGGATATTTCTATCCTTTAGGTATTTTAAATAATTTGATTTTTACACCCTTTGTTGGATTAATTACAATCACCTCTTTTGTTTCTATCTTTATTACATTTTTGTTTTTGCCATTAAATTTAATTATTGATTTCTTTTTGAAATGTCTTACTTATGTTTCTCATTTTTCCCCACAAATTATTATATATTCTTCTTTGTTATCTGTTTTCTCCTATTATATTATTCTTTCTATATTGATTTTAAAATTAAAAAAAAAAATAAAAATTTTTCTTTTATCAACCATTATTTTCTTTCTTTTCGTTCCCCAATTTTTAAACAAAACAGACAAAAAAGAAATTATTTTTTTCTCTTCAAAAAACCCATTAATTTTGGTGCGAAACCAAAATAAAGGAGTCTTAATTGTAAAAGGAGGATTTAAAAGGTATAAAAATTGGAGAGAAATTTTATTAAAAATTACAAAAAAAGAAAAATTATATATTGAAAAAATAATCTTGGTGGGAAAAGAATCATTAGAAAACCTATTTTGGTTATCAAAATTCTGTAAGGAAATATATACGGATGCGTTTGAAATTTCTATAAATTCTCCTTTGAACTATTCAAATATTAGAAAAACACCTAAAAAAATAGAAGTTTATGATGTAGAAATAAATGTAATAGATGGAAATTTAATAATTAAATCTGGAAAATTTAAAGTTTTAATTTTGTTTAATGAATTTTTTGAAAAACTTTTATTTTCAGATAAATATTTGTTAACAATTTATCCTGCTGAATTCAAAAGAAGCAGAAAAAATGAAAAATTACTTAATGAATTAAATCCATTTTTCTACATAATTCCTAAAGATATAAAAAAATTTGAAAATTTGAAAAGTTTATGTAAAAATTATTATTTAGATAAATCAACAATTATTGTAGATCTAAAAACAGGAATACAGGAATACTGGAAAGATGATAAAAGAAAATATTGAAAAAATTAAAAAAGCAGAAGAAGAAAGTGAAAGGATTATAAAAAATGCTGAAATTGCTGTAAAAGAAAGATTTAATTCTATTGAACTTGAAATTGATAAATTAAAAAAAGAATATGAAAAAAAAATGGAGGAGGAGTTGAAAGAATATATGTCATTAAAAATAAAGGAAAAGGATGAAAAAATTAAAAATCTACAAAATCAAAATGAAATAATAAAAGAAAAAATAAAAGAAAAAGAAAAGAAAATTGAACAAACTGCTGAAAAAATATGGAAAGAAATTTTAAATGAATTATATAGAAACAACTCTATCTCTTCCTAATTCTTTTGCTTTATATAAAGCTACATCTGCTTTTTTTATTAACTCAGAAGTTGTCACTCCATCTTCTGGAAAAGATGCTATTCCAAAACTTATTGTTAAATCCCCATTTGGTTGGCTTTCTTCATTAAGAAATTTAAAATTTTTTATTGTTTCTCTCAATTTTTCACATATTTTAACCGCGTTTTCCTTTTCCGTCTCAGGAAATACAAGAATAAATTCTTCTCCACCATATCTTGCAACAATATCAGAACCTTTAACACTTTTTTTCAATATTTCTGCTATTGTTTTCAAAACAAAATCGCCCGCAGGATGTCCATTTGTATCATTATAAAATTTAAAATAATCAACATCACACATTGCAATAGATAGTGGTTTATTATCTATTTGACTTTTTGTCAAAACTTCAAAAAATAATTTCTCAAAATGTCTTCTATTATATACCTGAGTTAGACCATTAGTAATAGAAAGAAATTTTGTTTTGTCAAAAAGTTCTACATTTTCAATCATTAAAGAAACAGGAACAGAAACCATTCTTAAAATATCAAGGTCTTTTAATGTAAACTTTCTACCCTTATTTGAAAATGCAGCCAGTATTCCTATAATATTTCGTTTTTGATATAACCCCACTATAATAAAAGAGGTGATACCCTGTTGAGACAAATATTTATAAGTTGGAAAAGAAGAAAGATTATTCACTAAAACCGGTTTCCTTTTGGTAACCATTTCTTCTATTAAATCCAAAGGAAGATCTATATTATCTCCTTTTATACTTAATTTATATCTATCTTTAAAAAGAGATAAAACAATTGTCTCTTCTTTGAAAATTTTTTTAATCGTTTCAAGTATTTTATCAATAACTTCTTCTAAAGAAATTTCTCCTTCAAACGTTTCTATAATATCTATTAATGTGGACAAAAAGGTTGATTCAAGTTTATAATCAGCAATTGTTAAATTTAATCGTTCATTTTCTCTTTCTAAATAAGATATTTTATTGTAAATGTCAAATCTAAAAATTACATCTATAACAATAAAAAAAGATAAAATTATGTTTAATGAAATGTAATAAAATTCTCTGCTAAAACTTTTTCCTGTTAAATATAGCAAATTTATTGTGACAAGAAAAATTGCACATAATAAAAAACTCAAATTTTTTAAAAATTTCATTAACTTACATATACTTTTTTCTTAACCTCATTTACTATTTCAATAAATTGCTCAGGATGATTAAAAGCAATTTCTGCCAATGTTTTTCTATTTAAGTTTAATCCAAGTTTTTTTATTCCGGATGTAAACTTACTATAAGAAATACCATTTAATTTACAAGCTGCAGAAATTCTTTTTATCCATAACCTTCTAAAATCTCTTTTTTTCTTTCTTCTATGCATAAACGCATAAGTAAGACCTTTTTCAGAAAACTCTTTTGCTCTTTTAAAAAGTTTGGACCGACCTTGTCTATATCCTTTTGCTCTTTTCAAAACTTTTTTTCTCCTTCTTCTTGAAGATGGAGCATTTTTAGTCCTGGCCATTTTAACTCCTTTTTATCTATAAGGTAACATTCTTTTAACAGTTTTAATATCTCCTTTACTTTTCAAAACCCTTGCCTTTTTAATCCTTCTCTTTCTTTTTGAACTTTTTTTAGATAATAAATGACTCCCTCCAGCTCCATAATGAATAATTTTACCAGTGCCTGTAATTTTAAATCTTTTTGCTATTGATTTTTTTGTCTTCAATTTTTTTGTTTTAACTTTTCCCATTTTTTTCTCCTTTTACATTTATCGGAATAAATGTCACACTCAATCTTTGTCCTTCAAATTTCGGCGCTCTATCAATCCTCCCACTTCCTGATAGTTCTTTTATCAATCTTTCCATTAATGTATATCCTCTTTCTTTATAAAGCATTTCTCTCCCTTTATAAAATATGGTTACTTTTACCCTATGCCCTTCTTTTAAAAAATTCTCAATATGCTCTTTTTTAAACATATAATCATGTTCACTTGTTTCAGGAGTAAATCTTATTTCTTTCGTCTGCATAACCCTTTGTTTTTTCTTTATTTCCTTTTCTTTCTTCTTCTGTTCAAATAAAAATCTTTTAAAATCTAAAATTCTACAAATAGGAATAGAAGCATCCGGTACTATTTCAACCAAATCTAAATTTCTTTCTTTTGCTATATCTAATGCTTGCTTTATATCTAAAATTCCTAATTGCTTTCCTTCTTCATCTATTACTCTAACTTTGGGACTTCTTATTTGATAATTTATTCTATATCTTCTTCCTCTAATTTCCTTACTGATAAACTTCTCCTTTTTAAAAATTATAACATAAAAACTATTTTATATTCAAATTTTGTTATTTATTTCTTCAGTCAATTTTTCCACCAATTCTTCAAAGGTAAAAACACCTATCATTCCTACACTATGTTTCCTCAGAGAAATTTTATTCTCTTTAATTTCCTTTTCTCCAATAATTATCATATATGGGACTTTTTCTTCTTCAGCATCTTTAATCTTTCTATTTATTTTTTCATTTTTTAAATCAACACCTACTCTAAATTTCTCATCTAACTTTTTTTTCAGGTTAAGACAAAACTCATTATGTCTATCCGCAATAGGTAAAAGTCTTATTTGTTCAGGAGCAAGCCATAGAGGAAAATTACCTTTATAGTGTTCTATTAAAATTCCAAAAAATCTTTCAAGTGAACCAAGAATTGCTCTATGAATCATAATAGGTGTTTTAAAATTACCATCAGAATCAATATATTTTAAATCAAATTTTTCAGGAATATTGAAATCAACCTGAATTGTTGAACACTGCCATTCCCTTTCAAGACAATCTTTAATTTTTATATCAATTTTAGGTCCATAAAAAACGCCTTCTCCAGGATCTATTTCATAATTTATATTTTTTGATTTTAAAGCATCTATAAGTGATTTTGTTGCCTTTTCCCAGTTTTCAATTGTCCCAACAAATTTCTCTGGTCTTGTAGATAAAAAAACTCTATATTCTACAAATCCAAAACTTTTTAGAAAAAAATAAACTAAGTCTATAATCTTACAAACTTCTTGTTCAAGTTGTTCAGGGGTACAAAAAATATGTGCATCATCCTGTGTAAATCCTCTAACTCTTAATAATCCATGCAAAACTCCAGGTTTTTCATATCTATAGACAGTCCCAAGTTCAGCCCATCTTATAGGAAGTTCTCTATAACTTCTCAATTTCCTATTATAAATTTGAATATGAAAAGGACAGTTCATAGGTTTTAATTGATAAACTTTTCCTTCTTCTATTTCCATTTTTGGAAATAAATAATCACTGTAAAAAGAAGTATGACCCGATTTCTCCCATAAGGAAATATCCGCTATATGTGGCGTATAAACGAGTTCATATCCATTTTTTAAATGAACCTCTTTCCAAAAATCCTCTATAATTTTTCTTATGATTGCTCCTTTAGGATGCCAGAAGATAAGACCAGGACCATATTCTGGATTTATACTAAATAGGTCAAGTTTTTTCCCAAGGATTCTATGGTCTCTTTCTTTCGCTTCTTCTATAAATTTTAAATACTCTTCAAGTTCTTCTTTCGTTTCAAAGGAAATTCCATAAATTCTTTGCATACTCTCTCTATTTTCATCTGCTCTCCAGTAAGAAGATGAAATAGATAAAAGTTTAAAAAATTTAACTTCACCTGTTGAATCTAAATGTGGCCCTTCACACAAATCAATAAATTCTCCCTGTCTATAGAAAGAGACCTTTTCATTTTCTATCTCATTAAGAATTTCTATTTTAAAAGGTTCATTTTTTAAAATTTGTCTTGCTTCTTCCTTATTTTTTTCAATCTTTTCAATTTTATAATTTTCTTTTATAATTTTTTTCATTTCTTCTTCAATCTTTATAAGGTCTTGTGGAGTAAAGGGCTCTTCTTTATAAAAATCATAATAAAAACCTTTATCAATAGCAGGTCCTGTCCCAAGTTTAACTTCAGGAAATAATCTTTTTACTGCTTGAGCCATTATATGTGAAGTTGTATGCCAGTATTTTTTATAGTTCATTTTTAAAACAAATTAATAAAAACGGGGCCGACGGGATTTGAACCCGCGACCTCCAGATCGACAGTCTGGCATTCTTGACCGCTGAACTACGGCCCCATTTTAAATTTCGGCTTAAATTTTACCTTTTTTAACTATCTTTGTCAAATTCCCTAACTCTTCAATTCTGAAATTTACAAGATCTGCTCTCGTTGAGAATTTGACAGAAAAGTTTAAAAGTTATAAATTGTATTGTGTAATAAAAATCTAATGAATTGTATTTTTAAGAAATCTATGGCATTAAAATTAA
>JAMWBY010000025.1 GCA_023818745.1 Candidatus Omnitrophota bacterium
TATGTTATCAGCAACAACCCATAAATCAAGTGAATTTTCTAAAGCAGGATTTTTTCTTATTCTTCCAACAAAAACATCATCTTTTTCTGATGCCAGCAAAGGTATCGGATATAAACTTTTTTCTGGCGCATCTATAACTTTAATACCAGGGAATTTTTTAAGAATTTCTTTCGCTTTTTTAACATCAACTTTTTTTTCAAACTGTGCTGTTATACTTTCAGAATGACCATTAAATACAGGAACTCTCACACATGTTGCAGATACCTTTAAGTCAGGTAGTCCCATAATTTTCCTTGTTTCTTTTATCATTTTGACCTCTTCTGAATAATATCCTTCAAATTCATCACTTAAAGAACCAATTTCAGGAATAAGATTTCCAAAAATTTGATATGGATAAACCTGATTTTTTATTTCTATCCCTTTTAAATAGTTTTCAACCTGATTTTGTAATTCCTCAACTGCTTTTCTTCCTGTTCCTGAAACTGCTTGATATGTTGATACAATTACTCTTTTTAAACCAAATTCAAGATGAAGTGGGTATAAAGCAACTACCATTTGAATTGTAGAACAATTTGGATTTGCAATGAAACCTTGATGATTTTTTAATGCATTAGGATTAACCTCAGGAACAACGAGTGGAACTCTGTCATCCATTCTGAAATCTGCACCATTATCAATAACAATACAACCCATTTCTACTGCCTTCCATCCATATAATTTACTTGCTCCTTTTTCTCCTTCTGTTCCAGCAAAAAAAGCAATATCAATATCTTTAAAATTCTCAATTTTTGTTTCTTCTATTTTGAAAGTCCTTCCAGCAATTTCTTCTTCTCTCTCTTTTGTTGCAAAAACTTTTAATTCATTAAATGGGAAATTCCTTTCAATTAAAATTTCAACCATTTTTTTACCAACCATACCAGCACCAACAACACATACATTATACTTTCTCATCTTCTTTCCCCCTTATTTTTTCTGCAAAAATTCCTGCCATAATTGCTTTCAAAATGTCAAAAGGAATAAAAGGTAAAACTCCAATTAGAAGTAAATTTTTAGTTTCAGTTTTTAAGAAAATTTTAAGCCAGATAATCCCTAAAAAGTAAATTATTAAACTTGCAAGTATCATACCTAAAATTTTGTTCTTCCTTTCAGAAAAATATCCGGCAATATAAGAAGCAAAAATAAAGCCAACTAAATACCCTGTTGTCGGTCTTAAAATGCCAAAAGAACCACCATAAAACCATCCAATTCCAGAAACGCCAGCAGTAAAATAAAGTATCTGTGATAAACATCCAAAATTCTTACCAAGTAAAATCCCAGATAGTAAAACTACAAATGTCTGAAAAGTAATAGGAACAGGAGTAAATGGAATTTTAATATAAATTTGTGCTGAAAGACCTGTTAAAATTGAAAAAATAATTGAAAGTAAAATTTTTTCAAAAACTCCCATAACTTTATAATTTTCAAAATACTTTTCCCATGTTTTATTCCAAATTTTTCTTATCGTTTCCATTAAGCATCTCCTATTATATTTTTTAGTTTATCTTCATCTCCTTTTGGAGAAATAACTGCAAGATAAAAATTTTCTTTTTTAAATATCTCATTTGCAACTTCTTCTACTTGTCTCTTTTTAACTTTTTCAATCTTTTTAACTATTTCATTAATATTTTCCATTTTTCTCTTTAATAATTTCTGTTCTCCAATCCATAACATATATTCAAGATTATCCTCAAGGCCCATTAAAAATTGAGATATAAGAAATTTTTTACCTCTCTCAATTTCATCTTCTTTGACCCCAGTTGTTTTTATTTCTTTTAGCTCTTTAATTATTTCTATCATGGTTTTTTCAAGATTTTCAGAAGATATTCCTGCTGAAATGTTAAATATTCCAGTATCCTGATACTGTCTTACAAAACTTCTAATTTCATAGGCAAGCCCAAGTTCTTCTCTTATTCTATTAAACAATCTACTACTCATATTTCCACCAAGTATAACATTCAAAAGAGCAAGAGGATATTTTCTTTCGTCTTCAAAGGAATATGTAAAACCACCAAAAGAAATGTGTGTTTGTTCAGTATCTTTTAACATCAATTTTACTTTCGGTCCTTCCTTATTGCCTTCCCATTTTTCAAATTTATTTTCTTCTTTTTTTTCAATATCAAAAAAATATTTTTCAAAAAGTTTTTTAAGTTTATTTTCCTCAAAACTTCCTGCTGCACTTATTACTATATTTTTTCCAGTATATTTTGAATTTATGTAATTGACAAGGTCTTCTCTTTTTATTTTTGATAATGTTTCTGGAGTTCCTGAAATTGGTATACCAAGAGGATGATTTCCAAAAATTAAATTATCAAATAATTCATGAACATATCTTGCAGGAATATCTCTATACATATTTATTTCTTCAATAATAACATTTCTTTCTTTTTCTATATCATCTTGTTTTAAAAGCGGATTCTTTATCATATCAGAAAGTATATCAAGAGATAATTCAAGATATTTATCAAGAATCTTTATCCAGTAGCATGTGGCTTCTGTTGAAGTAAATCCATTAAATGAACCACCAACTCCTTCAATTGCTGTTTTTATTTCATTACAACTTCTCGTTTTTGTTCCTTTGAATAAAAGATGTTCTATAAAATGTGAAATTCCAGCAAGTTCAGAATTTTCAAATCTGCTACCTGTTTTTACAAAAACACCGATTGCCAATGAATGAAACCCAGGTAATTTCTTATATATAAGTTTTATTTCATTTTTACTTTTATGTTCATGCCAATCCATTTTTTTCCCTTTGACATATTTTTTTTGTGTTTTATAATACCATAAAAATCAAAAATTTAAAAGGAGGGAGGATGAGAATAGGATTTATGATGAAATTTGATAGAGAAAGAATAGAATTTGCAAAAAAGGTTGGATTTGGTAGTTGTGAATTAAGAGTAAGTCCAGAGGATGATTTTTTCCCTGGTAAAGATGGATGGGAAACAAAAGCAAAAGAAGTTGCAGAATATTATATGGAAAAAGGAATTAGAATTTCATGTATTGGTGGTTTTTATGTAAATCATATGGACCCTGAAAAAGAGGAAGAATATAAAAAACTTGTAAGGAATGTGATATTGCTTGCTGCAAAAATGGAAGTCCCTGTTGTGGCTGGTTTTTCAGGAAGAATTGTGGGTAAAGCACTTGAAGATAGTATTCCAAAATATAGAGAGATATGGAGCCAACATGCTAAATTTGCAGAAGATCATGGAATAAAAATCGCTTTTGAAAACTGTCCAATGGGGCAATTTCATACTCCATGTAATGGAATAAATTTAATGTGTACACCTAAAATGTGGGAAATTGCTTTTTCAGAAGTTGAATCTGAAGCAATAGGTCTTGAATGGGATCCAAGTCATCTTATATGTCAGTTTATAGACCCAATAATTTCAATAAAAGAATTTGGAAAAAGGATTTACCATATTCATGCAAAAGATGCACATATTAACTGGGATATCATTAAAAAATATGGTTTCTGGTATCCTAATGCAATTGAACATTGTTTCCCAGGACTTGGTGATACTGATTGGCGGTTATGTATAAAAGAGTTACAAAGAATAGGATATAAAGGGGACTTGAATATTGAAGGATGGCATGACCTTGTATATAATGATAGAGTAGGAAAAGGTAAAGAAGATGAGGGTCTAATAATTGCTTTTAAACATTTAAGTCAATTTCTCGTCCAAGATTAATATAAATTCCTTCTAAAAAACTTTACAAAAAAATTTTTAAATGGTATATTTTTTTTGGAAGGAGGTGAGAAAATGATTGATTTTATAAAATGGTTGGGACATGCTTCTATTTTAATTTCAATTGGTGGAAAAAATACTTATATTGACCCCTGGAAACTTACAAAAGATCAGCCAAAAGGTGATTTGGTTTTAGTTACTCATAATCATTATGACCATTTTAGCCCTGATGATATAAATAGAATTGCAAGAAAAGATACTGTAATTATTGGTCCTTATGATATAATGAAACTTAAAACAGGTGAAAAGATAAATATAACCCCAGGAAAAGAATTAGACCTTGGATGGATAAAGATAAAAGGAGTTCCAGCGTATAATATTAAAAAGAACTTCCATCCTAAAATTAACGATTATCTCGGTTATTTGATTGAAATTGAAAACAAAAAAATTTATGTTGCAGGAGATACTGACTTTATCCCTGAGATGAAAGAAATAAAAGCAGATATAGTTATTGTTCCTATAGGAGGGACATACACAATGAATGCAGAAGAAGCAGCAAATGCAGTGAATATAATGAAGCCTCAGATTGCAATACCTTATCATTACGGAGATATTATTGGTTCAGAAAAAGATGCAAAAATTTTTTCTTCCTTTGTTTTAAACACGAAAGTAGAAATCTTAAAAGAGGAAAGATAATTTCTTTTTTTTTGCTACAAAGTAGAGGATAGTAAATTTTTTTAAATTTCACTTATGCTGGTATCTGGACCATCTTTAACTTTTACAAATAATCTTAAATCCTTTTCTATAACTTCAATTTTTTCTAAATCAAAATTATCAGGAAGGACTCTTATATGAGCAATGCTATCTCTTGGTATCAATATGATTCTTTTTTCTTTATCAATATCAACAGGTGTCAGTTTCCCTTTTATAACCACAATACCTTTTCCATCAACCATTATCCAGTTTTCTGTAAATTTTAATACTTTTCCAATGAAAACCCAAAGTTTTTGCTCCAAGAAGAATTTTTTAAACCTTATTTTAACAATTTTACCTTCTATCATAATTCCCCCTTTTTTAAAATTCAAAAGCAAATCTTACATCAACTGCGATTACACCATTTTCATTAACAATTAATGGATTTATGTCCATCTCTTTTATTTCAGGAAAATCACATACAAGTTGAGAAACCTTTAAGATTGTTTCTTTAATTGCATCAATATTACATGGAGGAATATTTCTAAATCCTTTTAATATTTTTGATGTTTTTATTTCGTTTATCATCTCATCCACATCCTTATCAGTTAAAGGAGCAACTCTAAAAGAAACATCTTTCAAAAGTTCAACATAAATACCACCAAGGCCAAACATAATAAGATGACCGAAGTTGGTATCCCTATTAACACCAATTATAACTTCTACTCCTTTTTCTACCATCTGTTGTATTTGAACGCCGATTATTTTTGCATCTGGGTTATATTTTCTGGCTGAATTTACTATTTCTTTAAATGCGATTTTTGCTTGTTGAACTGTTTTAATTCCCAATTTTATCCCACCTGCTTCAGTCTTGTGAATTATATCAGGAGAGACAAGTTTCATAACAAAAACACCCTTTTTTTCTTTTAAAAATTTTTCACATTCATCTTCATTTTTTGCCAGAAACGATTTAATTGTATTGATTCCATAAAAAGATAAAATTTCTCTCCCCTCAATATCTCCAATAACGTTTATCTTTTGATTTTTGAATTTTTTAATTTTTTCTTTAACTTTCTCTTTCTCAACACTAAATTTAATGTATTTAGATTTTGATTTTTCTTCTTTAAACTTCCTATAATTATCCATTGCTTTTAATGAAATAACACATCTTTCCGGAGAAAAATAGTTTGGAATTTTACTCTCGTTTAGAATATTTATTCCATGCTCAACTCTTTTGCCTCCCATAAAACAGGTAACAACAGGTTTTTCAAATTTTTTTGATATTTTTGCAATAATTTGGGCAGTTTCTTCAATCTGAGTAGTGATTTGAGGTGTTAAAATTACTATTATCCCATCAACATTATTATCTGAAATTACTGTTTCAATTGCTTTTTCATATCTATCTGCTTTTGCATCTCCAAGAATATCCACTGGATTATTTATATTTGAAGCAGGTGGGAGAAAATCTTTAAGAATATTTATTGTTTTTTCAGAAAATTTAGCCAGAGTAAGTCCTTTTTCTTCAATCATATCAACTGCCATAACAGAAGGCCCTCCTGCATTCGTTATAATACCAATTTTATTTCCTTTTAAAACTGGCTGATATGAAAAAATTAAAGCATAATCAAACAATTCTTCAATTGTATTTGCTCTTATTACACCTGCTTGTTTCATTGCTGCACTAAAAGCAATATCTGAACCAGCAAGAGAACCTGTATGAGAACTTGCTGACCTGGCTCCACTTTCTGTTTTACCTGCTTTTACAACAATAATCGGTTTTTTCATCACAACTCTTTTTGCAATCTCAATAAATTTTTTCCCATCATTTATACCTTCAAGATATAAGAGAATAACATTTGTATCAGAATCATTTTCAAGTTCTTCTATAAGGTCAATTTCAGATATATCTGCTTTATTCCCAAAACTTATAAATTTGGAAAGTCCAACATTTTTTTTAATTGACCAATCAAGAATTGCTGTTCCTAAAGCACCCGATTGTGTTATGAAGGAAATTTTGCCTTCAGGTGGCATTTCAGAAGCAAAAGAAGCATTTAATTTGTGTTTAGTATCAATAACGCCAAGGCAATTAGGACCAATAAGCCGCATTTTATATTTCTTTACAATTTCTTTTAATTTTTCTTCTTTCTTTTTTCCTTCCTCTCCTGTTTCTTTAAACCCAGCAGAAATAACTATTAAACCTTTAACTCCTTTTTTCCCACATTGTTCCACAGAATCAATTACAAAATCAGATGGTATAACTATAATAGAAAGTTCAACATAATCAGGGATTTCAGAAATACTTTTATAACATTTTAAATTTAATATACTTTCTCCTTTTGGATTTACAGGATAAATTTTACCCTTATACCCACCTTCAATTATATTTTGTAAAATTTTAAAACCAAGTTTATCAGGACTTGTTGAAGCACCTATTAAAGCTATACTTTTGGGATTGAAGAAATATTTCACTTTTTCTCCTCTTAAAAGTTAATTATATAACTCTCTTTCTTTTTTTTCAAATTATTGACACAAATTTGTAAAAAACCTAAACTATATAATCAAAAGGAGGAAAATATGTTAAGCGATCTTGAAATTGCTCAGAAAGCAAAAATGAAAAATATAAGAGAAATTGCAGAGGAAGCAGGAATAGATGAAGAATATCTTGAATTGTATGGTAATTATAAGGCAAAAGTTTCTCTTGAGATACTAAATAAATTAAAGGATAGACCTAATGGTAAATATATTGATGTAACTGCAATAACACCAACTCCTCTTGGAGAAGGGAAAACAGTTACTACAATAGGACTTTCTCAAGCAATAGGAAAACTTAAAAAAAGTGTTTTCACATGCATAAGACAGCCATCTCTTGGTCCTGTTTTCGGAATTAAAGGAGGTGCTGCTGGTGGTGGATATTCCCAGGTTATTCCTATGGAGGATTTTAATTTACACTTAACAGGAGATGTTCATGCAGTTGGAATTGCCCATAATTTACTTTCTGCTTTTGTAGATAATTCTGTGTATAAAGGAAATCCTTTGAATATAGACCCTTTAACAATAACATGGCCAAGAGTTGTTGATGTGTCTGATAGATTTTTAAGACATATAATTATAGGTCTTGGAGGAAAAGAAAATGGATTTCCAAGAGAAACTGGTTTTGATATAACAGTTGCTTCTGAAGTTATGGCTATTTTAGCATTAACAACAGGCCTTTTTGATTTGAGAAAACGTCTTTCAAAAATTATTGTTGCTCAGACATATGATAAAAAACCAGTTACTGCAGAAGATGTTAAAGCAGCAGGAGCAATGACTGTGTTACTTAAAGATGCTATAAAACCGACCTTAATGCAGACACTTGAACATACACCTGTTTTTGTTCATGCAGGTCCTTTTGCTAATATAGCCCATGGAAATAGTTCAATAATTGCTGACCTTATTGCGATAAAACTTGCTGAATATGTTGTCACTGAAAGTGGATTTGGTGCAGATTGTGGAATGGAAAAATTTATGAATATTAAATGTAGATACAGTGGACTTAAACCAGATTGTGTTGTCATTGTTTGTTCAATTAGAGCTTTAAAAGCACATAGTGGTAAATTTAAAGTTGTTCCAGGCAAGCCACTTGATAAAGGACTTATCCAAGAGAATATTCCTGCGCTTGTTGAAGGAGCAAGTAATTTAAAAAAACAGATAGAAAACGCTAAAATTTTTGGGATACCTGTTGTTGTTGCAATAAACAAATTTTATACAGATACCCAAAAAGAAATTGAAAAAACAAAAGAACTTGCAGTTGAATTTGGAGCTGATGATGTAGCTATAAGTGAGGTATGGGAAAAAGGTGGGGATGGCGGAATTGAACTTGCTGAAAAAGTTATAAAAGCATGTGAAAAAGAAAAAAATTTCCAGTTTTTATATCCACTCCAATTGCCTATTAAGAAAAAAATAGAAATAATTGCTACAAAGATATATGGTGCAGAAAAAGTTGAATATTCATCACTTGCGGAAGAAAAAATAAAATTATATACAAAATGGGGATATGAAAATTTACCAATTTGTATGGCAAAAACACATCTTTCTTTATCTCATGATCCTAATTTAAAAGGTGCACCAGAAGGATTTACGTTACCCATAAGAGATGTAAGAATTTCAGCAGGGGCAGGATTTTTATATCCTCTTTGCGGAGAGATGAGAACAATGCCTGGATTGCCAACTGAGCCTGCTGGAACAAAAGTAGATATTAATGAAGATGGTCAAATAGTAGGACTTTTTTAAATGTTAAAAATAGAAAATTTAAATGTCAAAGTCGGAGACAGTTTAATCCTTAAAGATATTTCTTTAGAACTTGGTGAAAATGAACGACTTATTATATTTGGTCCAAACGGTTCAGGGAAAACTACTCTTTTAAAAGTAATTATGGGAATCTCTGGTTATGAGATTTTAAAAGGAAAGATTTTTTTTGTAAATAAGGATATAACAAATTTAACTATAAGCGAAAGAGCAAAACTTGGTATAGGAATTATGTTTCAAAATCCACCAAAAATAAGTGGAATAAAAATTTTTCAACTTGCAAAATATATTTGTGATAATGAAGAGGAAATAAAAATACTTGCCCAAAAATTAAAAGTAGATGAATTTTTAAGAAGAGATTTAAATGTTGACCTTTCAGGAGGAGAAATTAAAAGAGTTGAATTGTTTCAGGTCTTACTTCAAAAACCAAAACTTCTTTTACTTGATGAGCCAGAATCAGGAGTAGATATTGAAAATATTTCAATAATGGGAAGTGTTTTAAATGAATATATAAAAGAAACAAAATGTTCTGCTTTAGTTATAACTCATACTGGTTATATTCTTGATTATATTGAAGGAGAGAAAGGTTGTGTAATAACAAATGGAAAAATAAGGTGTCGTAGACAACCCAAAAAAGTTCTTGATACAATAAGAAAAAGTGGTTATGATAAATGTGAAGAATGCAAATGGAAAAAAGAATAGAAAATAAAGAAGAAATAAAGGAAGTTGGATTTAATATTGAAGAAAAAGAAAGAGCAGGGAGTTTTATACAGTCAGATAACAAAATTATTTTAACAAGGTCATTACAGGAAGGAGTTGAAGTTTTACCAATTGATAAAGCGATTGAAATTTATCCTGAAATAAAAGATAAATATTGGGGAAAAGGATTTGAAGAAATTGGTATTGATTTTGAGAAAAAGACAGAGGGAGGGTATTTTATTAGGATTAAAAAAGATACAAAAACAATTTTTCCTGTTCAGGCATGTTTATATTTAAAAAGTAAAAAATTTAAACAGAAAGTTCATAATATTGTAGTTATAGAAGAAAATGCACAGGCACATCTAATAACAGGTTGTACAAGTGCAAAAGATACAGAAGATGCATATCATCTTGGTATTTCAGAGTTTTTTGTTCATAAAGGTGGTTTTTTAAATTTTACAATGATACACTCATGGAAAGAAAATATTGAAGTTGAGCCAAAGAGTGTTGCTGTAGTTGAAGAAAATGGAATTTTTGTTTCAAATTATATAAATCTAAAACCAGTAAAAAAAATAGTTATGTATCCTACAGCAATACTTGAAGGGAAAAATTCAAGAGCAAGATTTAATTCAATTATTCTTTCTTTTCCTGATTCATATCATGATATAGGTTCAAGATGTATTCTTGCCAATTCTGGAACTTCAGCAGAAATTATAAGTAGGTCTGTAAGTTATGGCGGGATTGTTATAGCAAGAGGGCATATAAAATCAACCTTTCCTTCTACGCGTGGACATCTTGAATGTAAAGGATTGCTATTATCAGAAAAAGGAATAATTCATGCAATACCTGAACTTGAAACATTATATCAGGATGTAGAGTTGACACATGAAGCATCTATTGGGAAAATTAAAAAAGAAGAAATTGAATATCTGGCAAGTAGGGGTATTTCAGAGGAAGAAGCACAATCGTTAATTATAAGAGGGTTTATGAATGTTGAAATACTTGGTCTTCCTGATATGCTTGAAAAAGAAATAAATAAAATATTAAATAAGGTTAAAAATGCTTCAAAGATATAAAATTTATCTCTTAATTTTTATTTTAGGTGTTTTATCAATTAAAGTATATGAATCAAGAGTTATAAATATTTTGTGGGTAAAAGCGGATATGGCATTCCATTCAGGAAAATATAACATTGCTGAAAAGTATCTTGGAAGAATAATAAAAATAAATCCGTCAGAAATTGATGCTTATGTTTTAAAAGCATGGCTTGAGTGGAGCCAGGCAATATCTAAAAAGGAGACAAAAAAAATTAGTTCAGCGTTAAGAACATTGAGAATTGGGCAATGGAATAATCCTTTAGAGTATAAATTATATCTTGAAGAAGGAATAATGTGGAATGCTCTTGGAAATGATGAAGAAGCACTTAGAGCATTTAAAATTGTTTACATTATAGGAACTGTGCCTTATGCAAGGTTATATCCTCATAAGTTAAAACAGATGGGTAAAAAATATGAAGCATATAAAGTGATGAAAAAAATATATGAAAAAACTAAGGATGAGTTAACTCTTCAATGTCTTGAACGATTAAAAAAGGAAATCAATACCTAATCTTTATTATATATTCAAAAGAGTTATTAATTTTTTAGCATAAGTTAAATAAGTTTTATATGTAATTTCAGGGTCTCCAACTTTTCCTATATGAACAACACTTGCTATATGTGGTTCTATTGATACAAATCCATCATATCCAGATTCCTTTAAATCTATAAGTATTTCTTTTACCTTTGCACAACCTTCCCCAGGAAAAGTTGCTTTTTCTTCTTTATCAAAATCCTTCACATGAACATATTCAATATAAGGTTTTACTTTCTTATAAAAATCCCATGGGTCAACACCTTTGTTATAATGGAGAACATTTCCTATATCATACAATAATTTAAAATTTGGAGAATTTACTTCTTTAACTAACCTTACCATATTTTCTGCGCTTGTTCCTCCCCAACCAGAACAATTCTCATGAACAATAATTATTCCAGCATCTTCAGCCATTTTTGTTAATTCCTTCATTCTTTTTATTACTGCTTCTGCCCATTTTTCTTCAGGCCATGGATTATCCGGGTCATTAGGCCAGGACATTACTCTTATATATTTTGTATTAAATTTTTTCATCCTTGGAATTGCTCTTTTAAGTTCATCGTAATCCTTTTTAAAATCACCTGAAATTTTTGTTGCCCAGTTTGCTATACAACTTGCAAAACAGGAGACCTTCATTCCATTTTCATTTACTTTTCTATAAACTTCTTCAAATTTTTCATCGCTCATCATTGTTAAGTTTTCGTTATCCACATTCCTTATTTCCATATATTCCCATCCAATTTCTTTATGTGCCTTAATTTGAATTTCAATTGGTTGTCCCGCTTCATCACTTATACCTGAAAATTTCATATTACCTCCTTTTTTTTCAATAATTTACTTCAATAATTTTCTCCTGTCAAATTATACAATTTATTGACTAAAAATTTTTTTTGAGTTAAAATTATTTAAATTTCAGTAAACCTTTAATTATTAGTTTTGCAAAAGTCATAGGAGGAAAAATGACAAAGACACAAATTGCTAAAAAAGAAATGATAAAAAGAAAATGGTATCTTGTTGATGCAAATGGTCAGATTCTTGGAAGACTTGCAAGTAAAGTAGCAAAAATTTTAATGGGTAAGCATAAGCCAATTTATACTCCAAACGTTGATACGGGTGATTATGTAATTGTGATAAATGCAGAAAAAATAAAGGTAACGGGTAAAAAACTTCAGGATAAAATTTATTATAAACATACCCCAGGATATCTTGGACATTTAAAGGCGGAAAGGTTAGGTTCATTACTCAATAGAAGACCTGAAGCAGTAATAAGATTTGCGGTTGAAGGAATGTTGCCTAAAAATTCTCTTGGTAGAAAAATGATTAAAAAATTAAAAGTTTATAAAGGAGACCAACATCCTCATAAATCTCAAAAAGTAGAAATTTTAAATTTAAGTGAGGTGAACTTATGAATAAAATATATATTATTGATGTCACAAACAGAGATGGAGTCCAAACAGCACATCTTGGACTTGCAAAACTTGAAAAAACAATGATTAATATTTATTTAAATCAAATGGGAATTTTTCAGAGTGAGGCAGGGTTTCCAGTCACAAAACATGAAATCAACTACTTAAATGCAAATATGGACCTTGTTGAAAAAGGAGTTTTAAAACCGATAAGAATTTCTGGATGGATGCGGGCTGTTGTTAGTGATGTTGAAGAAGCATTTAAAAATATACCCAAATTAAAGCATGTAAATCTTTCAATTTCAACTTCTGAACAGATGATAATGGGTAAATTTCAAGGAAAAATGGGATTTCAAGATGTTATAAAAACTATGGTTGAAGCAGTAAAAGCAGCAAAGGAACTTGGAGCAGAAACAATAGGAGTAAATGCAGAAGATGCTTCAAGAACAAAAATAGAAAATTTAATTGAATTTGCAATTGCAGCAAAGGAAGCAGGAGCAGATAGAATAAGATATTGTGATACTCTTGGATATGATACTCCCTTCACAATTTATGAAAATATATATAAAATTGCAGAATCTACTGAAATGCCAATTGAACTTCACTGTCATAATGACCTTGGGATGGCGGTTGCATGTTCCATTGCAGGCGCAAAAGGTGCAGTTGATGCAGGAGTTGATGCATATATAAATACAACAATAAATGGTATGGGAGAAAGGGCAGGGAATGCTGATTTGGTATCTGTTATTCTTGCTGTTAAATATGGTGCAGGTATGGAAAAATATAAAATAGATGAGAATATAAATTTGAAAATGGCTTGGAAAATTTCTCATTATGCTTCTTATGCTTTTAAAGTGCCAATTCCAATAAATCAAGTTGGTGTTGGGAAAAATGCCTTTGCTCATTCTTCTGGAATTCATGTTGATGGTGCTTTGAAAGATAAGAGAAATTATGAACTTTATGATTTTGAAGAACTGGGAAGGGGAGAACCAGAAATTGTTGAAACAGGAAGAATGATTATTCTTGGAGAATATAGTGGAATTAAAGGATTGAGAAATGTGTATGGTAAACTTGAAATAGAATTTAAAGATGAAGAAGAGGCAAGAAAAATTCTTGAACTTGCAAGATATGCAAATGTCCATAAACAGAAACCAGTTACAGAAGATGAATTGATTTTTATAGCAAAACACCCTGAAGAAGCACGAAAGATAATGACAATGACTCCTTAAAAATGGGGAAAACAATAGTAGAAAAAATTTTCTCTTCCCACTCAGGGAAAGATGTAAGAGCAGGAGATATTGTTCTTGCAAAAGTTGATTTTTTGATGGCACAAGATGGAACAGCACCGTTGGTAATCAAAAGTTTTGAAAATATTGGGTTTGATAAAATTTTTAATCCTGATAAAGTTGTTTTTGTTATTGACCATAATAGCCCAAGTCCAAATGAAGGCGTTTCAGGATTACATAAATTAATGAGAGAGTTTGCCCAAAAATATAAAATTGAAATTTTTGAAGTAGGAGAAGGAGTTTGTCATATTCTCGTTCCTGAAAAATGTAAAGTGAAACCAGGAGATTTAGTTCTTGGTGCAGATAGTCATACCCCTACTTATGGCGCTATAAATTGTTTTGCATCTGGTGTTGGTTCAACCGACCTTGCAATTGCCATGGCAACAGGTTCTTTATGGTTTAAAGTTCCAGAAACAATAAAAATAGAAATAAAGGGAGTAATCCCTTTTGGTATTTTTGGTAAAGATATTGCTTTGTACATAGTAAAAAATTTAACTGCAGAAGGAGCAATTTATAAGTCAGTTGAAATCAAAGGCAAAGTTATAGACCAACTTTCTATGGATGAGAGGTTTACGATATGCAATTTAACTACTGAAATTGGAGCAAAGTGTGGAATATTAGAGTTTGATGAGAAAGTTAAACAATATATTGAAAATAGAGGTATAAAAGATTATGAGCCAGTTTTTCCTGATAAAGATGCAATTTATGAAAAAGAAGTTGTTTTGGACATTTCAAATTTAAAGCCACAGGTATCAAAGCCACACGAGGTAGATAATGTTTCTGATATAGATGAAGTTGAAGGTATAGAGATTAACCAAGGTTTTATAGGGACATGCACAAATGGTAGAGTTAGTGATTTTGAAATTGCAGCAAAAATTTTAAAAAAGAAAAAAATAAAAAAAGGTGTAAGATTGATTTGTACTCCTGGTTCAAGAGAAATTTATCTTGAATGTTTGAAAAGAGGGTATATTGAAATTTTAATTGAAAGTGGAGCTTGTATTACAAACCCTGGTTGTGGACCCTGTGTCGGAACTCATCAAGGGATACCGTCAGATGGAGAAGTTGTAATATCAACTGCAAATAGAAATTTCAAGGGAAGAATGGGCAATCCTAATGCTTTTATTTATCTTGCTTCTCCTGCAGTTGTTGCAGCAAGTTGTATAGAAGGCAAAATTGCAGACCCAAGGAAGTATTTATAAATGGAAATATTGAAATTAGGCATATGGGATTTGAAAGAATTATATAGAAAAAAGGAAGTTAAACCATCAGAAGTTGTTTCATTATTATTGGAAGAAATTTATAAAAAAGACAAAGAAATTCATTCCTACCTTTACATAAATGAAAAAGCAATTGAAGAAGCAAAAAACATAGACGAAAAGATAACAAAAGGAGAAAATTTAAGAGGACTTGAAGGGATACCAATTTCTATAAAAGATAATATCTGCACAGAAGGAATACCAACAACATGTGCTTCCAAGATACTTGAAAATTTTATACCTCCTTATGATGCCACAGTTATTGAAAGATTGAAAAATGTAGGTGCTATAATAATTGGAAAAACAAATATGGATGAATTTGCTTTTGGTTCTTCCACTGAAAATTCTGCTTTTGGACCAACAAGAAATCCTTTTGACTATTCAAGGGTTCCAGGGG
>JAMWBY010000026.1 GCA_023818745.1 Candidatus Omnitrophota bacterium
CCTTCAACCGCTTTTTCTATATATTCTCTTAAAGATTCCTCATCATAAACAATTTCCATAGCTCTTCCACCAAGTACATATGAAGGTCTAACAAGAACTGGATATCCAATCTGTTTTGCTATTTCTTTTGCCTCCTGGTATGTAAAAGCAGTTCCATTTGGTGGTTGATTTAATTTTAATTTTTTTAATAGTTTGCTAAACTTTTTTCTATCTTCTGCTATATCAATTGATTTAGGATTTGTTCCCAGTATTTTTACTTTATTTTTCATTAATGGAATGGCAAGATTTATAGGTGTTTGACCTCCAAACTGCAATATAACTCCTAATGGTTTTTCTTTTTCAATAACATTTAAAACATCTTCAAGTGTTAATGGTTCAAAATAAAGTCGTGTTGATGTGTCATAGTCAGTACTTACTGTTTCAGGATTACAGTTTATCATTATACTTTCATATCCTTCTTCCTTTAACGCTAAAGAAGCATGAACACAACAATAATCAAATTCTATTCCTTGACCTATTCTATTTGGCCCACCTCCAAGTATAACTACTTTTTTATTGTTTGAAACTCTACTTTCATCTTTTTTATCATAAGTAGAGTAAAAATATGGCTTTTCAACTTCAAACTCACCTGCACAAGTATCAACAAGTTTAAAAACAGGTCTGATTTTAAATTTTTCTCTCAATTTCCTTATTTCGTCTTCTTTAGTATTCTTAATTTTTGCTATTTCTTTATCCGAAAATCCATATTCCTTTGCCTTTTTTAAAATAGAAAAAGTCAATTTTTTCTTTTTTATTTCCTCTTCAAGTTCAATAATTTCTTTAATCTGATTTATAAACCATCTATCAATTTTTGATAATTCATAAATTTCATCAATGTTAAATCCATTTTTTAAAGCATATCTAATATAATAAATCCTTTCTGGATTTGGTATTTTTAACTTTTCCTCTATGACTTCTCTTCTCGGTAATTCTTTTTTCTTATCATCACATAAACCATATCTTCCCATTTCAAGGCCTCTCAAGCCCTTTTGTAATGCTTCCTTAAAAGTTCTTCCGATAGCCATAACTTCTCCAACCGACTTCATTGATGTTGTTAAATTAGTATCTGCTCCGGGAAATTTTTCAAAAGTAAATCTTGGCATTTTGAAGACACAATAATCAACAGTTGGTTCTGAAAATGCAGTTGTTTTCCCTGTAATTTCGTTTTTTATTTCATCAAGTTTATATCCAACAGCAAGTTTAGTTGCTATTCTTGCTATTGGATATCCTGTTGCTTTAGAAGCAAGAGCAGAACTTCTTGACAACCTTGGATTTACTTCAATTGCATATATTTTCCCATTATTAGGATTGACAGCAAATTGAATATTACAACCACCAATAACTCCAATTGCTCTTATTATTTTTCTACACATTTCAACTAATACTTTGTATTCTTCTAAATTAAGTGTCTGGGCAGGTGCTACAACCATGCTATCTCCTGTATGAATTCCCATCGGGTCAACATTTTCCATAGAGGTCACTATAATAACATTATCATCAATGTCCCTTATTGCCTCAAATTCAATTTCTTTCCATCCAAGAACTGATTCTTCTACTAAAACTTCTCCAATAGGACTTGAAGAAATCCCATGTTCAAGTCCTTTTTTTAACTCTTCCATATTATAAGCAACAGAGCCACCTGTTCCACCAAGAGTATAAGCAGGTCTTAATATAACAGGGAATCCTATATTTTCAACAATTTTTACTCCTTCTTCAACAGAATAAGCAAGTCCACTTTTCGGAACATCAATACCAATACTTTGCATAGTTTTTTTGAATAAGTCCCTTGTTTCTGCTTTTGCTATTGACTCTTCTGTAGCCCCTATAATTTCAACATTGTATTTCTGCAAAATCCCTTCTCTGTAAAGAAATGTGGCAAGGTTAAGACCTGTTTGTCCTCCTAGTGTTGGAAGTAAGGCATCGGGTCTTTCTTTCTTAATGATTTTCTCTACAAACTCGATAGTCAATGGTTCTATATATGTTCTATCAGCCATTTCAGGATCAGTCATAATTGTTGCTGGATTGGAGTTGACAAGAATAACTTTATATCCTTCTTCTTTCAATGCTTTACATGCTTGAGAACCAGAATAATCAAATTCACAGGCCTGACCAATTATTATTGGTCCTGAACCAATAATTAAAATTTTATTTAAATCATTTCTTCTCGGCATTTAAAAACTCCTTGAATTTAATCCAAATGTCATCATCTTGTGTTGGATAAAAATTAACTCCAATTATTTTAAAATCTTCACTTACTATTCCTTCAACAGTACTATCATTTATGTTTGTAAACCATACATTTATTTCTTTCTCTAAAAAATCAAGAGAGAAATTATAAAGATGAGCCTGAGTGGTAATTCTATTCTTTCTTTTAATTAAATCCTTAACAGGTTGATTTATACCATAATGTCCTGTTTTCATCTTGAAGACATTAAATCCTAATGATAAAGATAATACAAGCATACCAAGCCCTATTCCGAAAATTGGTTTTTTTCCAATTATTTTCTTCACTTCATTAATTGTTTTTTCAAGAGGAAGAGGACTTCCTGGACCAGAAGATATAAAAATTCCATCTGGTTTATAGGATAAAATTTCTTCTGATGTTATTTCATAAGGAACGACTATTACTTCAGAAAAATTAGAAAGAATATTTAGATGAGGTTCAAGAATCCCTAAATCAATTGCAACAATTTTGAAACTGCCATTGCCTACCTTATAAGGACTTTTACAACTAACATATTTAACTTTATCTTCTTCTGTATCAAATAATTCAAATTTCTTTGAAAGTGCATTTTTATTCAATTTTTCTATTGTTAAAATTGCTTTTTTCACTCCATTTTCCCTTATATAACTTGTAATCTCCTGTGTATCAACATTTTCCAAAACAAATATTCCATTTTCCTGTGAAAATTCTAAAAAATTTTTGATTGAGGCCCAATTTGTAGATATTTTACTTAATTCTTTAACAACAAGTCCTTTTATACAAATATTTTTAGAAACAAAACCTGCCGGATTTATTCCATAATTTCCTATATGTGGATAGGTCATAACAACAATTTTCCCATAATAAGATGGGTCTGTAATAACTTCCTGATATCCAACAACTCCTGTATAAAAAACTATTTCTCCTAAAACTTCTTTATTTACTGACGAAATAAACCCTTTCCAGAATTTTCCATCTTCAAGTATTAAATATCCATTTCTCATTTTTAAAATATTTTTTTACCAGTCCAGCAATAAAGACATAAATTTTGTTCGGGTATTCCAATCCCTTTAATAAAATTTTCTATTGTATTATACCTGAGTGTATCTGCTCCTATCCTTCTTGCAATCTCTTCAACTGTATATTTCTTTGCTACGAGTTCTTTATAACTTCTTGTTGAAAGATCATAAAGACAAGGAGCAATTAATGGAGGGCATCCAACTCTTACATGAACTTCCTTTGCTCCAAATGATTTCAATTCAAGAACTTTATTTCTTATCTGAGTTCCTCTAACTATTGAATCATCGCATAAAATAATTCTTTTATCCTTAACATTTGCTTCAATCACAGAAAGTTTTAAATCCGCTTCTTTTTCTCTTTCTTTCTGTGTAAGTGGTAAATAACTTCTACTTGCAAATCTGTCAATCAAAAAAACTTCATCATATGGTATTTTAGAACCTTTATGATATCCAAGTGCATAGCCAATACCAGAAAATGGAATTGCTGAAACAATATCTGCTTCTACATTATCATCTTTTGCAAGTAAAAAACCCAGATTATTCCTCACTTTGGATACAGAAATACCTTCAATTATTGAATCCATTGATGCAATATAACCCCATTCAAAAGCACAAAATGCAACTCTTTTCCCTTTAATCACTTCTTTTGTTTGTACTCCTTTCTCATTTATTAAAATAATTTCTCCAGGTTTAACATCTCTTAAAATTACTGCGTTTAGAAAACTGAATGGCCTTGATTCAGAAGAAACAATAAAGTCCTCTTTGCTTTTTCCAAGAATTAATGGTTTGAAACCATATGGGTCTCTTGCAACATATATTCCTTCTTTTGAAAGAATTAAAATAACATAAGAACCTTTAACTTTCTGAGATAATTTTTTCAACCCATCAATAAAATCCCTTCCCTGAACAATAATTTGGGCGAGCAGTTCTACCTGGGTATGAGCGAAAAAAGAATATCCTTCATTTTTTAATTCTTTAAACAATTCTTCTGAATTAATAATATTTCCTGCAATTGCAATCGCAAAATTACCAAGTTTGGATTCAAGTATAATCGGTTGTTTTTCTTTTAAACTTACATGTCCAATACCATAATTTCCTGAGAGTTCTTTAAGGTCTGATTGAGTAAATGTATGCCTTACAAAACCACTATGTGTTATTATTTTAAGTTTTTTGTTATATGTTGAAATACCACAATGTTTTTGTCCTCTATGCTGTAATTTAAAAATACCATAAAAAATCTTCTCCACACAATTTTTATTTGAATATATACCAAAAACACCACAATTTTCTTCTATCATTTTGATTTTCTTTTTAAGTTTAAATTTTAACATGATTACAATTTTTTTACAAATATATTTTTCATTTTGGATAAACTATGAAAATATAATTTTAAAACTTTTTATAAAATACTCAAGATATTTTGATATTTCTGACCTTGAAAAATTATCAACAAATGGTTGCCCGTATTTATTCATTTCAGTTCCACATATAACAGGCATATTCATTTTTTTACATACTGTTATAAATTCATCAAATTTTTTCAATTTTAATTTTTTTTCGTTCTCATCTTTTATATTCCAGTTTCTTTCAGGTATTACTGTAATTCCTTTTATTTTTTTATTTTTAAGTAATTCAATCAAAAATTCAGGATTTTTCTCTCCTTCACTTGTTCCATCAAGGTATGTTCCTACTGGTACTCCTCCTGCTTTTTCTATTATTTCAACCACTTCATCAAATAGAGGAAAATCGCTACTTTCCGGCTTAATATATCCTGGACCACCAATTTTAATAAGTTTCATCCTTATAATTTCGTAAAACTGTCCTAAATTTCTACTTTTCAATTCAATTATCTTTTCTTTTTTTATTCCAAGAATATCCGACCAGAAATCAATTGCTTTTTCCTTTAAAATTAATTCAGATTTTTTACTATACGCAAGCACAATGTGTCTTTCAGTAGGATTTTGTGATGGGGTTAAAGGTAAAACATCTCTTTCGTAATCAACTTTGATAATATTTAAATAATCATTTATTTTTTCTATAATTTTTTTATTTCTTTCCTGCGCAATCATTTTCAATTTTTCAAAATAAATTCCTGCTTTACTATTTTCTTTAGGTATTTTCTCAAACCCTTTTCCACATAAATAAAAAATTCCCGGCTCATTAGGAGAATTAATAACCATATCTTTCATTTCCCTTAAAAATACCCTTGTTTCAAAGCCACTTACTACTTTAAATGAAAGTAATCTTCCTGCCCACAATGTTTCTTCAACACCTTCAAGAGTATCAAAATCAACTGTTCCAAGAAAAAGCAATCCTTTTTTCCATCCTTCAAAGACAACTCTTAACGGAGACCAATTTTTATAATTAAAAGAATGAAATGTATGAATATGAATATTAAGCGAATTTTTAAATTCATTATCTTTCTTTATTTGTCCATTTTTTATCAATTCAACAACTTTCAAAAATGCTTTTTTTCTTATTTTTAAATTAAAATTAGAAAGTAGTTCAAAAATTGTTTTTTTTTCTGCTTTATCCATTTTTAGTTTTTAGTTTAAGATAAATATTATATCCGATTTTTCCCATTTTTAAAAATATGATAAAATTATCTAACAAAGGAGAAAAATGAGTGAATATGTATTAAAGTTGAATAAGGAAAATTTTGAAGAGATTATTAAAAATAATGAAAAAGTTATAGTTGATTTTTGGGCTGACTGGTGCATGCCTTGTAAAATAATGGCTCCTATATTTGAAAAATTAGCCCAAAAATTTCATAATCAAATAATTTTTGCTAAAGTAAATGTTGATGAAGAAGTTGAATTGGCTGAAAAGTTTCAAATTATGTCAATCCCTAATTTTATTATTTTTAAAAATGGAAATAAAGTAGAAGAAATTGTAGGAGCGATGCCTGAAAACATATTTGAAAAGAAAATTCTGGATATTTTAAAATAAAAAATCAATTTGAAAGAAGTATTTTTTTTATTCTTTCAATAGTTTTTTTAATATCTTTATTTATCAACCTTATATCATAATACTTTCTTAAAACTTTTCTTTCTTCTTTTGAAAAGGCAATTCTTTTTTTAATTTCTTCTTCTAACATATCATTCCTCTTTCTCAATCTTGTTTCCTGTTCTTTCAAAGAAGGAGGTAGAATCCCTATCAAAAAAGCAGAAGGATAAATTTTTTTTATTTTTAAAGCACCTTGAGTATCTATGACAAGTAATGTTTTTTTTCCTTTTTTTAAATTTTCTTCTATTTTATTCTTTGGAGTTCCATAATAATTGCCATAAACCAAAGACCACTCAGCAAATTTATTCTGTTTTATCATTTTTTTAAATTTTTCTTCGCTTACAAAATTATAATCTATCCCATTTACTTCTCCTGGTCTTTTTTTTCTTGTGGTATAGGTTGTAATAATATCTATATCTTTTAACTCATTTTTTAATATTTTCTGAATTGTTGTTTTTCCTGTCCCTGAAGGTGCAGAAAGAACAAAAATTAAATGTTTCATTTATGGTGTGAATTTCTCACCTTTTTTTAATGTTTCAATCGCTCTTCTGGCTATATTTTCAAAAGAAGTTCCTATTAACTTTTCCCATTGTTTTATAGCAAGATCAATCTGTCCATTTTTTTCATAAGCATGAGCAAGAACATCATCTACATAGTCAGGATGTGGAAATTTAACTGCTTTTTCAAGATATCTTACAGCATTTGAATAATCTCTTCCTTTGTGATAATAGGTCCATCCAAGTTCAAAATAAAGGTCATATCTCTCTCTGTTGTAAGTAATACCTTTTTTCAAAAAAGAAACACCATTATTATACCAGAAAAGCATTTCAGCAGGAATGTTTATGAAATCGTAAAGCAATTGAAATAAATCTTTTTCCTCTTTAAGTTTTTCAAGTTTCATTAAACAATCATTTATCAAAATATTATATTCTGCTTTTTTTCTTTCTGATTTTTCATAATTTTTTGATAGTCCTTCAATAAGTTCCTCTATTTTTTTCTTTATGTCTGATGCAATATTTTTTTTAAAAGGGTCTTGAATATTTTCCATCATCTTTTCTATTTTCGGAAGTAATTGTTCTTTCCGACTTCTAACATTAGAAAAAATATTATAAGACATATGCCATCCACCAACAGCCCAAACGACTATATATGTTGGTTGTAACCATGCAATTGCCTCAAATAAAGGTAACATTTTATAATGTTGTCCTGAATGCCAATAATTTTCAATATTTAGCCATAATAAATCTGCTGCTAATCCTTTGAACCCACTTAATACTAAACTACCAGCAATCTGTCCTGGTAAAAGTAATAGATTGCTTTCAAGATTTTCTACTTTTTTTGTATAATCAATACTTACCTGTAAAAAACCAACAGGAATAAACAGTATTAAAGCAATGAAAATTTTAATCCAGTTTTTTTTCATACCTCTCTCTTTTGTATAAAATAAGAACCTATTAATATTACAATTACAAGATAAAGTAACCAGTAAATCCCTATTTTAAAAATATAATTTCTACTTACTTCAATTCCGACTACTACTTTATCTCTTATATTAAAATTTTCATAATTTGGAACCACACTATAAAGAATTTTCCCAAGTCCTTTTAAAATGAGATTTTCTGTTCTATCAATTAACTGATTTCCATAGGAGGTTAAATGACCTACTATATAAAGGAAAAAAGAAAAAATTATATTAAATGCGTCTGAAGCAAAAGTTGCAACTGTCAAAGTTATTGCTCCTATTAAAATAAGTTCTATAAAAATTAAAAATAGTGCCTTAGAAACCTGTATATCGGGTGGGCTTTTTTTGAAAATTAAAAGTCCAATGAAGAATAAACACATAAGAATAAAATTAAGTGTTAAAATCAAAACTACACCAATAAACTTTCCAATAAAAAAATTCTGCCTTGTTATTGGCTTTGAAAATAATGTGTAAATAGTTCTTTTTTCAATTTCATTTGATATAGCATAAAGAGACATAAAAATTGCTATTAAAGCACCAAAAAACTCAATACCTGAAAAACTTACGTCTTTTATCATTTTTAATTCTTCTTCTGCAGTTAAAAATGAAAATGCCTTTGAAGCACCAATTACAATAAGGGCAATCACAAGTAAAATATAAAGTGTTTTTCTTCTCAATGATTCCTTAAAAGTATTAAGTCCAATAATCCATGCTTTCTTCATTATCTATCTCCTTTTTTATCAAAATCATTAATTGTCTTAACAAACAAATCTTCAAGACCTTGTGCATTATATTTTTCTATCAGTTCTCTTAGTGTTCCTGTTGCAAGTAAATAACCTCTATGAAATATTGCAATTCTATCACAAACTCTTTCAACTTCTGAAAGAAAATGACTTGAAAGAAGAATTGTCTTTCCTTGGTTTTTCAATTGAAGAAGTAAATCCCTTGTTTCAATACATCCAATTGGGTCAAGTCCTGTTGTTGGCTCATCAAGTATTAAAATTTTTGGGTCATTTATTAAACTTGCTGCAACTCCTATTCTTTCAAGCATACCTTTAGAGTAATGCTTTAGAGCAAGTTTTTTGGCTTCATGAAGTTTTACAAGATAAAGTAATTTTTCTATTCTTTCATTTAAAATTTTTTCTTGTATATCATATAATTTACCATAAAATTTTAATAATTCCGGTCCTGTAAGATAATCGTAGTAATAAGGATTTTCCGGTAAAAATCCAACATTTTTCTTCATTTCAATATCAAACTGGTTTTTACCAAGAATATTTATTTCTCCAGATGTTGGATATAAAATACCCAGCATAAGTTTTAAACATGTTGTTTTTCCTGAGCCATTAGGACCGAGTATTCCATATATTTCTCCTTCCTCTACACTAAAAGAAACATTCTCAAGACCAACTATTTTTTTATTTCTGCCAATATAATAATATTTTGTGAGTTCTTTTATTTCTATTATGCTCATTTTTCCTCCCTATACTCAATAGATTTATTACAAATAAACAAGTATCATTTTATCACAATTTAGAAATTTTACAAAAAATCTTTATATATTTTATCAAGTATAAAAATGAATGTGGTGCTTTTATTTCCAAAACTAGAAATATTTTCCTTCATTTTACTATAAAGAGTATTCAACTTTTTCTTTAATTTTTGAACATTTCCCTCTTTATCCTCTATATCATCTCTTATTTGAAAAGCAAGTCCAAAATTTTTTGCTATTTCCAATATCTTGTCTTTTTCTTCTTCTTTAACTTTTTTAAAATAAAAAGGCACTTTAAAACAGATTTCAAAAAGTTTCCCTGTTTTCATATAATCAATGTTTCTTTTTTCTTTTTCACTTATTTTTTTATTTTTGTTTATTAAATCAAGTGCCTGCCCACCTGCCATTCCTTTGACACCAATTGCATCTGCTACATCTTTAATAAGTAAAATTTTTCCTGTTTCTGCTATAAATTTAAAACCATATGTTAAAAGAGCATCTCCTGCAAGTATGGCTATTCCTTCTCCAAATTTCTTATGGCAAGTTGGCAACCCTCTCCTAAAATCATCATTATCCATAGAAGGTAAATCATCATGTATAAGAGAAAAATTATGAATAAGTTCAATGCCCACTGCAGCTGGCAATACCTTTTTTTCATCAATATTAAAAATCTCACTTATACAGAAAATTAAAATTGGACGTAATCTTTTCCCACCAGAAAAGATACTATATCTAATTGCTTCACTTAAAATTTTAGGTTCCTGTCTAGTAGGGGATAAATTTTGAATAATATAATTTTCAACCAGATTTTTCCATTTTTTTATTTTTTCTTCTATTTTCATTTTATATATATTTTTTCTACTCTTTCACTACCAAAACCACATAGTATTTCCTGAGGGACAGTCTTACATATTTCAGCCATTTTCTCTATTTCTAAATTTTCACCAAAAATTTTAATTACATCACCCAATTTTACATCTTTATTAGTTATATCCAAAAGTGTCTGGTCCATACATATATTACCTATGATTTTAACTTTTTCATTTTTCCATTGCAAATAAAATTTATTGGAAAGAAGTCTTCTTAAACCATCTCCATACCCAACACCAACTGTTGCCACTTTTGTCTTTCTTTTTGTTGTAAAAGATAGCCCATAACTTAAAGGTGTTCCTTTTTTAACTTCTTTTATATAAAAAACTCTTGTAAATCCTTTTAATGCACAACTGAACTTAATTTTTTTTGCCAAATATCTTGCTGGATAAACTCCAAGTAATAAAAGTCCAATTCTAACCATATCAAAGTTTTTATCATAACTTTCAGGCAAATTTAAAACCGCACCAGAATTTGCAATATGTTTTAATGGAATTTTTATATTTTTGTTTTCTAATTTTTCAATTATACTTTTAAAAATATTAAGTTGATATTTTGCATACTCCTTATTTTTCCATTCAGCAGTTGCAAAATGTGAAAAGATACCTTCAATTTTTATGAATTTATATCTTAAAAGTTTCTCAAAAAAAGAGAAAAATTCATTCTCTCTTAAACCAATCCTTCCCATTCCTGTATCTATCTTTATATGAACTATTGCATTTTTTTGATATTTATTTGAATATTTGCAAATTTCACTTAAAACCTCTTTATTGCATAATGTTATTCTAATTTCATTAACAATACATTCTTTAACCTGTGATGGTAAAATACTTCCCATTATTAAAATCGGCTTTTTAACATTAAAACTCTTTAATTCAATACCCTCATCAAGACAAGCAACTCCATAAAAGTCAACTAAATCATCTATCTCTTTAACTACTTCTTTTAGACCCATTCCATAGAAATCACATTTTACACTTGCAAGAATTTTTTTACCTGTAATTCTTTTTAATTTTTTTATATTATTTTTTATTTTGGATATATTCACTTCTATCCACGTTCTATCTCTCATCCTTTATCTCCTTTAAAATTTTCTCTACAACTTTAATCGGATTTTTACTTTCATAAATTGGCCTTCCCACAACTATAAAATCAGCACCATCTTTTATTGCTTGTTCTGGAGTTATTATTCTTTTTTGATCATCCTTACTTTTCTCCATCCTTACCCCAGGAACAATCATAAGAAATGGTGGTTTAAATGCTTTTCTCAAATCTTTAAGTTCTTGTCCCGAACATACAACTCCATCAGTTCCCCATTCATAAGCATATCTAACAAGTTTTTTAACAATCTCTTTTATTTCCATGTTTATTCCGAGAAATTTAAGATCTTTTTCAGCCAAAGAAGTTAAAATTGTAACTCCTATTATTTTTATATTACTCTTCAATTCTTTTTTTATCTCTACTATTTCCTTAATTGTTTTTTCACCTGCCATTAAATGTACTGTAAACATATCTACCTCATGTTCAGATATAATTTTAACGGCATTTTTAACTGTATTTGGTATATCAAAAAATTTTAAGTCAAAAAAGATCTTCTTTTTTTCCTTTTTCAACCATTTAATTATTTCATTTCCAAATAAAAGATACGGAATAATGCCTATCTTATAAAAATCAACTTTTTCTCCAATCTTCTCTACGAGTTTATATATCTTTTTTTTATCGCTCAAATCAAGTGCAATTATTAATTTTTTCATTCCCTCCCCTTCCAAAAAATTCAAGAATTCCAACGAGCGCAATAATAAGAATAACCTCAATTAAAATTTCAGTTCCTCCATAAATATTTAAATTTTTCAAAATTAAAGCATTTATTCCTGTTGTTAAAGTTAAAAGATAAATGAATAAAACTGCCTGTTTTTGAGTCATTCCAAGATTAACAAGACGATGAGAAAGATGATTTTTGTCTGCTTTAAAAATTGGATATCTTCTTTTTTTTTCTTATCCAGATAACAGAAATTGTATCAAAAAATGGAACTGAAAATACAATAATAGGAATAAAGATTGGAAGAAAATTTTTACTTTCTTCATATCTATAATAAGTCAAAAGGATAGAAATAACACCAAGAAAATATCCAATGAAACTACTACCGCATTCGCCCATAAAAATCTTTGCAGGTGGAAAATTATGAATAAGAAATCCAAGAATACTACCAAGAAAAACAGATAAAATAGTTGCTATAAACAATTGTCCCATTTCTAAGGCAAAAATAAATAAAATCATCCCGGTTATAAAAGCAACTCCAGATGACAATCCATCCATATTATCAAGAAGATTAAAACAGTTCATCATCAAAACAATCCAGAAAACAGTTATTAAATATGAAATTAAAAAATTTGAAATAAAAAAAGTTATTCTTATTCCTGAAAGAAAAATTATAGTAGCAGTTATTATCTGAAAAATAAGCTTTTGAAATGGTTTAAGTTCATAGGAATCGTCGAGCAACCCAAAAAATATTGTTAAAATTCCTCCAAAAATTATAATCATTAATTTAGGTAAAACAGAATAAATTCCATCTATATAATCTTTTGTAAATTCAGGAATAAAACCAAAATTAATAGAAATTATTCCAAAAGCAATAACAAGAAAAAAAGAACAAAAAATTCCAAGACCACCAAGAAGAGGTGTTGGTTTAGTATGTATTTTTCTATCAGAGGGAAGAGCAATAATTCCTATCTTTTTGGCAAGTTTTCCAAATAAATAAGTTAAAATTAAAGAAAACAAAAACGATAAAACAAATAATACCAAATATAAATATTCCCACATTTTATAACCCTTCTTTATTCTATTTTATTTTTTTTTTGAAGTCAATAACAAAAACCACATTTTACAAAAGCGAGAAGGTATGATAAAATAAATAAAAAAAGGATAAAAAATGAAAACGATTATAATTATGGGTTCAAAAAGTGATTTAGAATGGTCAAAAAAAATACAAGAAAAATTAGAAAACTTTGGGATTGAAGTTGTTTTAAGAATATCGTCTGCCCATAAAACACCATTAAAAGTCCTTGAAATTATTAAACAATATGAAAATGAAGATGTTGTTTTTATAACTGTTGCTGGTAGAAGTAATGCACTGAGTGGATTTGTTGATGCTAATACTTCAAAACCAGTTATTGCATGTCCTCCCTATAATGAAAAGTTTTCCGGATTTGATATTTTTTCAAGTTTAAGGATGCCAGGTGGAGTTGCTCCTCTTGTTATCCTTGAACCAGAACAGGCGGCAATTGCAGCAGTTAAAATACTTTCTTTAAAATATCCTGAACTTGAAGAAAAAATTAAAAACTATCAAAAAAAAATAAAGGATGAGATTGAAAATCAGGATAATGAAATAAAAAATGGGTAGTGTAAAAAATCTTATTATTTTACAAAGTCCTAAAGAAGAAAAAGCAGGTATTGGTAGATTTATTTTTTCAGATAGATATTCTGTTTTTGATTGGGGAGAAATGCCAGATCACATACCTGACAAAGGCAAATCAATATGTATTTCAACTGCTTATTTTTTTGAAAAACTTGAACAAAATGGAATAAAAACACATTATATAGGACTTATTGAAAATGGTAATATAAAAAAATTGAATGAAATTGAAAATCCTATTGATATTTTAGAATTCAAAATGTTACGAGTTTTAAAACCTGAGATTAAAAACAACAATTATGATTATTCAATTTATAAAAAAGAAAGAGTAAACTTTTTAATTCCACTTGAAATTATTTACAGAAATTATTTACCAGCAGGTTCATCAATTTTCAAAAGATTAAAGGAAGGAAGTTTAAAAATTGAAGATATTGGATTAAAAGAAATACCTGTTCCGGGGCAGAAACTTGATAAACCTTTAATTGACATTTCTACAAAACTTGAACTTACAGATAGATATATAAGTTGGGAAGAAGCTAAAGAAATTGCAAATTTAACAGAAGATGAAATTGAAGAAATAAAATCAAAAACTTTGATAATAAATGAGATAATAACAAAAGAGTGTGAAAAAATTGGGCTTATAAACGAGGATGGAAAGGTGGAATTTGGTTTTGATGAAAATAGAAATTTAATTCTTGTAGATGCAGTTGGAACACTTGATGAATGCAGGTTTACCCATGAAGGAATACCTGTTAGCAAAGAAGTCGCAAGAATATATTATAGAAAAACAGAGTGGTATAAAAAAGTAGAGGAAGCAAAGAGAAAAGATAAAATAAAATGGAAAGAATATGTTGATATTACACCCTCTCCTCTTCCAAAAGAACTTTTTATATTAATTTCAAATCTATACAAAAGTTATACAAATGAACTTACTGAAAAAAAATGGTTTGATGTCCCACCTTTAAAAGTTATTCTTTCAGATTTGAAAAAATACATTTAAAAATGGCTCAAATATTAAAACCAACTGAAAGAAATATTCAAAAAGTAGTAAATATACTTAAAAATGGAGGTATAATTGCTTTTCCCACAGAAACTGTTTATGGACTTGGTGCAAATGGTCTAAATCCAATAAGTGTTGCTAAAATTTTTGAAATTAAAAAAAGACCTCTTTTTGACCCTATTATATTACACATTGGTAGAAAAGAAGATGCTGAGAAACTTTGGAAACAAATAAATGAAAGAGCAGAGAAACTTATTGAAAAATTCTGGCCCGGTCCTTTAACAATAGTTCTTCCTAAAACAGAAATAATCCCATACATTGTAACAGCAGGGCTTGAAACAGTTGCTATAAGAATGCCATCCCATCCTGTTGCTTTAGAAATTTTAGAAAGAATTGATTTCCCAGTTGCTGCTCCAAGTGCGAATTTATTTGGAAAATTGAGTCCAACAGAAGCAAAACATGTAGAACAGCAAATTGGAGATAAAATTGAAATAATTATTGATGGTGGTAAATGTCCTGTTGGAATAGAATCAACAATTATAGATCTATCAACTGAAAAAAATATAATCTTAAGACCGGGTGGATTGCCAAAAGAAGAAATTGAAAAAGTTATAGGGAAAACAGAAATTATAGAAAAATCAAATAGAATTACTTCTCCCGGACAATTACCATTTCATTATTCACCGAAAACACCATTGAAAATTTTAAAGAGTTATGATGAAATAAAGGCGGAATTGAGATCAGGATTACTTGCTTTTAAATGTCCTAAAGAAAAAAATAAATTTG
>JAMWBY010000102.1 GCA_023818745.1 Candidatus Omnitrophota bacterium
GAGATAGAACTTTTTGAATACTGGGAAAATATTCTCAAGGAAAGGGATAAATATAAATTAAAAGGCGCCATTATAAGCAAAAATGTAGATGAAATAAAATTAAATTTAGAAACCAACAAGAATTTAATTCTTTTAGATAAACAGACATTAATACCTCCTGATAAAAATAAAACATTTTTTGAAGTTTACTCAAATGGAAAAGAAATTGGATTTTTAATTGATTGTTATGAAGAAAAAATGAAAAATATAATTATCAAAAAAGGAAACAACCTTTCTTCTGTTTATGGAAGTGATAATATTGAGATATTTATAGCATCAGAAAAAGATAAAATATATCATTTTATAGTCAATCCTGATGGTTATTTTTGCGTTTCTGAATGTTATAATACTGTATGGAACTGGTCATGGAAAGGTAATTTTGAAATTAAAACAAAAAAATTTTCTAATAAATGGAAAGTTTTGTTGAAATTTCCTAAACAACAATTTAAAATTAAAGATTCTTTATTTTTTACAATTATAAGAAATAGACACATCAATAAATGGGAAATAACTGGTTTCCCTTCTGGAGGGGTATTTTTTGATATAAAAGAATATGCTAAAGTATTGATTTAAAGTAAAGGAATTATATCTGAAGAAAGGTAAAGAGAACCAAAGATTACCCAGTTTTGGCCTGTTTTTCTTATGTAGTTATATGCTTTTTCTGGATTTTCAATAATTTTAACTTTTCTCTTATCTTTAATATACTTCACAAGAATCTCTGGACTTATTGCCCTTTCTGAATCTGGTTTTGTAAAAATTATTCTATCTGTGTATTTCTCAAAAATTTTTATCATACTTTTATAATCTTTATCTTTTAAAATACCTACAAGAAATGAAAATTTTTCATTCGGAAATATTTTTTTTATGTTTTTCATCAAAGTTCTAACTCCATCAGGATTATGTGCTCCATCAAGTATAATATAGGGATTTTTCTGTATAACTTGAAACCTTGCAGGCCAGTTTATATTTTTAATTCCTTCTCTTATATCTTCCTCTTTTATTCTATACCCCTTTTCTTTTAAAACAAGCAGTGTTTGAATTGCAACAGATAAATTTTCAACCTGATGTATTCCAATAAGGTCTGTCTCTAAATTCTTTATTTTTTCTCTTCCATAAAAGTTAAAAACCATTCTTTCAGAAGTAAAATTTATCAATTTACCTTTAAAATCCTCTCCATAAGTCAAAAGTTTACTTTTCTTATCCCTTGCTTTCTTTTTTATAACCTGAGATGCCTCTTTCTTTTGTTTGGCTGATATAACAATTGTGTTTTCTTTTATAATTCCTGCTTTTTCATTTGCTATTTCTCTATATGTTTTACCAAGAAACTCCATATGGTCAAGTCCAATTTTTGTTATAACTTCTATAAAAGAAGGTAAAACATTTGTCGCATCAAATCTTCCACCCATACCAACTTCACATACAAGAATATCCACATTGCTTTCAGCAAAATATAGAAAGGCAATTATAGTAAGTGCCTCAAAGTAAGTAGGATAAAGATGCAATGGCTGTTTTTCAATAATTTTTCTTAAAATTTTTATTTTTTCCTTAAAAATAGATTCTGGTATCTCTTTGTCATTTATTTTAATTCTCTCTCTCACCTCTATAAGATGAGGACTTGTATATAATCCAACCTTATATCCAGAAATCTGTAAAACCTTATTTACAGATTTACAGACAGAACCCTTTCCATTTGTTCCAGCAACAAGAACAGAAGGATATTTTTTATGGGGATTACCAAGTTTTTCAAGATAAAAAAGAGTTTTATCAAGCCCCAGTTTTATACCAAAATCACTTAAAGAATCAAGGAATTCTAAAGGAGTGCGTTTACTCATGTATGAAAAATTCTTAAAATCTTTATTATTGTTTCTTTTAGATTTCTTCTATCAACAACCATATCAATTAATCCATTTTCATATAAAAATTCGGATGTTTGAAATCCAGGGGGTAGTTTCTGTTTTATTGTCTGTTCAATAACTCTTGGTCCTGCAAAACCAATCAATGCTTTTGGTTCAGCAATTATAACATCACCAAGAAAAGCAAAACTCGCAGCAACTCCTCCCATTGTAGGGTCAGTTAAAATAGAAACATAAAGAATACCTGCTTTTTTCAACTTGCCAACAGCAGCGGATGTCTTTGCCATCTGCATTAAAGAAACAACTCCCTCATACATTCTTGCACCTCCACCTCCACCTGATACAGAAATCAAAGGGAGACCTTTTTCTATTGCGAACTCACACATCCTTGTAAATTTTTCACCAACAACAGAACCCATGCTTCCCATAATAAAGTGCGAATCAAGAACAGTTAAAGCCACTGGAAAATTACCAATTTTCCCAGTGCCAACAACCATTGCTTCTTTCTCTCCTGTTTTTTTCATATCCTCTTGCAATTTTTCTTTATATGCCTTTACCCCAATGAAATTAAGAGGGTCAAGAGATTCCATATTTTGATATTTTTCTTTAAAAGTCCCTTGATCAACAAGAGAATTTATTCTTTCTCTAGCAGTCATTCTGAAATGGAAGGAACATTCAGGACATACCTTTAAATTTTCTTCAAGTTTTTTTGTATAAATAAGTTTTCCACATTGTTCACATTTTACCCACATTTCTTTCTTTATTTCAACTTTTTCCTTCGGCGATATCTCTATATATTTTTTTCTTTTGAATATCATATCAATCCATACTCCTTTATTGTTTTCTTGATATTTTCTATGTTTTCTTCAGATGGACCACATAAAGGTAAACGCCATTCAGGACTTATCATTCCCATTAAAGAAAGACATGTTTTTACAGGAATAGGATTTGTTTCAATAAATAAAATTTTAAATATGGGAAAAAGTTTCAAATGTATTTTTCTTGCTTTTTCAAAATCACCATTTAAAGCATACTCCACCATTTGAGAAACATCTAAAGGAACAATGTTTGAAGCAACCGAAACAACTCCTTTCCCACCAACTGCAATTATTGGCAAGGTTAAAGAATCATCTCCGGAAAGAACAACAAAATCATCTCTTTTTACAAGTGTAAGAATTTTACTCACTTGGTCAAGAGAACCACTTGCTTCTTTTATACCTACAATATTTTTTATCTCAGAAAGTTCTGCAACTACCTCTGGTGAAATTGAAACACCTGTTCTTGAAGGGACATTGTAAAGAATTAAAGGGATTGAAACAGATTTTGCAATTTCTTTATAGTGTAAGTAAAGTCCTTTCTGTGTTGGTTTATTATAATATGGTGTAATTAAAAGAGCGCCATCTGCACCTACTTTTTCTGCAAATTCAGTCAATTCTATCGCTTCTTTTGTATTGTTTGACCCTGTTCCTGCAATAACAGGAACTTTTTTATCAACATATTCAACAGTAAATTTTATTAATTCCTT
>JAMWBY010000027.1 GCA_023818745.1 Candidatus Omnitrophota bacterium
GAAGAGATTGATAATAAAATGCTTGTTCATATGCATATAAACAGTCAAGGATATAATGACGGAATAATACTTGGTGGACCTGGGAAATTTGATATTGACCATGGAGCAAGAATAAATGGGATGAATATTGTGATTGCAAAATTGATTCAGGATTATGGATTTGGTAGATGGAAAGGACATGATATGCAAGTGCGTCCATATGATAATGAAACCAAAGCAATAGAAAGATTAATTAGAAGTATTTTATCATGGGAAACATGTGAAATGGTTGCAAGAAAAATGAATTTAGAAGAGATTTTAAAATATCTATCTAATAGAGAAACAGATAGAGTAGAGGATATTATGAAAGATATGGTTGCACAAGGATTTAAAATTTTTAAATCCCTTTATGAACAAACTTGATGAATTTTTAGATTTAATTAAAAATTCAAAATATATAGTTGCATTTACAGGAGCAGGAATATCTACGGAAAGCGGAATACCTCAATTCAGAGGCACACAGGGTCTATGGGAAAAATATAATCCAGAGATTTATGGAACTTTACCGGGAATAATTTCCCAATTTTTTATTTCTCCTAAAAAAGTTGTTAATTTTATTTATGATTTTACTTATCCAATCTTAAACTCAAAACCGAACATTTCACATTTAACCCTTGCAAAACTTGAAAATAAAGGTTATTTAAACACAATTATAACCCAAAATATAGATAATTTACATCAGGAAAGTGGAAGTAAAAATGTGATAGAACTTCATGGAAATTTATATAGGTGGATATGTAAAAAATGTAAAAAAGAGGAAGTGATAGAGAAAAATAAATTAAAAGAATTTGTTGAAGAACTTAAAATATTTCAAGGAAGAAGAAATTTAGTAAAACATATTTTAAACTTTATTAAATGTAAATGTGGCGGTAGGAAAAGACCTGAAATTGTATTTTTTGGGGAATTGCTACCCAAAGATGAATTTATCAAAGCAGAACAGGAAAGTAAAAAATCGGATTTGTTTATAATTATTGGGACTTCAGGACTTGTTAGACCTGCTTCTGACTTTCCATACATTGCAAAGGAAAATAGGGCAAAAATAATTGAAATAAACAAAGAAAAAAGTTATTTTGAAAATATATCTGATTTAATATTCAACAGACCTTCTGGAGAAGTTTTAAAGTATATATCTGAAAAAGTTTAAAAAAGGTGAATCATATGAGAAGAGTGTATATAGGCACCGATGCTTACAAAAGTGAAAACATTTTTTTTATTAAAGGAGAAACATATCATTATTTAAAAAATGTTTTAAGATTAAAAATAGGAAATGTATTTATTGGATTTGATGGAAGTGGTAAAGAATATGAAATTGAAATTATGGAGATAAAAAAAGGAGTAATTATAGGTAAAATAAAGGTAGAAATACAGGTTTATTTTCCTGAAACAGAATTTAATTTGAATCTTTTTCAGTGTATTCCCAAAAGTGAAAAATTTGAATTTATAATAAGAGAAACAACACAATTAGGGATCAAAAGGATAGTTCCTGTTTTAAGTAAAAGAGTAATAGTTAAAATTCAAAAAGAAAGGATTGAAAACAAAATTAACCGTTGGGAAAAAATTGCTAAAGAATCTGCAAAAGTTTCGGGTAGAACATTTATACCAGAAATTTCAAAACCAGCAAAATTTGAAGATTGTATAAAAGAACCAAAAGATTATGGAATTATATTCTGGGAGGGAGAAAGAAAAAACACAATAAAAGATTTTTTCAGAAATTTAAATGGAGACAGCATTAAAAATAAAAAAATAAATGTTTTTATTGGGCCGGAGGGTGGATTTGACAAAGAAGAAATTGAAATTGCAAAGAATTATAATTATTTCGTTGCATCTTTAGGTAAAAGAATTTTAAAAGTAGAAACAGCAAGTGTCATTAGTATAGGTATTTTAATTTATGAACTTGAAAATTTATATAAATGAATCTTACTTTAATATTTTTAACTTCATTTCTTATTGGCTTTTCAGGTGCGATAAGTCCAGGACCTCTTCTTGCAATTACAGTTGAAGAAACAATAAAAAGGAACTATAAAGCAGGTCCACTTATAATAATAGGTCATTCAATACTTGAACTTCTAATGGTAATTTTTTTAATTATAGGAATTGGTGAGTTTTTAAAAAAAGAGATTGTTCAAAATTATTTAAATATCTTTGGAGGATTTTTTTTAATCTGTTTTGGTGTTTTAACTTTAATTTCAATAAAAAATATAAATCTATGCTTTTCAAAAATTTCCCAAAATAATTATTCTCTTATTTTTAAAGGAATTTTTGTAAGTATAAGTAATCCTTACTGGACGATATGGTGGGTCACAATAGGTATTATTTATCTTTCTTTTGCACTTCCTTATGGATTTTTAGGTATCTTTTTATTTTTTGTTGGACATATTTCTTCTGATTTTTTATGGTATAGTTTTGTTTCATATTTTTTACATAAAGGTAAAAAATTGATTAAAGAAAGATATTTAAAATTTTTATCTGGTCTTTTTGGAATTTTTTTAATTTGTTTTGGAATATTTCTAATTAGCAGAGTTGGCCCTCACAATAATTATTTAGAAAGGCCGCATCTTGAACAGATTTTTATACCACTTGAATCAATTATAAAAGTTGACATTTTTCCTTCACAATGAGGACATTTTTCTTTCCAGACGAATTCAATAGGTGGCTTACATTTTATTTCATTTTTACAATAAATGCACCTAATACAATCTTTAAGAATTTCAAAAATAGCCACATCTCCTTTTGTGCATTTACAGTAAAGTCCTTCTATTCTATCATTATAAATTTCTACCATACTCATCTCCTTTAGAGAATTTTTGAGACGACTATTTCTCCAATAATTGCAAGGTCTTCAATCTCAAAAATCTTACTGCTTGTTTTATTGAAAAAAACTTTTAAATCTGCTGGAAATTCCTGATCTTCAGGTAGAATCTCAAAAATAAAAAATATGTCAGGAAAAATATTTATCCTAACAGAATAATCAGAAATCTTTGTTCCACCAATTCCAACCATTTTTTCTACAAAATCATCAGGTCTTTTCCCATATTTTTCAATTAAGGGTTTATGAATTCTTGAATAGATAGATGGAAAATAAAAGGTTCCTTCAGGAAGGTCTTTAAAAGTTATAATTCCGTTGGGATTAGTTTTACATTCTTTGGATAAATAATGTAAAATCAAAACTTTTTCTCTATCATCTATATTTGGATAAAATTTACCACTTTTTAAATCTATTTCTATTCTCTCGTTAAAATAAAATGTAAAAATTTTATTCTCTTTAAATTCAACATATTTTTTAATTTTTCCTTTTTCAGCAATTTTTTTTATCTCTTCAAAACTTCTATTGAAAACCTCTATAAGTGACTTTTCCATTTTAAAGTTTTAAATATGAATCAGAATAAATTGATTTTCCCTGTAATATATAAACTGTCTTCACATAATTCTTTTCTTCTTCGTTTAGATTTGAAATATCTATTTCTTCATCCATCGCTTTCCAAATTAGATTTTTGATATTCTCTTTTTCTCCCCTTATTATAGAAATCAATTCCTTATCATAAGCATCAACAATTGCACTATTCATTCCATATTTCAAAAGCATAGTAAGATATGTTCTATTTATTAGTCCTCTTAATTCATTTAAAGCACCATTTGACACATTTGAAAGTCCACAGGTTGCATTACAATCAGGAAAAAGTTCTTTAAACATTTTCATAAATTCAAGGACCGAAACCACCTGTTCCTGTTGGAATCTGACAGGAAGGACAATTGGGTCAAAAAAAACAGAAGAATGGGGTATTCCATATTCATCTATTTTGGCAAGAAAGTTTGCTGCAATTGCACCTCTTTCATTTTCATCTCTTGGCATACCTTCTTTTCCAAGAAGTAATCCAATAAATTTACAGTTATATTTTTTTACAAGAGGAAGAAGTTCTTCCATCCTTTCTTCTGTTGCCTGAATAGAATTTATAATTGCTTTTTCTCCTTCTATTTCAAGCCCAACTTTTAATGCAGAAATATTTGTTGTATCAAGGGATAAGGGTAAATCGCAAACTTCTTTTAATATTTTTATAATCCATTCCATTAAAAAAGAACCATCTTTTCTCGCTGGACCAATATTTATATCAAGATAATCTACACCATTATTTTTGCTTTCAATAGCAATTTTCTGTATTATCTCTTTTTTTCTTTCAATCATTGCAGATTTAATTTTTTTATTCATTATATTTATGTTTTCCCCTATTAAAATCATATAAATCCCCCCTTTTAAATTTCTACACTTTTTAAAAATACAGGAATATGTGCTGCTTCTCTTGGGCCAAGGATAATCTTCCAATCAGGTAATTCTTCCTCAAGTTCCCCATAAATTTGAGCAACCACCCCTGGAATTATAAGAACCTTTTTATTAACTTTTTCTCCTATTTTAGTTTTCTTAACAAGCGCTGCAATTGTTTCAGCATTAAATTTATCTGCTGCCCAAGCAGTTAAAACTGATAAACCTTCTGTATCTTGGATAAGTAAATATGCAGGAATTTTTGAATTTTCAATTTCTCCTGCGACAATAAAATAGGTAAGTGAAAAATTTGTGGTTATAAAAACAGGAGAATTTTCATCAGGTTTTCCTATTTCATAAACTCCTTCAGGCGTTGTCATAGGTCTCTGTGGGTCTGTAAATATGTTAAGTCGTTCAATTAAAAGAGGATATAAAACTTCTCCATTTATTTTAGAAAGTAAAACAATGCTTCCATATTTGGCTATAAAAATTCCAGCATATATTCCTTCCTCAAGGTAATTATCTGTTAAAAATGCAGGAATAGTTAGAACAGGATATCCTATCTCTTTTATTTTTTTCAAAATAGCGCCTCTTCTGATAAAAATAAGATTTTTAAATAAATCTGCAATTTTTTTATTTTCAGGATACAAAATAATATCAGAAATCCCAAAATTCTGTAATTTCTGAATTTTTTGAATAATTTCTTCTAAATTTTTGCCACTAACAACAACTGGGACATTGAATTCTTTAATAAGTTGAATAATTTCATCTGTTATATTTTGTGAAAATACAATTGGTCTTACATCTTTAGATAACTTTAAACTATTTTTTAAATTTTCATAATCATCTGTGATCAATATTAAATTTTTTCCTGTTTGATAACATTTATTGACTATTTCAACAAACCTTCCTTTACCCGTATCTTGAATACCTATAAATTCCCCTTTTAAAACAACACCAACTCTTTCATATTTAAATTCAATTATATTTTTTATTTCTTTTTCAATTTCTTCATCTTTCATATCTTCCTTAATTAAAACACCAATACCCGTTGGATTGTAAAATGTTTTTTCATGTCTATACAAAACAGTTTCACCACCAAGATTTATTTTTTCTTTATTTCCGACACTAATTGTTTTTATTGGAGGTGCACTTTCAGCAGACAGTTGTTTTTTTGCCTCTTCGCTCACATAAGGACATTGGGATAGTTCAGCTTTACCAATTGCAATTTGCATTGCAAAAGCAAGACAGGTAGGATATCCACATTCTTTACAATTTGTTTTTGGCAAAAACTTAAATATATCAAGTGGTTTTAGAGCCATTTCATCCTCCACTTTCACTTTTTTATTTTTAGTATATCATATTTTTGTCAACATTAAAAATTCCGATTTTAAAAAATGAAAATAAGTTTAATGACCTATACTATGTGTAGAGGAAAATGGAAAAGTGTTTACGATGTACTCAACTTATACACCTTTGGAGTTGTAAATATTATGGAAAGGAGATAAATTATGATCCTGAAGAATATCCAAATGCTCAAAAACATTGTGATACACATTTTGGAATGACTGAGCCATTGAGAGCACCAAATAACGAAAAAGTAGCAGAACTTGTTGGGATTGGAATTAAAAAAGTAATTGATTATATAAAAGAAATAGGAACTAAAAAATTTATTGAAAAAATCTGAACAATTTTTAAAATAAAGGAGAGTAAAATGGGGAAATTATTAATTGGATGGGAACAAGTAAATATAACACCTGACAAGCCAGTTTGTTTATGTGGACAATTTCATGCAAGAGTTTCAGAAGGTGTAAAAGACCCTATAACTTCAACAATTCTTATAATTGATAAAGATAAAGATTATGTAATATGGATAAGTTGTGACTTAGTTGTTATTCCTTTTGAATTTAAGAAGAGTATTGTAGAACAGGCAAAAAAAATACTACCTAATATTGATGAAACAAGAATTATAATTAATGCTACACATACCCATACAGCACCTGAACCTGGAGGAGATGTAATAAGAGGAACAGAGGGAAAAAGTATAAGAGAAATTTATGGGATTGATTTACCTGTTATGTAAATAAAAGAGTATATTGAATTTGCAGCAGAGAAAATTGCAGTTGGAATAAAAAATGCATGGGAAAATAAAAAAGAAAGCGGAATAGGTTATGGACTTGGTTTTGCAATTGTTGGAAGAAATAGAAGAGTTTCTTATTATGATGGTTATTCTCAAATGTATGGAAAAACAGATGACCCTGATTTCAGTCATATAGAGGGATATGAAGACCACTCTTTAAATATTATGGCAACTTTTGATAGAGAGGAAAAGTTAACCGGCTTTGTTGTAAATTTAGCGTGTCCATCACAGGTAAGTGAAGGTGAATTTTTAATAAGTGCTGATTTTTGGAGTGAAACAAGAAATGAATTGAGAAAAAGATTTGGGGAAGATATTTTTGTTCTTGCTCAATGTAGTTCAGCAGGAGACCAATCACCCCATATTTTAATAAATAAAAAGGGTGAAGAAAGAATGTTGAATCTCTCAGGAAGAACGGAAAGGGAAGAAATTTCTATTAGAATTGCAGATGGAATTGAAAAAATTTTACCTCTTATAAAAAGAGAGATTTCTTTTGACCCTATTTTTTCTTATATTTATAAGAAAGTTCTTTTAAGTAGACGTAAGATAACAGATGAAGAATTGAATTTTTGTCTAAAAGAAGCAGAGAAACACTATAAAGAATATGAGAGATTGAAAAAAGAATTAGAAGAAAATCCAGAGAAAAGAAGAGAAAAGAGATGGTATGTTCCTATAACTTATAATTATAGAAGAGCACAGTGGTTTATGAGTGTAAAGGATAAATTTGAGAGACAAAAGATAAACCCTAAAATTGAAATTGTTCTGCACATTTTGAGGTTGGGTGATATTGTTTTTGCTACTAATCCTTTTGAACTTTATCTTGACTATGGAATTCAGATTAAAGCCAGAAGTAAAGCAATACAAACTTTTGTTGTTCAGTTGACAGGTCCAGGAACATATCTTCCTACTACAAGGTCTGTAAAAGGTGGTGGATATGGAAGTGTTTCTCCTTCAAATATAGTTGGTCCAGAAGGGGGGAGAGAACTTGTTGAAGAGACATTAAAACTAATTGAAGAATTATTTAAATAGTTTTTCCCAGTCAAGTAGGAATTTTTTAAAACTTTCTCTCCAGATATATTTTCCTATTTTACCATTTTTATGTATTACTCTGTGGCATGGAATTGATATAGGATAAGGGTTTTCTTTAAGAAGAGATGCTATATATCTTGTTTTCTCTGGTGTTTTTAATTTTTTACTCAGTTTTGAATAATTTATTGTTTCTCCTATCGGGATTTCTAACAAAATTTGCCATAATTTTCTTTTTATGATATCTTTATTTTGTTTTGCCATTTTGAAAAATATTATAAAATTTATAACGAAAAAATGGAAAATATTTTAAATAAAATTAAGTTTGATGAAAATGGATTGATTGTTACAGTGGTTCAGGATATAGAGGGAAAAGTATTAATGGTTGCATATATGAATAAAGAGGCGCTTGAAAAAACATTACAAACAGGTAAAATGCATTATTATAGTAGAAGGAGAAAAAAATTATGGATAAAAGGAGAACAATCAGGTCATTTTCAATATGTGAAAGAAATTTATATTGATTGTGATGAAGATACATTACTTTTTAAAGTAGAACAAAAATGTGGTGCCTGTCATAAAGGTTATTATACCTGTTTCTTCAGAAAACTTGAAAATGGGGATTTTAAAGTGGTGGAAGAAAAAAAATTTGAACCAAAAGAGGTATATAAATGAAGACAACATTTGCAATTAAATTTGGAGTAATTATAGTAGTTATAGGATTCTGTTTATATCTAATTTACCCCCCAGAAAAAAAGATAAAAAGAGGTCTTGATTTACAAGGAGGAGTTCATATTGTTCTTGAAATAGAAAAAGAAAAAAATATAGATGAAAAAGCTGCTTCTGATTTAACAGAAAGAGCACTTGAAATTATAAGAAATAGAATTGATGCACTTGGAATAACAGAACCAGTTATACAGAAAGAAGGAACAGATAGGATTGTAGTAGATTTACCTGGTGTACAGGAACCTGAAAAAGCAATTGAACTTATAGGTAAAACTGCACTACTTGAATTTAAGCTTGTTGTTGAAGATGAAAATTTATATAAAAAGGCATTAAGTGGAGATATTCCTGAAGGATATGAACTATTATATTTAAAAGAAAAAGATGAAAGAGGTATTTATAGAGAAACACAACCTTTACTTCTTAAAAGTCAACCTGAATTAACTGGAAAATATATAGTTGATGCTTATGTTGGTTATGATAGAACTGGGTTTCCTGATGTAAATTTAGTTCTTGATAAAGAAGGTGCAAAGATTTTTGAAGAAGTGACTGGAAAAAATATTGGAAGACGACTTGCAATTGTTCTTGATGGAGTTATAAAAAGTGCACCACAAATAAGGGAGAGAATACCAGAAGGGAAAGCAGTTATAACTGGAAAATTTACAATGGAAGAAGCAAGAGAACTTGCTATTGTTTTAAGGTCAGGCGCTTTACCTGCGAAATTGAATATTATTTATCAGGAAGTAGTAGGTCCAACTTTAGGAAGAGAATATATACAGAAGGGAATTAAAGCATCTCTTTATGGAGCAATAATAGTTATAATATTTATGATTTTTTATTATTTACATTTTGGTTTTTTAGCAGATTTTGCTCTTGCATTAAATATTTTAATATTATTGGGAATTATAGCTGGAATAGGTGGTGTTTTAACTTTACCTGGAATTGCTGGAATTGCTTTAACTTGTGGAATGGCTGTTGATGCCAATGTTTTAATTTTTGAAAGAATAAGAGAAGAGTTAAAGGCAGGGAAGTCTCCTAAGGCAAGTGTTGACGCTGGTTATCATAAAGCATGGTCAGCAATTATTGATTCAAATATAACAACTTTAATTACAGGACTTGTTTTATTTATTTTTGGAGAAGGAGCAATAAAAGGATTTGGATTAACTTTAAGTATTGGAATTATAGCAAATTTATTTACTGCTGTATTTGCTACAAAAGTAATAGTTGACTGGATTATTATAAACAGAAAGATAGAAAAATTAAGGATATAAAATGGAATTTATAAAAAATACGAATATTAATTTTATCGGAAAAAGGAAATTTTTTTATATCTTTTCCTGTTTAATAATAATTATAGGAATGGCTCTAATTATTTTAAAAGGAGAAAAAAATTTTGGTGTGGATTTTATTGGAGGCGATTTAATTAACGTTGAATTTAATCAAAAAATAGATATTGTTAATTTAAGAAAAGTAATTTCAGAAACAAAAATTGGTTCTTTCACAGTTCAGGAACTTGGAACTGAGAGAAAAAACTTCTTGATAAGGTTGCCTCAAAAAACTTCTGATATTGTTATTGATAAATTGAGAGAAAATTTTGGTGATTTTATAGTAAAAGGTAAGTCAATTGTTTCTCCTTCTATGAGTATAAGTTTACGAAAAAAAGCAATTAAGGCATTTTTGATAGGTATAATTGGAATATTGATTTATTTGACAATTAGATTTGAATTTAAATTTGCTGTTGCTGCCACAATAGCAATTTTCCATGATCTGTTAGTAGTTCTTTCATTTATTGCTTTTACTAATAAACAAATTGATGGTTTAGTTATTGCTGCTTTATTAACAATCGCAGGTTATTCTGTTAATGATACTGTTGTTATATTTGATAGAATAAGAGAAAATTTAAGAAAAACAAGAAGTAGTGATTATATTTCAGTATTTAATAAGAGTATAAATGAAACTTTAAGTAGGACTCTTTTAACAGTGTTAACAACCATTTTTGTTGTTTTGGTTATTTTTATTTTTGGTGGAGAAACATTAAAAACTTTTTCTTTCTGTTTATTAGTTGGTTTTATAGTTGGAACATATTCATCTATATTTATTGCTTCTTCTATCGTTGTTGACTGGATTAAAAAAAGTCCTACACGATTTAAAATATGAGAGTCATAAGTGGTATCTATAAAGGAAGAAAATTAAAATTTATAAAAAATCAAGATATAAGACCTACAAAGGATGTTGTGAGAGAAGCGATTTTTGACAGTTTAAGAGGATGGATAGTCAACAAAAAAGTTATGGAGATATTTGCAGGGAGTGGATTACTTGGAATTGAAGCAATAAGTCATGGAGCAAAAAAAGTCATATTTATTGAAATGAACAAAAGGGGGATTGAAATAATAAAAGAAAATATAAAATCTTTAGATTTAGAAAAAAAATGTGAGGTAATTAAAGGTGATTGTGAATATGAAATTGAAAAACTTAGAAATTTTAAATTTGATTTGATTATTGGAGACCCACCATATGATTTCTCAATTTCTAAACTTGAAAGAATAATGGAAAAAATTATAAAATTAAATATTTTAAAAAAAAATGGGATTATGGTAATTGAACATGAATTTAAAAAAAATTTGCCTGTTGTTGAAGGTTATGAAGTTATTAAAAAGAAAAAATATGGAAAGACAGGATTAACTTATTTAAGGAGAATTAAATGAAAAAAATAGGTGTTTATCCAGGAACATTTGACCCGATAACATATGGTCATATTGATGTGGTAGAAAGAAGCTTAAAAATTCTTGATAAAATTTTTATTGCTGTTAGTAGTTTTCCAAGAAAAGATTTCTTATTTTCTATTGAAGAAAGAGTTCTAATGATAAAAGAGGTATTTAAAAATAACAAAAATGTTGTAGTTGACACTTTTGATGGACTTCTTGTTGATTACCTTAGAAGAAAAAAAATAAAAATTATTATCAGAGGTTTAAGAGCCATAAGTGATTTTGATTATGAATTTCAGATGGTTCTTGTAAATAGAAAATTAAATAAAGAAATAGAAACAATTTTTTTGATGCCAAGAGAAGAATTTTTCTATATCAGTTCTTCAATTGTTAAAGAAATAGCAAAATTAAATGGACCGATTTCATGTTTTGTTCCTAAAGTAGTTGAAAAATTTCTTGAAAAAAAATTAAAAGGGGGCAAGAATGCCAAATCCTAAAAGAAAACATTCAAAAAGTAGAACTGCAAAAAGAAGAAGTACAAAAAAAATAAAAAATGTATCTTTAAGTAAATGCCCTAATTGTGGTGCATTGAAACTACCTCATTTTGTATGTAAAGTTTGTGGATATTATAGAGGTGTTCAAGTAATTAAAATAGAAAGTAAAAAATGAGAGTAATAAAAATCGCTATTGATGCTATGGGAGGTGATAATGCACCTGCTTCTCCTGTTAAAAGTTGTCAATTTATTAAAGAAAGTAATTTAAAAGTTTTTCTTATAGGAAACAAAGAAAAAATAAATAAAGTTTTAAAAACACCTCCTTCATTTATAGAAATTGTTGAATGTGATGATTTTATTTCTATGAATGAAAAGGTTTCTCTAAGTCTTTTAAAAAAAAATACTTCTATGAAATTAACCATACAACTTTTAAAAGAAAAAAAAGTTGATTTTTCTTTAAGTGCAGGCAACACTTCTGCTTTTGTATCTCTTGCAATCTCAGAACTTGGAATGATAGAAGGAATTGAAAGACCTTCTATTGCAGTTCTTTTTCCTAATGTTCTTGGTAAAACAACTATATTTATGGATGCTGGTGCAAATGTAAATCCAAAAGCAAATCATCTTTTCCAATCAAGTATATTGGGGTATCTTTACTCAAAAATTGTTTTTAAAGTTGAAAATCCCAAAGTTGCTCTTCTGAATATTGGAGAGGAAGAAACAAAAGGTGATGAACTAAGAAGACAGACATATAATCTTTTAAAGGAATGCGGGAAAATAAATTTTATAGGAAATATAGAAGGGTATGAAATATTCACAGGTAAAGCAGATGTAATTGTTACAGATGGATTTACGGGAAACGTTGTTTTGAAAACATCAGAAGGTATAACAAGGGCTTTCAGAACCATATTAATGAAGGAATTGATGAAAAATCTTACAGGTAAGATTGGGACATTATTGATAAGCAAAAATTTAAAAAATTTTGCAAAAAAAGCAGATTATGCTGAATATGGTGGGGGTATTTTACTTGGAGTTAATGGAAATGTAATTATAAGTCATGGAAGGAGTTCTCCAAGGGCTATATATAATGCTATAAAACTTGGAGAAAAAATTGTTGAAACAAATTTACTTGAAAAAATAAAGGAATTCAAATGGGTATAGCAATAATAGGAACAGGTTCTTATCTTCCCGAATTAAGGTTAACAAATAGAGATATGGAAATGATGGTTGATACAAGTGATGAGTGGATTGTTTCAAGAACAGGAATAAAAGAAAGAAGAATATGTCCAAAAGAATATTCTGCTTCGGACCTTGGGGTTTTCGCATCTTTAAAAGCAATAGAAGATTCAAAGATAAAAAAAGAAGAAATTGAGTTTATAATATGCGCAACAATAACTTCAGATATGTATTTTCCATCAACTGCTTGTATAATTCAAAAAAAACTTGAACTTGAAAATATCCCTTCCTTTGACTTTCAGGCAGCATGTTCTGGTTTTATTTATGGACTTGAGATAGCAAAAGGATTAATCGTAGGGTGCGGCTATAAAAAAGGACTTGTGATTGCTTCAGAATGTATGAGCAGATTAACAGATTATACCGATAGAAGCACATGTGTTTTACTTGGAGATGGAGCAGGTGCAGCAATTGTAAGTTTTTCAGAGAAAGAAGGAATAATTGATTCTTTTTTATCTTCAAATGGGAATTATGGCGACTTACTTTATACTCCTGCAGGTGGTTCATTATATCCTTGTTCTTTTGAAACTGTTGAAAAAAGAATGGGATTTATGAAAATGGAAGGTTCCACACTTTTTAAAATTGCTATATATTCTATGAGTGAGGCAGTTAATAAACTCCTTGAAAGAAATAAACTTAAAAAGGAAGATATTTCAATTATTATTCCCCATCAGGCAAATTATAGAATTATAGCAGGAGTTGCTAAAAATTTAGATATTCCTATTGAAAAATTCTTTATAAATATTGAAAAATACGGGAATATGTCTGCTGCATGTGTTCCTGTTGCTCTTGATGAAGCAGTTAAGGAAGGAAGGATAAAAAAGGATGATTTAATAATAACAGTTGCTTTTGGTGCTGGTCTTACATGGGCAGCAAATTTAATAAGGTGGATAAAATGAAAATAGGAGTTGTTTTTCCAGGGCAGGCATCTCAATATGTTGGAATGGGAAAAGAAATAATTGAGGAAAATAAAAAATATTATGAAATTCTTGAAATAGGGGAAAGAATAACAAACCTTCCACTAATAGAAAAAATATTTAATGGTCCTATTGAAGAACTGACAAAAACTTTATACTGTCAACCTTCTGTTTTTGGAATAAGTTTAATATGCTGGAAATATTTCTGTGATAAAACAAATTTAACACCATTTTGTGTAGCAGGACATAGTTTAGGGGAATATTCGGCATTATGTGCAAGTAAAGTTTTTTCAATAGAAGAAGGTTTTTACATAGTCAAAAAAAGAGCAGAAATAATGAATGAGATTTCTGAAAAAACAAATGGAACTTTGCTTGCAGTTATAGGAGTGTCAATTAAGGATGTTGAAGAAATAATAAAAAATTATGATGTTGAAATTTCAAATATAAATTCCTATACTCAAATTGTAATTGGAGGGAGAAAAGAAGAGATTGAAAAATTAAATAATTACTTAAAAGAAAAAAGAATAAAAAGTGTTTTTTTAAAAGTTAGTGGTCCTTTCCATACAAAGTTTATGAAGGAAGGAGTCGAACTTTTGAAAAAAGAGATTGAAAAAATTGAATTTAAAAATCCAACATTTCCTATATATATGAATTTTTCAGGTAAAAAAACAACTAATAAAGAGGAAATTAAAGATGGGATTTTAAAGCAACTTTATTCTACTGTAAAGTGGGTTGAAATAATTGAGAATATGAAAAATGAAGGCATTGAATGTTTTTTAGAAATAGGTCCTAAAAATGTATTAAAAAAACTTATAGAAACTATTGTTCCTGATATCCCTTCTTTTAATATTGAAAATCCAGATACATTGAATAATTTTATTTCATTTTTAAAACAGGAGGAGGTGGATAATGTTTAAAGATAAAGTTGTTTTAATCACAGGTGCTTTTGGTGGAATAGGAAAAGCACTTGCAAGAAAATTTGGAGAAAATAATGCAAAACTTGCTTTATGGGACATTTTTATTGATGAGGAATTTGAAAAATCTTTGATAGAGAAAGGAATTGAAACAATATCAAAAAAAATTGATATTACAATTGAAAGTCAAGTAGAAGAAGGTAGTAAGGAGATTATTGAAAAATGGGGGAAAATTGATGTTCTGATAAATAATGCTGGAATTACAAAAGACAAAATCATCTTCAGGATGAGTGAAAAGGATTGGGATGATGTTTTAAACGTTAACTTGAAAGGTCCTTTTTTATGTTGTAAAATAATAGGTCAAATTATGTATAAACAGAAAAAAGGAAAAATTGTGAATATTGCTTCAATAATAGGAGAAATTGGTAATATAGGACAAGTAAATTATTCCTCTTCTAAAGGTGGACTTATTGCTTTAACAAAAACATGTGCAAAAGAATTTGCAAGAGGCGGAATAAATGTAAATGCAGTATCACCTGGATATATAATGACAAAAATGACAGAAAATTTACCTGACAAAGTAAAAGAAGAAATGTTAAAATTAATACCACTTGGAAGATTTGGGAAACCAGAAGAAGTGGCTGAACTTGTATATTTTTT
>JAMWBY010000028.1 GCA_023818745.1 Candidatus Omnitrophota bacterium
TTTCAAATACTCCAAAACATATCTTGATTTTTAAAGCAATTGGTGCAGAAATTCCTCAATTTGCTCATATGTCAATGACACTTGGCCCTGATAGAACAAGATTAAGCAAGCGCCATGGAGCAACATCTGTAAGAGCATATAGAGAACAAGGATATTTACCTGAGGCATTTTTTAATTATATTTCTCTTCTTGGATGGGGAGTTCCTGAAAGTAAAGAGATTTTTACAAAAGAAGAATTAATAAATGAATTTTCAATTGAAAGATGTCATAAAGCAAGTGCTGTATTTGACCCTGAAAAATTGTTATGGATGAATAGTTTTTATATAAGAAATAGTTCAATTGATAGAATTTATAATTTATCCCTAAATTTTTTGAAAAAGGAAGGACTTATAGATAAAGTTGATAAAGAAAAAGAAGAATATATAAAAAAGGCAATATCTCTTGAACAGGAAAAAATAAAGACATTAAAAGAAGTCCCTTTTTTAATAGAATTTTTCCTGAAAGAGCCTGAATATGAGAAAGAAAATTTTGAAAAACTTATAAATTGGGAAACAAAAAAGATACTTGAAGAACTTGTAAATATTTTTGAAAAGATGGATAGTTTTAAAAGAGAGGAAATTGAAAGTAAGGTAAGGGATTATTGTAAAGAAAAATGTATTAAGACATCAATGGTCTTTCATCCATTAAGATTTGCAGTTAGTGGAAGAACAAAAGGGCCTGATTTATTTGGGATGATAGAATTACTTGGTAAAGAAAAAACAATAGAAAGAATAAGAAAACTTTTATTTCAATAAACATATTTCAACATTCTTTTTTAAAAATTCAATGATTTCAGGTATATCTGTTATTTTAAGTATCCCTTTTGGCATAGATGAACAAGGAATTTTAACAGAAGGGATTTTTGTAAGAGAAAAATATGAATCTGGTAAATTTTTAAGGGTCAACTTTTTTATAGAATTGGAAAATAAAGATACAAAAAGTGAGATTATGGAACCAATACCATCTCCATAAAGATTTATTATTTCGCATCCTTTTGAATTTAGAAGTTTTATTACACAAAGGACATCATAAATCCTTTTTCCAAGGTAACTCTCTTCAAATAAAATGTAAAATCCATCAAACATATAATCATATCCATAAGGATGATAAAAGTCCTTTTTCAAACAAGGCATTGATTCTCCAATTCCTCTTACATCTATGAAATATGCAGGTGTTTCTTTTTGTTTTTTTATATCATCTTCAGAAGAAAGATTTGGTAAAAAAAGATTTATCTCCTTTTCTGCGCTTAAATAAAATACTTTTTCTGCTTCTACCATCCTTTTCTTTAAAATAACCCATATGTTTTCTTCTGTTTCAACTGCATATCTTCCAATAACTTTTCCTTCTTCCTCTATCGGTCTTAATATCCTGTAATGAGGGATTTCTATACTTTCTGGTATTTTAAATAATTTTCTTATTTCTTCTTTCAATTCTTTTTCATCCAGTTTCTTTCTCTCTTTTATTATTGCTTCTGCCTTTTCTCCTATCATTACATATATTGGTTTTGAACCTTCAGCAATAACATTTCCCTTTTTTGTTGCAAATAATATTTCTGGTTCTTCTATTTTTATTTCAGGTTCTAAATCAATAACTTCTTTATTTGCAATTTTACAGAAAAATTTAACCATTTCCTTTTGTGCATCTGGATAATACCCATGGGGATTATTGCCTATAAAATATTGAAAATTATCTTCTTTACCTAAAAGAGAATAAAACCATTTAACTTCATTACAAATCTCTTCAAATCCCCTTATATCAAAGGCATCATATTTCTGTCCAAGAAGTATTACTGGCTCTGGTGCCCTTGAAATAAAAAAGTCAGCAAGTTCAATTTCTCTGCCAAGAACCCCAGGTGGATATTGTTCTCTATCCTGTGGATATTCATTTTCAAGATTGTATAAAAAAGGTGTAATAAAACAACTTGGAGCAGCACCTTTTAACCTTTCTTCACAAGCCCATATCCATGTTGTTAAAGTTCCACCACCTGAATTTCCTGTCATTCCAATAAAATTTTTATCCCACTGGGTTGTTGTTGTGATATAATCAATCGCTCTAATGCCATCCCATACACGCCATGAACCAAAAAATTCATCAATAAGATTTAATTGTTTTCCCATCATATTATGAGCAAAGGTGCAGGACCTTCTTAAACCAGATTTTTTGGGTAAATAGTAATACTGGTCTCTTTCTCCCTGATTGAAAGGGTCATATATCAAAACTAAAAAACCATTATTAACAAGTCGCTGAGAGAATTCCTGATACATTGGTTCTGCTTTTCCTTCTGCTGAATGACCGCAGGAAGCAACTATAGCAGGATAAGGTGGCTCAATTTTTTCTGGAATATATAAATTTGCAGTTACAAAACATTCAGGCCTTGATTCAAAAATAATTTTTTCTATTCTGTATTTATCTCTTTTTACTTCTCCTGTTATTCTTGAATTTAAAGGTGTTTTTTCTGGCAGAGGGAAAAATGATTTTTTTATTTTTTCTTTTACTTCTTTTTTATAAATTTCTGCATCTTGCCTGTTTTTTATTTTTTGTAATTTCTCTTTTCTTTCTTTATAAATCTTCCTTGTTCTTTTTATGAAATAATCAAACATCATATGTCTATAATCATTAAGCATTTTGACTCTCTGTTTTGTAATCAATAATCTTTAAAAATGAATCTATTATAAGACACGCTCCTCCAACAAGAACTCCATCTATATCTTTTTCTTTCATAAGAGAATCAATATTTTCAGGTTTTACACTTCCTCCATAAAGAATAATAAGATTTTCTCCTGCCTCTTTGTTATAAAGAGTGCTTATTAATTCTCTTATAAAAATGTGAACTTCTTGTGCTTGTTGTGGTAATGCGGTTTTGCCTGTTCCAATTGCCCAGACAGGTTCATAAGCAATTACAAGTTTTTCTATATCTTTAAAGTTTTCAAGACATTTTTTTATCTGATTTTCAATTACCCAGAATGTCTCGCCTTTTTCTCTTTCTTCTAATTTTTCACCAACACATAATATAGGGTTCATTCCTGTTTCAGCAACCTTTTTTAATTTTTTGTTGATAATTTCATCTGTTTCTCCAAAAATATTTCTTCTCTCAGAGTGTCCACATATAACATATTTAACTCCTATATCTTTAAGCATTAAAGGAGAAATTTCTCCTGTATATGCACCTTCATTTTCAAAATATACATTTTGGGCCCCAAGTTTAATAGAAGTGTTTGTGAGTATTTGAGATATAGGATAAAGAGAGGTAAAAGGTGGGCATAGAAGAACATCTCTATCCTCATATTTTTTTAAATTTTTTATTAAATCAAAAACAAATCTTACTGATTCTGAAGGTGTTTTAAACATCTTCCAATTACCAGCAATAAGAGTTTTTTTCATATTCCTCCTTTGGGTGAATTGTTTTTATTCTTCTTTAAGGACTTCAAGTCCAGGCAATGTTCCTCTTTCAAGAAATTCAAGTGATGCGCCTCCACCTGTACATATATGGGAAATTTTATCTGCAACACCTGCTTTATTAACTGCTGCTACTGAATCCCCTCCTCCTATAACAGAAAAGGCATCTGTTCTTCCTATTGCTTTTGCTATTTCTATTGTCCCTTTTGCAAATTTTTCTATTTCATAAATACCCATAGGGCCATTCCAGAAAATCGTCTTTGCTCTTTTTATACAATCAGTATATTCTTCAATTGCAGATGGTCCTATGTCAACTCCTATCCATCCATGTGGCACAGTGCCTCTTTCTGTTACAATTGAGATTGCATCTTCAGAGATTTTTTGAACTACTACATGGTCTAAAGGTGTATGGAATTCAAGATGTCTTTTATTTATCTCTTTGATTATTTCTTTTGCAAGAGGGATAGCTTCTTCTTCAACTTTTGAATCGCCTATTTCCCAATTTTTTGCTTTAATGAATGTATAAGCCATAACTCCACCTGTAATAATTGTATCAACTTTATCAAGAAGATTTTTAACAATTCCTATTTTATCAGCAACTTTTGCACCCCCAAGAATTAGAAGAAAAGGTTTTTCTGGGTCTGTGAGTAATTTAGAAAGTGCACCAACTTCTTTTTCAATTAAAAAACCAGCAGCAACATCTTTGACAAATTTTGTTATTGTATATACAGAAGCATGTTCTCTATGGCATGTGCCAAAAGCATCATTTACATAACAGTCACATAAAGAAGATAGTTCTTTTGCAAAATTTTCAGAACCCTCCTCTTCTTCAGGATGAAATCTTAAATTTTCAAGTAAAAGAATATCTCCTTCTTTTAATGAATTTATCATTTTTTTTACATCATCTCCAATACAATCAGGAACAAATTTTACATTTTTTTTTATAATCTGGGATAATCTTTCTGCCACGGGTTTTAAACTGAATTCTGGATTTGGTTTCCCTTTTGGTCTTCCAAGATGAGAAGCAAGTATTAAAATTGCACCTTGAGATAAAAGATATTCTAAAGTAGGAATAGTAGCAGTAATTCTTGTATCATCAGTAATAATACCTTTTTCAATAGGAACATTATAATCTACTCTTAAAAAAACCTTTTTACCTTTATAGTTTCTATCTTTAATTGTTTTAATTTTCATTTTCTCCTCCTTTTTTTATATTTTACTCTTTTGTTTTATTTAAGGTCAAATTTAATAGGGATTTGAAAAAAAATATGGTTTTGGTAAACTAAAAAATTAAAAGGAGGCAAAAATGTATGAAATTAGAAAAGGAAAAGGTGATTATGAATGGTTTTTTAATGCAAGATTTGGACTTTTTATTCACTGGGGATTATATTCACTTGCTGCAAGACATGAATGGGTAAAAAGTAGGGAAGAGATACCAGATGAAATTTATGATGATAAATATTTTACAAGGTTTAATCCAGATCTTTATAATCCAGAAGAATGGGCAAAATTAGCAAAAAAAGCAGGGATGAAATATGCGGTGATAACAACAAAACATCATGAAGGGTTCTGTTTATGGGACTCAAAATTAACTGACTATAAAGTGACAAATACTCCAGCAAGAAGAGACCTTTTAAGAGAATTTGTTGAAGCATTTAGAAAAGAGGGGTTTAAAATTGGTTTTTATTATTCTTTAATTGACTGGCATCATCCTCATTTTACAATTGATAGACATCATCCTTTAAGAAATCATCCTGAAAAAGAGAAACTCAATAAAGAAAGAGATATGTCAAAATATAGAGAATACTTACATGGCCAGATTAAAGAACTTCTTACAGAATATGGGAAAATTGATATACTCTGGCTAGATTTTAGTTATCCAGGGCCTGACGGGAAAGGAAAAAGTGACTGGGGTTCAGAAAACCTTGTAAAAATGATAAGACAAATACAGCCACATATTTTAATAAATAATCGGCTTGACCTTGAAGATGAATATGATTTTATCACTCCTGAACAAATAGTTCCATATGAATGGCCAACAAAAGATGGGAAGAAACTTATATGGGAGTCATGTCAGACATTTTCAGGTTCTTGGGGATATTACAGGGATGAATCAACATGGAGACAGCCGGAAGAAATTGTAAGGACACTTATTGATTGTGTAAGTAAAGGAGGGAATTTACTTTTAAATGTTGGTCCAACCGCAAGAGGGGAGTTTGATTATAGAGCGAGAGAACGGCTTGAAAAAATAGGTGAATGGATGTATTACCATTCAAACAGTATCTATAATTGCACACAGGCGCAAGAAGAATTTAAAGTTCCAGAAAATTGTAAATTAACATATAATCCTAATAAAAACAGGTTATATGTGCATATATTTTCATGGCCTTATAAATTTCTATTTCTTGAAGGGAAGGCATATAAAGAAAAGGTTTTATATGCGCAACTTTTAAATGATGCAAGTGAAGTAAAAATAGGACTTGGTGAATGGTATAAAAAACAGATTGGAGAAAAAGAAGGGATTGTTTTAAATTTACCGCCCGTTAAACCCAAAGTCATTTTTCCAGTAATAGAGTTATTTTTAAAGTAAATTATCTCCATCTGATAAGGTCATTACTTTCAAGAAGAATAAAACTTGTTTTGTTATTTTTGTCCTCTGCCATATAAATCATATAGTATTTGTTTTCTTTTGAAAGTTCTTCTATTATAAATGGAGCTCCAAATCTTAATTCAGATTCTTTAAATATTGGAATATCACAAAGCCCTCTTTTTTCCCAGTATATTAAATCATAACTTATTGCATATGCAATTTTCTGATATGTTAAGGAAGCAGAATATAACATAAACCATTTATCCTTTAATCTAATAACACAATTATTTTCATTTCCATCAGGCAGTTCCCATTCATAATCAACTCCTATAATTGGTTTTTCTTTTGAGATATCTTCCCATTGTAAAAGATCATAACTTTTTGCAACTCCGATCATATTATATCCTGTTTTTTTACCCCACCTGTTTGAACCAGTATAAAAACACCACCAGCAATTTTCATCTTTGACTATATAAGGGTCAATCGTCCTTTGGTCTATATTCCATTTATTTGTTTTATCTGTGTTGAAGAATTTTACTGGTTCTGACCAAATTTCAAGGTCTTCTGAAAAAGAAAAACATAGATAATGGGGAAATTCTTTGTATTGCTGATAACACAAAATCCATTTGTTGTTTACCTTAATAACATTTCCAGGGGAAGCATAACCCATAGGTGAAATAACTTTTATATAGTCAAAATCAATAAAATTGTTTGTTCTTGTCATTCCAATACAAACTGAATTATCTTTAAGGTTGTGAATTGTAAAAAAAAGATAAATTGTATCATTATATATGATACAAGCAGGGTCTCTTAAATTGTTTTTTTTATCTTTCAAAACTGGATTTTTTATTTTTTTATAGTTAAAATCAAGTGGCATAGTTTTATTTTAACATATTGAAAAAAATTTGTATAATTATTTTTATGAGAGCATTAATAATAGGAATGGTTTTTTGTTTTATAATAGGCACTGCAGATATTTACAATCTTGTCAAAATTCAAGGGTCTTATATGACAATTGATTTTACAACTGGCTTTGCAATCTTTTTTATATTTTTTATCACTCTTTTCAATTATCTTTTTAAAAAAATCTTTAAAAAAAGAGGACTTACTATTTCAGAACTTTTTATTATTTACATTATGATGATTGTTTCCTGTGCAATTCCTACGATGGGTCTTACTTTATATCTTATTCCTTTAATAAGTGGTATAAAATATTATTCAAATCCTCAGAATGAATGGGAAACACTTATTCTTCCTCATATAAAGAAAAATTTAATTGTTGTTGATGAAAATGCAATAAAATGGTTTTTTGAAGGACTTCCGAAGGGAGAAAAAATACCATGGGCAAGTTGGGTTAAACCATTATCATTATGGATTCCTTTAATTTTAGTAATTTATCTTGCAATGGTATTTATAATGGTAATTATACATAAACAATGGTCAGAAAATGAACGACTTAATTATCCAATGACAAAAGGGCCTGTTGAACTTATAAATTCAGATACTACTAATATTTTTAAAAACTGGTTATTCTGGATTGGATTTTTAATACCTTTTATTTTTGGGATTATAAATGGACTTCATTTTTATTTTCCTGCAGTACCTCAAGCTCAACTTGTGAAAAATATCCCAATTTTTAGAAGGACTCTTTCTTTAAGTTTTAGAATAAGTTTTCCAATGATTGGCTTTACATATTTTGTAAGTTTGCCACTTTCTTTTTCTTTATGGTTTTTCTGTCTTTTAACAACAATTGAACAGGGCTTTTTTAATATAACTGGTTTTGGAACACAAGAATTTTTGCCATATAATGCAGATAGACCTTTGCTTGGTTGGCAATCACTTGGTTCTCTAATTGTTATAGTTCTTTATGGTTTATGGATTTCAAGAAAAAACTTACTAAGGATAATAAAAGCGAAAGAAGGAAATGAAATTATATCTCCTAAAACAGCATCCATAGGAATGATCATTTGTTTTTTATTTATTTACTTCTGGCTTTTATATTCTGGTTTGTCTCCTCTACCAAGTATTTTATTTATTTTCTTTGCATTTTTAATTTATATAGGAATAACAAGAGTAATATGTGAAGGAGGGCTTGCAGCGACAAGAGCACCTGTTATTTCTCCTGTTATTGTAAATTCTTTTTTAGGTTCTTCTCGTCTTGGAGCAAGTAATCTCTGTGGGCTTGGGTTAACTTTTGTTTATGCTTCTGATGTTAGAACTTTTGTTATGGCTTCTGTTGCAAATGGTTTAAAGATGATAGAGGAAATGAAGGAGCAAAAGATGATAGTTTTCTGGGCAATAATAATTTCAATTCTTATAACATTATTTTCTTCAATATGGGCTACTATAATTTTGTGTTATAAATATGGTGGTATAAATGCAAATACATGGTTTTTTGTAAGTGGTCCTCAATATCCTTTAAGATATGTTGCAGATAAGATAAAGAATCCAAAAGGCCCTGACTGGTTATATATTGGCTTTACAGGTATAGGTGCTTTATTAACTATCTTTTTACTTATTTTTAGAATAAAACTTTTAAATTTCCCTTTCCATCCCCTTGGGTTTGCTTTTTCAACAATAATGATGACCAATGCTTTATGGTTTTCAATATTTATTTCATGGCTTTTAAAATCTTTTGTTTTAAGATATGGAGGGGCTAAAATTTATGAAAAATTAAAACCATTATTTATAGGACTTATAATAGGACAGTTTGTTATAAGTGGGCTGTTTCTAATAGTTGATTTCCTTACAAATAAAACTGGAAATACTATTTTCTGGGCATAAATTTTTGACTAATTTAAAAAATTTAAGGAAAATATACTTAAACAAGGGGAAAAAAATGAAAATATGGAGCAGAATAGTCGGCACAGTTTATATATTATCGGGTATTTTTTTTATTTTTTCTCTTTTATCATTTTTTTCAAATGAAAATTTATGTGAAATTTTCGTGAATTTTGTAAAAAATAATTCTTATAAAGTTGGTATTTTTTCAATAATTGTTTTGACTATGGGGATTGTCTGGATAGTTAACTGGTTTGATTATATTTATAGGACAAAAGCGATATTTTTTGACAATCCAACAGGTAGAGTAAGAATTTCTCTAAAAGCAATAGAAGATTATATAACAACAACTATTTTAAAACAGATGGAAGGAATAAAAACAATTAAGGTTAAAGCAATTATTACTTCAAAAGGACTTGAAACAAGAATAAACCTAAAATTGTATTCAAACCTTAATATACCGGAAGTTTGTAATAATATTCAAGAATTAACAAGAAATTATCTCCAGGATACGATTGGAGTTGAAAGAATATCAAGCATAGAAATTTATGTCTCAAATATTATAGGGAATTCAGAAGGAGCAAAACAAGATGAAAAGATAGAAGAAACTTAAAATATTAAAGAAGGGGGAAATTTAACACTCTTTGACAGAATTTAAAAAATGCAAAAAATTTTAAGAATAATAGATGCTAATTTTAATAGAGCAAGAGAAGGTTTAAGAGTCATTGAAGATTCTTTTAGATTTATTTATCAAGATAAGAATATTTTAAATGAAATAAGGAGAATAAGACACAATTTTTCAAGAAAGATGTTACTATTTTTCCCTTCTAATAAATTGAAAAGTGCAAGATTTGCGAATGAAGATAAAGGGAAAATGCTTAATAGGAAGGACAAACTCAAAGTTAATGAGTTAATAGAGACAAATTTTTTTAGAATTGAGGAGGCATTACGTGTTCTTGAAGAATATTCAAAAGTTTTAAATCCAAAGATATTTGAGTTTTTTCATAATACAAGGTTTAATATCTATGATGTTGAAAAAAAAGTTATGAGTTTCCTCAATAGAAAAAAAATTAAAGTCCCCTCTGTCTATGTTATTCTTAATTTGAAAGAAGAATATAAAAATTTTTTTAAATTTGCTGAAAAAGTTATAAGGGGTAAACCTGATATAATTCAATTAAGATATAAAGGAGATAATACAAAATTTTTCATAAAATGCGCAAAAGAATTGAAAAAAATTATTTCCGATGAGATAATATATATAATTAATGACAGAATAGATATAGGGACTATTTGTGAAAGTGATGGTATTCATATAGGACAGAATGACATAAATATAGAAGATGCAAGAAAACTTCTCCCAGATAAAATTATAGGGGTTTCAGCAAGCAATTTAAGAGAAGTAAAAAAGTTAAAAAACAAAGATATAGATTATATTGCAATTGGAGCAATTTTTAAATCATCTACAAAAGTTGGGAAAAAAGTTACTGGAACAGATATTTTAAGGAAGGTTAGAAAATTAATCTCTATACCAATTATAGGCATTGGAGGTATAAATATAGAAAATTGTAACAAAGTTATAGAAGAAGGCGCAGACGGAATTGCAGTAATAAGTGCAGTAGAAAATTCAGATAATCCAGAAGAAGTTGTAAAAAGATTAAGAGAGGAGGTATATAAAGCATGGAAGAAAAGGGAGGGAAAAATTCAATAAATTTTTTAAAAGGGCTTATCTGGGTAATAGGTCTTCTTCTTTTTATTACTGCCCTTACAAAACTTTCTGAGTACCAGGCAAAAAAAGTTAATTTAATTTATAGTGATTTTATAAAAGAAGTAAAAAAAGGGAATATTGAAGGTGTTTTGACAATAAAAAAAGGTATAGTTTATGGGGAGTTAAAAGATGGACGTAAATTTTATTCATATATAGGAGAAGACCCTGATTTAAATAAAATTCTTATAGAAAATAATGTTTCTTTTAAATATGAGCCAGGAAATTTCATAGGAGAAATAATTCCATACATTATCCCTGCTTTAATTTTCTTTTTTCTTTTCTGGATGGTGATAAGGCAGGCAAATCTTGAAAGAAATAGAGTAATGTCTTTTGCTAAAAGTAATCCACTTATACCAAATCCTAAAAATAGAATAACTTTTGAAGATGTTGCAGGTTGTGAAGAGGCAAAAGAAGAACTTCAGGAAGTAATAGAATTTTTAAAAAATCCAAAAAGATTTCAAAAGCTAGGCGGTAAAATTCCTAAAGGGGTTCTTTTAATAGGACCTCCTGGAACAGGTAAAACACTTCTTGCAAAAGCAGTTGCAGGTGAAGCGAATGTTCCTTTTTTAAGTATGAGTGGTTCTGATTTTGTTGAAATGTTTGTTGGAGTTGGTGCTGCAAGAGTGAGAGACCTTTTTCGGCAGGCAAAACGTCTTTCTCCTTGTATTGTATTCATAGATGAAATTGATGCGGTTGGTAGACAGAGGTTTGCAGGACTTGGTGGAGGACATGATGAAAGAGAACAAACTTTAAATCAACTACTTGTTGAAATGGATGGATTTCAGACAGATGAGGGAATAATTGTAATGGCAGCAACAAATAGACCTGATGTTTTAGACCCTGCTTTAACAAGACCTGGAAGGTTTGATAGAACAGTAGTTGTTACTCTTCCAGATGTTAAAGCAAGAGAAAAAATTTTAAAAGTTCATACAAAAAACAAACCTATTGCTGAAACAGTTGATTTATTTTTAATTGCAAGAGCAACACCGGGACTTTCAGGAGCAGACCTTGCCAATATTGTTAATGAGGCAGCGCTTCTTGCTGCAAGAAAGGGGAAAGAAAAGATAGAGATGGTTGACTTTGAAGAGGCGAAAGATAAGGTTTTAATGGGAGTTGAAAGAAAAAGTTTATATGTAAGTGAAGAAGAAAAGAAAATTATTGCTTATCATGAGGCAGGTCATACCCTTGTTCAAAAAAGTTTACCAGAAGTTTATCCTGTGCATAAAGTTACAATAATTCCAAGAGGTCAAGCCCTTGGTATAACACATGTCCTTCCTGATAAAGATAGGTTTCTTGAAAGTGATGTATATTATAAAAATTCACTTGCAGCACTTCTTGCAGGAAGGGCAACAGAGGAAATTGTTTTTGGAAAGAAGTTTACAGGTAGTGAAAATGATTTAAAAGTTGCCACTGAAATTGCAAAAAAGATGGTTTGTGAATGGGGAATGAGTGAAAACTTAGGACCTATAAGTTTCAGAACTCGTGAGGCAGTATTCCTTGGAAGAGACCTTGTTCAGCAGAGGGAATTCAGTGAAGAAACATCAAGAGAGATTGATAGGGAAATAAAAAGAATACTTGAAGAAGCAGAAGAGAAAGCGAAGGAAATAATAATGAGAAACAGGGATAAACTTGATATTCTTGCCAATGTTTTACTTGAAAAAGAGACACTTACATCCGAAGAAATAGATAGAATTTTAGGACTTGAAAAAGGAGAAGAAAATGGACTTAAAGAAGATAGAAAAGGGAATGGAACTAATAATTGAAGGACTTGGCAAAAATATAGATAGAAAAAAATTGAAAGAGACACCAAAAAGAGTAAGTAGAATGTATTCTGAAATTTTTAGTGGTATAGAGATTGATCCCAAAAAAATTCTTGGAAAAATTTTTAAAGAAGAATATAATGAACTTGTTCTTATTAAAGATATCAGTTTTTTCTCAATGTGTGAACACCATTTTTTACCATTTTTTGGGAAAGCGCATGTTGCATATCTACCCGATGGGAATAATGTTATTGGGATTAGTAAAATAGCAAGACTTGTTGATGTTCTTTCAAAAAGACCTCAACTTCAAGAAAGGATAACAAATCAGATAGTAGATATAATAATGAATGTCTTAACTCCACAGGGAGCAATGGCGGTTATAGAAGCAGAACATATGTGTATGATAATGAGAGGGATACAAAAACCAGGAACAAAAATAGTTACTTCAGCAATGAGAGGAATATTTTTGAGAGATTTGAGAACAAGAGCAGAGGCATTGTCTTTAATTTCTTCTTCAATTAAAATGTGATTTATCTTATTAAAGGCGAAAGTAATATTACAGTACCAAAAATCATTAGTATAATACCAATTACAGCAATTATATCTGATATTTCCTCTTTTTCATAAGTAATACGGGGTTTAAAAGTTAAAAAAACACCCACAATTAAAAGAATAAAGCCACTAATTACTCTTGCTAAATTTAAGTTCATTTTAACTCTACACTTAAAAGAAAATTTTTAAAAATTTTATAAGGCAATACAGGGATTATTTTATTTTTTAAATCATCTTCTGATTTTAAAATTATAGGTATATAATTTTCAGAATAGCCCTCCCAGAAATTATCTATCTTTTTTTCAAATAAAACTTCTAATTTCTTGCCTATAAATTTTTCTTTTACTTTTTTACTTACAGAATTTGAAATTTTTAAAAGTATTTTTTCTCTTTCTTTTTTTATTTTTATATCAATTTTGTTAAATAAGTTTTTTGCAGGCGTATTTTCTCTTTCAGAATATGGAAATATATGGACTTTTAAAAATTCAACTTTTTCAACAGCAATGCATGTCTTTTCAAAATCATCATCAGTTTCTCCTGGAAAGCCAACCATAATATCAGTTGTAAATGTTACTTTTTCTATATTCTGTTTTATCATTTGGATTTTCTCATAATACTGGTTGAATTTATATCTCCTTCCCATAAGTTTTAGAATTCTATCAGACCCGCTCTGTAAAGGAATATGAAAATGTGGGCAGAATTTTTTAAAATTTTTCAAAGAATTAATAAATTTTTCATCTATATAATAAATTTCAATAGAACTTATTCTTATCCTTTTTATTCCTTCAATTTTATCAATCTTATCAATAAGATTGACTAAACTTTCTCCTGTATCTTTTCCAAACGAGCCAAGGTCTATTCCTGTAAGAACTACTTCTTTATATCCATTGTCTGCCAGACATTTTATTTCTTCAACAATTTCTTTTTCTGGCCTACTTTTTATTTTTCCTCTTAAAAATGGGACAATACAATAAGAACAAAAGTTTTCACAACCATCTTCTATTTTAACAAAGCTTCTTGTATGACCATTAAAATAAGAAATTTTATTTTTAATTTTAAAAAATTCTTCTTTTGGAATAATTCTTACATTTTCATACCTTTCATTTAACATGTTTAATTTTCTTTCAAGACAACCTGTTAAATAAACCTTTTTTCTTTCTTTTAGTAATTTTCTTATTGTTTTTTTAACTTCATTTTCAACCTTTTCTGTTACACAGCAAGAATTAATAATTACTATATCATTCTGATTATTAAAAAATGGGTCTTTTTCTATATTTTCTTTTATTAACTGACTCTCATACTGGTTGACTTTACATCCGAAACTTAGAATTTGAGCCATTTTTAAGTTTCTTCTATTTCAAGGCGAGCAAGCAAATATGCAATTGTTGATTCTGCTCCTTGGTTTCTGTTGGGTCCAGATTTTGTAAGGCCATCATAACATCCACCTGTAACAGGGTCATATAACATTTCTCCTTTTGTATTTCTTCCAAGAAACCAGTCAAAAACAATCAATGCAAGGTTACCATATTTTTCATTCCCTGTTAATTTTTCTGCTTTTTTCAATGCTTCTATCATACAAGATGTTTCTATTGGTTGTTGGTCATAATATGCTCTTTTACCATTTTTAACATACCAACCATTATTTCCTATTGGAATGAATCTATTCTCTATTATTGTTAAATCTATAAGAAAGTTTAATGCCTCAATTCCTATACGAAAATATTTCTCATCTTCTATGATTTCATAAGCATAAAATAGCCCTAAGGGTAATTTTGCATTTTCATAAGTGATTATATTTTCAAACCATTTCCAGTTTTCATCGCTTGCCGAAAGATAATTTTCAACCATTTTATCTGCAAGTTTTTTCACCAGATTTTTTATTCCTTGATTGTTTTCAGTTTTTAAATAATAATATAGCCCAGCAATGCAATTTGCTATACCTCTTAGTGAATTTATTTTATCAATTTGAGGTAAAGCAAGGTCAAATATATGCTTTCCTGCACCTTTAATGTTTTCATAAATAAAATCACTTGAAAGAAGGTATCCTATTGCCCATATACATCTTCCAAAACAATCATCTCCTCCATCTGTATCAAGAAAATTTCT
>JAMWBY010000103.1 GCA_023818745.1 Candidatus Omnitrophota bacterium
TTTCCTTCTGTAAAACACCAAACCTCTGTTCTTCATCTATAATTAAAAGACCAACATCTTTAAAATCAACATCTTCCTGTAAAAGTCGGTGCGTCCCTATAATTATGTCAATTTTACCTTGTTTAAGTTGCTGCAAAATCTCTTTTTGTTTTCTTTCTGATAAAAGCCGTGATACCATTTCAATTATAACCGGAAATTTTGCAAATCTTTCTTTAAATGTTAAATAATGCTGTAAGGCAAGAACTGTTGTAGGGACAAGAACAACAACCTGTTTCCCACTTAAAACTGCTTTAAATGCCGCTCTCATTGCTACCTCTGTTTTACCATACCCAGAATCACCACAAATTATTCTATCCATAATTTTTTCACTCATCATATCTTTTTTAACATCTAAAATTGCTCTTTTCTGGTCTTCTGTCTCCTCATAAGGAAATAGTTGTTCAAACTCATTCTGTAAATCATCATCTGGCAAAAATTTAATTCCCCTTTCTTTTTTTCTTTCGGTATATAATTTATAAAGTTGACTTGCTATATCCTTTATTGAATTTTTTACCTTTTCTTTAAGTTTTCTCCATAATTTACCTGGGAGTTTAGAAAGTTTGGGTTCTTTACTTCCAACATATTTATGAATTAAAGAAATCTGGGCAACTGGAACATATAACTTATCTTTTCCTTCATACTCAATTACGATAAATTCTTCCTGTCTACCATTTACATTTATTTTTTCAAATCCTTTAAATATGCCAATCCCTTCATTTATATGGACAACATAATCACCCTCTTTTATTTCTGTCCAACTACTAACAGGAACTGTTTTATATTTTTTTAAGAGTGGATGCTTTGATTTATACCTTGAAAAAATATCATTTACACTTAAAAATGTAATATTTTCTTCTGGAAATGAAAAAGAAGATGATAAACTGCCTTCAATTTCATTAAACTTGTAAAATATGTTTTTCTCTTTTAGGTAACTTTTTAATTTTTCAAGGTCAGATATACTTTCATAAAAAAGAAATATTTTTTCATCTTTATTTTGCTGCCAGAGAACTTTTTCTGGCAATATTTTAAATCTTTCATCAACAGGAAAAACATTAAAATATATGAATTTCTCTGCTTCTGGATATACTCTTTTGGTTAAAAAGATTGAATTTCTTTTAAACTTTTCAATTATTTTAAGGTCAACAGGATAATTTTTTCGTTCAATAAACTTTATATACTCAAAGTTTACCTCGTCTGGTTCTACAAAAAAACTTATTTTATTTTCAATCTCTTTAAATATATCTGAATTTTCATCTCCAATATAGTATTCATTTAAAGGACAAATCTCAAATCTCTCAATTTTTTCAAACGATTTCTGAGATGAAACTTCAAATTTTCTTATTGATTCTACTTTATTTCCAACAAAATTTATTCTTAATGGAAAAGAAGAATTTAAAGGGAAAATATCAATAATTCCACCTCTTCTTGCAAATTCGCCTGGCATTTCAACTATTTCTTTTTCCTCATAACCAGATGCAAAAAGAAAATTTAATAAATAATCCCTTCTTAAACCTTTATCTTTTTCAATAACGCATATTTTGTTTTTAAATGTATCAAATTGGGGTATTTTTTTTGAAACTGCTAAGGGATAAGAAATAAGGATAAATCTTTCTTTGCTATTTGCAATTTCCATTAATGTTCTTACTCTTTCATAATTTGTTTCTGTTGGATGGTCATAATTGTAATCAGGTGAGGGCAAAAATTTAACAATTTTTTTATCAATAAAATTAATGATGTCATAATAAAAAATCTCACTTTTTCTTTCATTTGGAAGAATTATAATGAAATTCTTATCCAGTTGTTTAAAGATTGACCAAATAAGAAAAGAAAAAAAGGAGATATTACCTCCTACAATGTTCAATCTTACATCTTTATTTATAAAATCAACAACTTCTTTAAACTTTTTATTTTCATTTAAGAAAGTCCACTCCATAAGAAAAATAATACCCTTTAAAGTTTTAAAAATAAACCTCAATAATTATGCGTCAGGTGTTTTTCTGCATCAATCGCTTTTTTTTCAATCTTTCATAATTTTTCTTAAGTTTTTCAATTTTACTTACTTTAAATTTATGGTCTTGAAAACTCTGATATAATACTGCACCATTCACAATTTTGGGGAAATAATAAGTCAATGAGATAAAATATAGTTCAAACTATATCAGTAAGTCATATTGTTCTTTCAACAACTTCGCCTTAATATATTTTTAATACTCTTTTTACAATAGGCGCATCCCATCCAATTAAAACACATTTTTCTGCTTTCATTTTATTATCTCCTTTTTATTTCCATAAATTTATTATTCTCTCATCTGTCTTGACTTGATAGAGAAATTTTATAATTTTTTCTTTTTGTTTTTTACATATATCAGGTCTTTCTTTTACCAAATTTTTTTCTTGTTTTGGGTCATTAGGCAAAAAATACAACTCATCGCCTTCAATTCTTTCTTTCAATGTTTCTCTTTCAATTGAATCAACTGCTTTTATATCATATCTTTCTCCTTTTTCTGTTTCATATATATAAATCCAACCACTTTGATCAGTAATAGTTATTTTTTCTCCCGCAGGTGAACCATATATTATTGGTGGGGAAGAAATTACAAAATCCCTTATTTTATTCTTTTTGCCTTCAATAATTGACATTATTGATTCTCCATGTATATCATCAGGAATCTCTGAAGTTGTTAATTGATAAATTGTTTTTGTGATATCTGGTGGTTGAACAAATGATTTTATTCTTTTATGTTTAATCCCTGGTAAATAAATTAAAAGCGGGATTTTTGCAACTTCTTCATATAAAGGTGCCCAAGAATAAAAATTTTCCTTAATTATTGATTTACCTATAAGATTATGTTCTCCAAGATAAAAACCATGGTCAGAAGTAAAAATTATACAGGTATTTTTAAGAAGTCCTGTATCCTCTATTTTCCTTAAAAAATATCCAAACCATCTATCAACAAGTGAAACCTCTCCTGCATACAAAGCCCTACAATGTGTTAATTCACTTTCTGTTAAAATATCTGTGCTACCATACCTTGGATAGATAACTTCTTCTCCTTTATAATTAGGGTCATACATATCAACAAAATATTTTGGTGGATCCCATGGCTCATGAGGGTCAAATGTGTCTATATATAGAAAAAATTTATTGTGTTTATAATTTTTCTCAATCCATCTACTCGCTTGAATAAATGTTTGTGCACAAAAATATTCCTCTTCATAAGTCCTTTTTGAAACATTTTTTAAATATTGAATAACTGTTTTATATGGATTTCTCA
>JAMWBY010000104.1 GCA_023818745.1 Candidatus Omnitrophota bacterium
ATAACTTCATATCCCTGTTTTTTTATTTGTTCTTTTAGATATTCTTTCAATTCAAAACCAGCATGGTCAGAAGCAATTCCTATTTTCATTTAAAATCCTTTTTACTTATTTATTATAAACTTTTTTTCAAAAATATAAAAAAATAAACCCTTCAATTGACAAATGTGTCTTAATTAATAAAATATTTTAAAAAAGGATGTAAAAAGTGATATCTGCGAAAAATTTAACAAAATATTATGGTAAAACAAAGGCGATAGAAAATGTAAGTTTCTACATTGAAAAAGGAGAAATTGTTGGTCTTCTTGGACCTAATGCTGCTGGAAAAACTACAATTATGAGGATTTTAACATGTTTTTTAACACCTAATTCTGGCACTGCAAAAGTTAATGGATATGATATATTGGAGCAACCATTAAAAGTACAGGAAAGCATTGGATATCTTCCCGAAAGAAATCCTCTTTATGAAGAGTTTACAGTAGGAGAATTTTTAAATCTGGTATGTGAAATAAAGGGGATTAGAAAGAAAGAAGAAAAAAATAAAAGAATTTCCACAGTGATAGAAAAATGTGGTCTTTTTGATGTGAAAAATAAATTGATAGAGAAACTATCAAAAGGATATAAACAGAGAGTAGGTATTGCTCAGGCACTTTTAAATGACCCCCCTGTTTTAATTTTGGATGAACCAACAATAGGACTTGATCCAAAACAGATTATAGAAACAAGAAATTTAATAAAAAATCTTAGAGGAGAAAGAACAATTCTTTTAAGCAGCCATATTTTACCTGAAGTAAGTATGATATGTGAAAGAGTGGTTATTATAAATGAAGGTAGAATTGTAGCAACAGATACCGTTGAAAATTTAACAGCAAAAATAAAAGGTGGGATGGAGATTTGTCTTGAAATAGAAGGTGACAAAGAAAAAGTTAAAAAGGCGATAGAGGAAATTCCTGGTGTTAAAAGTGTAAATATAATTTCATCATCAAAAGAAAGAACAAGTAAATACATTGTTATAACTGAAAAAGAAAAAGATTTAAGGAAAGAAATTTCAGCCAAAATTATAAATAGTGGATTTGGATTACTTGAAATGACACTAAAAGAAATGACACTTGAAGATATTTTCTTAAAATTAACAACAAAGGAATAAAAATGAATTTTTACTATATTTTCAAAAAAGAATTCAAAAGTTATTTTATATCACCAATTGCCTATGTGGTTATTTTAATTTTTAATGTTATCTCTGGATTTATATTTTATGCTCTATGTGCTTATTATTCCATTGTTTCAGTTAAATATTCAGGATATCCATACGCTTATTTTACTCTTTCTCCACAAGAAATGGTTGTAAAGCCACTTTTTCATAATATGGCTGTAACTTCCCTTTTTCTTCTTCCTCTTTTAACTATGAGATTATTTTCAGAAGAGAAAAAGATAGGGACTATTGAACTTTTATTTACATATCCATTAAAGGACAATCATATATACTGGGGAAAATTCATTGCCTGTCTTTCTGTGTTTCTTATTATGACATTAATTCCGTCTTTATATATTTTCATCCTTGAAAAATGGGTTAATTTTGATAAAATGGTAATTTTAAATAGTTATATAGGTCTTGTTTTTCTTGGTGGCAGTTTCATATCTATAGGTATTTTAATTTCATCTTTAACAGAAAGTCAGGTTATTGCAGCAATGATTACATTTGGTATATCTTTGCTTTTCTGGATTATTGGATGGGTCTCTGAGATTGTAAGTCCTAAATATTCAAACTTTTTTGATTTTATATCTCTTTATAATCATTATGAAAATTTTCCGAAGGGATTTTTTGATACAAGGGACTTAATATTCTATTTAAGTGTTTGTTTTTTCTTTTCATTTTTAACATTAAGGATTCTTATTTCCAAAAAATATAGAGGGTAAAATGGTTGAAAAAAAGTTTTTCTACAGAATAAATGCTGTTTTGATGGTTTTAATATTTCTCGGAATTTTAGTTTTTGTGAACTTGATTTCAAATAAATATTACAGAAGAATTGACCTAACAAAAAATAAAATACATTCTATTTCACCACAAACAAAGAAAATAATCAAAAATTTAAATCAGCCTGTTGAAATAATTGCTTTTTATAGAGAAAAACCAAGTGAAAAAGCGAAAGACATTTTTGAACAGTATAAATTAAACTCAAAATTAATAAATTATAGATTTGTTGACCTTGATAGAGATATAATGCTTGCCAAACAATATGGAATTACAAGTTATGACACAGTTATAATAAAGATTGGTGAAAATTATGAAAAAATTTATTCATTTGAAGAAAAGGATATAACATCTGCAATATTGAAGTTAACCCAAAAAGAAAAAAAGAAAATTTGTTTCTCAATAGGTCATGGAGAAAAGACATTAGAAGGGGAACTTAATTTACTCAAACAATATATAGAAGAAGAAAATTATGAAGTAAGAGAGACCCTTATTTTAAGAGACGGTATTCCAGAAGATTGTGGAGTTTTTGTAATTTGCGGCCCCAAAATTGATATACAGGAGAAAGAATTTGAAGAGATTAAAAATTTTTTGAATAAAGGTGGCAAAATTCTTTTATTCCTTGAACCAGGAAACTACATTAATATTGCAAAACTTTTAGATTCATATGGAGTAAAAATAGAAAATGATATTATTGTTGACCTTGCAAGCAGGAGATTTCTTGGAGATGCTTTAAGTCCACTTATAATGGATTATCCATATCATGACATTACAAAAGATTTTAATCTTGCCTGTGTTTTTTCAACTGTGAGAAGTGTTAAACTTAAAGATGAATTACCATATGAAATTAAAGGGACTATTTTGGCAAAAACAAGCAGTGCATCCTGGGCAGAAAAAGATATAAAAGAAGTTGAAAGAGGGAATGTTAAATTTGATGAAAATGATGAAAGAGGACCTGTAAGTATTGCTGTTATAGTAGAAAAAGATGTAAAGGAAGGAGAAGAAAAAATAGGTAGTGTAAAGATTGCTGTCTTTGGTGATTCTGATTTTATTTCTAATAAATTTATAAATCTTTCAGGCAATAAAGATTTTGCTTTAAATACGATTAACTATCTGTGCGAGGAAGATGTTTTAGTATCAATAAGGAGCAAGAAAGAAGAAAATCAACCCCTTATACTTTCTCAAAAAAGTGGCAAATTTTTATTCTTTATGCCTGTTGTTATTATCCCTGTTTTGATAATAATTACAGGTGGATATATAACAATTAAAAGAAAAATTTTTTATTGAAAATGAAGA
>JAMWBY010000105.1 GCA_023818745.1 Candidatus Omnitrophota bacterium
CTTCTGATTTAAATACCACTTCTTGTAATTCTGTAAAAATATGACAGGTAAATCAATATTATGATCCTTCGCAATCTTCCTTATCTCTTCCAACGTCTTCCCTTCATCCAACCACTCTGCTATAGTTTTACCTGTCTTTATAGCTAACCATTGCGAATAATTCTTCTTCTTTACATTCATACCCATATTATACCTGTATTATTTTAAAAAATCAAGAGAATTATTTATTATATCCAGGTATTATATTTTTCAGTATTGTGCAAGATATAATTTCTCAATATCGTAATTTTAAATATTGTGCAAGATAACCCCGTCTATTCTCAAAAATTTTTGATGCTATGAAATTCAATTAATTTAAAGATAATAAAAAGGAAGGTATATTGACTGGAAGTGAGGGGATGGTAAAATTTAAGTAGAAAATGAAAAAATAGAAAAAACAAAAAATGAAAAAATTAAAAAAGGAGGGAAAAATGAAAAGAGTATGGATAGATAGAGAAAAGTATAGATGGGTGGAGATAGTAATAAATGAGGATTATGGAAAGCTGGAATGGTGTAAAACAAAGTTTAATAATAAGGGAATAATAGAAGATGTGAAAGTAGAAAAACAGGAGTATTGGGATAAGGAAGGGATAAAAATACTTGAAAAACTGCTTAAATTCAAAAATATAGACGAGATTTTCAAACAATTAAGGGTTTAATATTAACTGGATTAAAATCTCGGCTATAAATTGAAAATAGGTAGGAAAAACATATAAAAAAAGGAGGTAAAGATGGTAAATGAAAAACTAATGGAAATAATTAAAACAGTGAGAGAAGGAAACTACTACTATACTTTTGGATATAGTTATAAATTTAATATGTTTTCAGATGGGGACAGTTCAATTGAAGTAAAAGGGATAAATGTTAAAAAGATATTCTTAAAATCTCTTAAGAGTGAAATATCAGATTTAGACACTTACTTATTTTTATCGGATAAAGAATTTGAGATAGTAGAAAGATTTGAAGGATATATATGCGGTAAAGAATATAACAAAATGATAGTAAGAAAATCGGAAAAAATAAATAATGGAGAAGAGTTTGCAAAATTACTACAGGAAATATTAGATTTTCTAAAACAGTAAATTTAAAAAATATGGGCGAGATTTTTGGTCGGGTAATATAAAAACCTTACCTAACTGGAAATCTTGTCTAAAAAGGGCAAAAATGACAAAAAAAGGGTAATTTAAAAAGGAGGTGATGGTAAATATGAGGGTAAGATAAAAAAAAATCGGCAAAATAAGAATAAAGTAAAAATTGAAATAAAAAAAAGGAGGTAAAAAATGAAAATAGTAAAAGAAAAAATAAAAACTAAAAAGACAATAATGAAAAAAATAGAAAGCGTTGAGAAAGAGATTGAGTTAAACAATAAAGTAAAAGCAAGAATTAGAATTGAAAAAAAAGGACCTTGTGCAGTTTATTTCACAGACAAGGTTTTGGTAAAGGGCACTCTTTTTTTAGAAGCAGATGAGAAAGGAGAACTAAGATGTGAAATTCGGTTTGGTAATAGATTGGAAATCTTGGGAAGTTTTTTGAGATTTGAATGGGGGGAATTATCACAAGCTAAAGATAGGTATTGGAGGTCAAAAGAATATGTCTTAGAATGTGAAAAGTATTCAGAGGGATTTAAAGTAGTAGAAGAGTTATTAATGAAGGAACTTGAGAAACTTGAAAAAATGATTGAGGAAAGAGAAAATAAATTAAGAGAAGCTGATGACATTTAAAATTCATAGAGGGGACTGAACATCCCCTTTTATGTTTTTAAAAAGGAGGCAATAATGAAAAGAATTTTTAAAATAGACAAGAAGTGTGTTGTATTTATGGACAATCAGAATAATTTATATATAAGACATAGAGCAAAATTGATTAAAACAGAACTGTCAGATTTAATTATCTGGACCTGGCTTGGTAAGAAAAGAAAAAGCTTATATTCAATCTCAGAGAAAATTATGTCTAAAATTTTACAGAATATTTAAGAAAAGAAAAAAAAAGAAAGTATTACAAAGAAAAAAAAGAAAAGAATTTAGTTCATTTCATATTCTCAAGTATTACTGATACAAGCTTATATATATTCAATTCAATTTAGTTTATACAATTCAATTAGTCAATACACAAGATTATATATTACTGACAGCTTATATATCACAAGTGCTTTATAGTATTTCTATACGAGTGCTATAGTTTATACTGTATTCTTACGATAAAGAGATTGAATTTGATTAAGAGAAAGAATATAAAAAAGCACAAGAGAAATAAATAAAGAGATTTCAAAAACAAAGAGTATCAAAAGATTTGACAGGTATGATATAATATTAATAAGAGAAGAAGAAAGGAGGTAAAAATGGAGCTGATTTTAAAAGAAAAATTTGGAAAGAAGATAATAGAGATATTTAAGACAGGAGAAGAAAGAATAGATTTTTTGGAAATAAAAAGGGAAAATGGTAGAAATTCTATATATTTTGGAAATCATTATTTTGTTATCAAGAAAGAAGGGATAAAGAACTATCCAGATGGAGTAGAATTATGCTGGATACAGGGAGAATTAGAGGAAAATAAAGTATATGAAGTAAAAATAAATGAGTTAAGGTATAATTATCAGGAGAAATCATTTTATGGAGAGATAAAAGAGAAAGAGAGTTCTATTTTGATAGACAAGTTTAATGAGATAAAGAATTTAGAAAAAGAAGACAGGAATATTTTAATTTTAAATATTGACAGAATTAAAGAGATTACTAATATATTCAAAATTTTTGACAAAAGAATATTTAAATTGATAATTGAAACAAAGAAGAATGATTTATTTTATTTTCACGATGAGTTTACAGAGATTGAGGGAGTTAGTATTTTCTTAAAGACATAAATTTAAACAAGGAGGAGGAATGGAACTAAAAAAACAAGAAGAAATAAAAAATGAAGAAGGGAAAATAAAAGAGCTTATAAGGATATATGACATACAAGGGATAGAGGTATTGGGAAGAATTAAGAAGATAGGACAGCAACAGGAATGTACGGGGGATAAACTTGAAGTATTTGGAGAGATAGATTTACCGTGTGAAGAAAATTCAGAAGAGATAAGAACAGAGTTAAGATTTTCTAAAAGATTAAAAATTTTAGGTCACGAATTAGAAAGGGAGTGGGGATATTTAGAAGTAATTGATAACAAAGATTACAGGATGCTTGGTTTTCTTGTGACTTGTTTAAAATATTCAGAAGGATTTAATAAAGCAAT
>JAMWBY010000029.1 GCA_023818745.1 Candidatus Omnitrophota bacterium
TTTTAAAAAAGTCAACAACTTCTGATTTTTCATCTACTCCCGGACTTATAATAACCATTTCAACATCTTTAAAAAATTCTTTTGTATGTTTTCCTGTTTGAACTTTTGCTCCTTTTTCCTTTAAAATATTTGCCTTTTCTTCAATTTCTGGATTATATTCTTTTTCAGATATATAAACATCAGCACCATTTTCAAGCAAAAAAATACCAGTATCAAAACCACTTATTCCAAGACCAATAATTCCAATTTTTTTCCCTTTAATCTGGTTCATCTTATTTTTAAAGTTATTACAGTAAATAAAGCAAGAATTATTCCAACTATCCAGAATCTGACAACAACTTTTGGTTCTGGAACTCCTTTTAATTCAAAATGATGATGAATTGGAGTCATTAAGAAAATTCTTTTTCCTCTTTTCTTGAAAGAAAATACTTGTATTATAACTGATAACGCTTCAATAAGGAAAATTCCTCCAACAAAAATCAAAGAAAGTTCCTGTTTTACTATAATTGCAAGAAGTCCAATAATTCCACCAAGAGGAAGTGAACCGATATCCCCCATAAAAATCTCTGCAGGATAACAGTTAAACCATAAGAATCCAAGACATGCCCCAACAAGCGCAGCAGAAAAAACAGTTGTTTCTTCAGCGCCTTTTACAAAAGGAATATTTAAATAATTTGCAAAATTTAAATTACTTACAACATAGGCAATAATTGCATAGGCAAGTCCTACGGTTAAAACAAGTCCAATGGCAAGTCCATCCATTCCATCTGTCAAATTAACAGCATTTGAGGTTGCAATAATAATAAAAACTGTAAAGAGAATGAAATACTCTCCAAGGGGTATAATAACATTTTTGAAAAATGGGAGATATAAAGAAGTGTTAAAATTAAGTTTATAATTATACACAAGAACAAATCCTATAATAAAACCGACAAATATCTGTCCAACAATTTTTACAAGAGGTCTTACTCCTTTATGAGATTTATATTTTAATTTTGTATAATCATCTAAAAATCCAATAAATCCAAGAGTAATTGTTAAAAATATAAGAAGTAAAATATATGTGTTTTTTAAATCTGACCATAAAAATACAGAAATAAGTAAACTTCCGAGAATTAAAAAACCACCCATTGTAGGTGTTTTTTCTTTTTTGTCTTCTCTGAAATTTAAAAGTAAATTGGGATAGCAGAAATTTTTAAGTTTGTTTATTATTCTTCTTCCAAATAAAATTGAAAATAATAGAGAAGTAAATATTGCAAGAGACGCTCTAACTGTTACATATCTGAAAATATTAAATCCAAACCAAAAATCAGTTAATGAATATAAAAATTTATATAACATTAAATCTCCTTTTTCAAAAAATCAACTATTCTTTCCATTTTAAGAAATCTTGAGCCCTTTATAAAAATTGTATCTTCATTTTTGATTGTTTTTTTTAAATATTTTAATAATTCTTCTAAATGGTAAAAATGGTTTCCCTTTTTTGAAACATCAGAAATAATTTTACTTTTTTCTCCAAATGTTAAAAGAATATCAATGTTTAACTTTTTAACAAGAGTACCTATGTAATAATGATAGAAATTTGTAAATTTCCCAAGTTCAGCCATATCTCCTAAAATAACAATTTTTCTTTTTAATGGTTTTTTGTCCAGACATATAAGAGCATTTCTAAGAGAATTTGGATTTGAGTTATAACTTTCATCAATTATTTGGATTTTATTTTTTATAAAATCGCCTCTTCCAGATAAAGGTTTTGTATTTAAAAGAACATCTTCAATATATTTTTTTTGTATTTCAAACTTTTCTGCGAAAGCAATACCAAAAAGTCCAGAATAAATAAAAGAATTGTTCCAGAAATTCATTTTATATTTTTTCATATTGTGCTCAAAAATAAAATAATCAATACCCTCTTCAACAATCTTTCCATTTATATCGCCCTTTTTTTTCACTCCAATTGATATTATATTTTTACTCTTTGCCTTATTTTTAAGATAATAAAAAAATAAATCATCTCTATTGAGAAAAACAATTTTTTCACCTGTTAAGTTTTTAAAAATTTCTGCTTTTGCATCTGCAATTTCTTTTCTGTTTTTGAAAAATCCAATATGAGCAATTCCTACATTTGTAATTACAGATATATCAGGGATACATATCCTACTTAAATAATCAATTTCCCCCTTTTTATTCATCCCCATTTCAAAGACACCAAATTTAGTTTTTCTATCTGCATTGAGAATTGAAATAGGGAGGCCTATCTCATTATTAAAATTTCCAATTGTACTTACTGTATTAAATTTTTCAGAAAGGATATTTTTTATAATCTCTTTTGTAGTTGTTTTCCCATCGCTTCCTGTTATTCCTACAACATGCATATTTAAATTTTTTCTATAATTCCTACTTATATCACCAAGTGCTTTAAGTGTATCTTTAACCTTTATTAAAAGAAATGAATTTTGAATTTGATATCTTTCAGAAACAATCACTCCAATTGCCCCTTTTTTAAATGCCTCTTTCACGAAATTATGACCATCATATTTTTCTCCTTTTAAAGCAATAAAAATTTCTCCTTTTTTTAGTGTTCTTGTATCTGTTGAGATTCCTTTTACAAAAACATCTTTATATCTTTTATTAACATTTCCCTTACACCAGAAAATGATTTCACTCAATTTTACTTTTTCCATTTTATAAAAGTGTTTCCTGCTTTCTTTTTTCCATCAATTCTTTTATCGCTTTTTTTGCTTCTTCTCTATCATCAAATGGTATTGTTACATCTTTTAAAATCTGAAATGTTTCATGACCCTTTCCAGCAATAACAACGCAATCATTATTTTTTGCCATAGAAATACCTTCATAAATTGCCTGTTTTCTGTCTGGAATTGCAACACATTTTTTCTTTAAGTAAAAAGGTATTCCATCTTCAATATCCTTTATTATTTTTAAAGGGTCTTCAGTTCTTGGATTATCAGAAGTAATAATAACAAAATCAGCCATTTTTACAGCAACTTTACCCATAAGAGGTCTTTTGGTTTTATCTCTATCTCCACCACATCCAAAAATAAGTATAGTTCTTCTTGGGTTTAAACTTTTGACAGAAAGTAATAAATTTTTAAGTGCCTGATATGTATGAGCATAATCTACAATAACTGAAAAATCCTGTCCTGCTTTTATAAACTCAAATCTACCAGGGATATTTTCTACTTTTAAAAATGCTCTTTGAACTATATCATATGAAATTTTATATGTATAAGCAAAAGCAATTCCTGACAATAAATTATAAACATTCCCAAGACCATGCAATTTACTCTGAAATGTTAACTTTTCTTTTTCTATTTCAACCTCAATAGAAGTTCCTTCCATGGTGATATTATAATTTAATAGTTTAATAACAGAATTTTTATTTCTTCCAAAAGTTATAAAGTCAATTCCACTTTTTTTACATCCCTTCAAAAATGTTTTAGAATATTGAGAATCAAGATTTATTATCGCATATTTATTTTTCTTATTACTTTCTTTTAAATACTTTGTGAAAAAAAGAAGTTTAGTATAGAGATAATTTTTGAATGTTTTATGATAATCCAAATGTTCATGAGAGGAAATATTTGTGAAAATACCTGCGTCAAAATCAATTCCTTCTATTCTTTTCTGGTTAATTCCATGAGAAGAAACTTCCATCACAACACCTTTACAATTATTTTCTGTCATTTGGTAAAGCATTTCTATTAAGTCAAGAGATTCAGGGGTTGTGTTTGTTGACATTATTTTTCTTTCTCCAATTTCATAAAATATCGTTCCAATAAGACCTGTATTTATTCCACTTTCATTAAGTATTTCTCTTATTATAAAACTTGTCGTTGTTTTTCCATTTGTTCCTGTTATTCCAATAACATTTAATCTTTTTGATGGAAAGGAATAAAAAACATTTCCTATTTCACTTAATGTTTCTTTTGTGTCTTCAACAAGAATTTCAGTAATATCGGAAGGTAAAATTGAAGGTCTTTTGCTTACAACTACACATTTTGCTCCTCTTGATATTGCGTCGTTTATAAAATTATGTCCATCCTGTTTTGTTCCTTTGATTGCTACAAAAACATAATTTTCTTTTATTTTTCTTGAATCATAAGCAATCCCCTCTACTTCAAAATTATTTAGATTAAAAACCTTTTTCTTTTTAATATCCCTAATCAATTCTTTTAATTTCATTTTTTTTGAATACAATTTTTAAATTTTTTTCAGGTGGAATTTCATAATAGTTTATTATTCTTGCAAGAATATTTCTAAAAATTGGAGCAGCAACCAGTCCGCCATAATAAACGCCCTGTGGTTCATCAACATTTACTGAAATGGCAATATTTTTCTTTTTGCTTAATAAAAAACCAACAAAAGAAGAAACATATTTCCCCTTTATATAAGTTCCACCTATTGCTTTTTGTGCAGTTCCTGTTTTGCCATATATATGGTATCCTTTAATTTCAGCAGCATGTGCTGTCCCTTCCTCGCTAACGACTTGTTCAAGCATTTCTTTTACTAAATTTACTGTTTGACTTGACAAAATTTGTATTTTTTCATTTTTATAATTTTCAATTTCACTATCTTTTATTTCTTTTATTAAATGTGGTTTCACAAGGTAACCTCCATTTGCAAAAACAGATATTGCTCTTATTCCTTGAACTGAAGTTATTCCTACTTCCTGACCGATAGGTATTGCTGTAATTGAATAAGAAGACCATTTTTCAATAGGTCTAAAGATTCCCGATGTTTCACCCGGTAAATCAATACCTGTTTTTTCTCCAAATTTAAATCTTTTACAATATTCATAAAGTTTTTCTTCTCCAAGAGACATTGCTATTTTAACAGTTCCTATATTACTTGATTTAACAACAACATCTTTAAAGGTTAAAAGTCCATATGGATGAACATCATGTAAATAGTGGTTTCTTACAAACCATTTTCCATATTCACACATAATTGGCGAGTTTGGATTAAATAAGTTTTCTTCAATTGCAGCGGCAGCAGTTACAATTTTAAAAACTGAGCCTGGCTCAAAAAGGTCTGTTACACATTTATTTCTTATAATTTCAAACTCAAAACTTCCTGGGTTGTTAATATCATAATCAGGATAATTCGCAAGAGCAAGAATTTCACCATTATCTGGGTCCATAACAATAACTGAAATATTTTTGGGATTAAATTTACTAAATGCATTTTTAATTTCTTCTTCAACTATAAATTGAATATTTGAATCAATTGTCAATGTTATATCTGTTCCCCTTTTTTCTTTTATGAGAACCTTTTTCACAGAAAGGATTAAATTTCCAAGGCCGTCCTTTAAAACTAAATATAAGCCATCCTTTCCTTTTAATATAGCGTCATAAAAATATTCAATTCCCTCTTTTCCATTTCCATCTACATCTGTAAAACCAATTATATGACAGGCATGTTTTCCATAAGGATAAATTCTTTTAAGTTTCTTTTCTATATGTATGCCTTTAATTTTTTCTTGTTTTATTTTTTCATACTCTTGAAAAGGAATATCCTTTTTTATTAATGCATAGGGTTCATTTATCAATTTATCAATATGGTTTTTTTCAATTTTTAAAATTTCTGATAATTTATCTTTTAAGTAATTTAAATAAGATGGATTTTTTTCCTTTAAATTATTTATCATCCATGTGTCAAAATAAATTGAGAAAGATTCTAAATTGGAAGTAAGAATTTTTCCATTTCTATCTTTAATTAAACCTCTTTCACCTTGGACTTTCACATTTACATATTTTGTTTTTCTGTCAACTTTTTCATATTTAGAATAACTTATTATTTGAAGTTGAAAAAGTCGCCAGAATATAATAAAAAAGCCAATAAAAAATATTAATTTGGTATATCTAATTCTTCTATTTAAAATATCACCTTGTTCCTGCTTCAAGAATCCAAGTTTCGGAAACCAAATTTTCATTTTCTCCCTTCACTTTTAAAAAACACCAATCTTTTGGAACTGTAAGAATAATATTTTTCTCTTTTGCTAATTTTTCAATATTTTCTGGTGTTATTAATTTTGTAAATTGTAAATTGTAATTTTTATTTAATAAACTTAAATATTCATATTCTTCTTTGACTTTTGCTATTTTATATCCTATGTGGATGATTTTGAGAGAAAAAAAAGCATAGACAAGAAGATAAAATGTACATAGAGTATAAAAAAACATCTTTAAATTTTCTCTATTTTTTTTCCTTTTCATATTTTTTCACCTATTCTTAATTTTGCACTTCTGCTTAAAGGATTTTCTTTAATTTCTTTTTCAGATGGAATAATAGGTTTTTTTGTAAGAATCTTAATTTCTGCCATTTCTCTGAAAAAATTTTTTACAATTCTATCCTCAAGAGAGTTAAAACTTATAACCAAAATTCTTCCACCTTTTTCAAGAAAGTTCAAAGCATTTTCCATTCCTTTTCTTAAACAGTTTAATTCATCATTAACAGCAATTCTTAAAGCGAGAAAAAATCTTGTTGCAGGATGTATTTTTTTCTTTTCTCTAAAATTACGGCATATAAAATCAGAAAATTCTTTTGTGGTTTCAAAAAATTTTTTTCTTCTTCTTTCAATAATTTTATCAACAATTTTTTCACAATTTTTTATTTCCCCATAATTTTTAAATATATAGATTAAATCCAATCTGTTCCATTTATTCAAAATATCAAAGGCCTTCATATTCAAAGAACTATCATATCTCATATCAAGTGGACCATCAATTTGAAAACTAAAACCCCTTTTTCCATCTAAAAGTTGAAGTTTTGAAAAACCAAGATCAAATAAAAATCCGTCTACTTTATCAATTTTTTCATTTTTAAGTATTACATTTAAATTTTCAAAACCGCCTTTAATAAAGGTTACATTATTAAAATCCTTTAAGTTTTCTTTTGCTATTTCAAGCATTTTTTCGTCTTTATCAATACAGATTAAAAAAATTTTTTTCCCTGTTGATAATAAGTATTTACTGTGTCCACCTGGTCCACAAGTACAATCTACATAGATTTTTCCGTCTTGTAAATTTATCCATTTAAGCACTTCTTCCTTTAAAACTGGATAATGTTCATTCAAAAATTTTTTCTGAGATTTCACCATAAGATGAAAAATATTTGTTATAAAACTCATTCCATTTTATCTCATCCCATATTTCTATTCTCTTTCCCGCACCTATTATTACAACATTTTCTTTTATCTCAGCATACTCAATTAATTGAACCGGTATTAAAATCCTTCCCTGATTGTCAATTTTTTCCTTAAAAGAACCAGAATAAAAAAACCTTGTAAAAACTCTTGGATTTCCTTTTGTAAAGGATAAATCATTTATTTTTTCTCCCTGTTCTTCAAAAGTTGTCTCTGTAAAGATAAATAAACACTTTTCAATTCCCTTTGTTATATAAATATTATTGCTGGAATTGTCTTTTTTTATTTGCTCTCTCAAACGGGAAGGAATAACAATTCTTCCCTGTTTATCAATTTTGCTCCTATATTCACCAAAATATACCATTTTTTACCTTTTTTATAAATTAAATACTCTCTTATAATTTTTGTCAAATTTTTTAAAAATTAAATGCTACTAATTTGAAATATTGAGAGATTTAAATCTATAAAAGGCACCAATAGTTAGATTTTTAAAGTGTTAAATGGATTATTTTCTTTCTTTTTCTATTTTTTCCTGATAACCGCTTTCCATATAACTTTTTATAGGATCATAATGTATATTTTTTTCAAATCTTGCCTTATAAACAATAGGTCTAACATCACATAAAGAAATTGCTTTGTTAAACTCTCTATTAGCAAGAATTATTTCATCTTCCTTTTGAAGTTTTTTCATTTTTTTTGAATTTACAAGAACACTCCTTGCAAGTGCAATTTGTAATGAATCAATAGAATGTAAAATGGCATGAAATCTATTTTCTCTTCCACTTACCTGATCAATCATATATGCCCAGTTTTTATCTTTGTCAGAGTTGAAAATTACCTTTCCTTTTAAAAGTTCATAAAAAATTCTCGCAATTTGTAAATTTGGTTCCACTGCATGGTCATCATCTGCTGAATATCTTGTATTGAAGTGAAAACCACCATAAACATTTTCTGCTATAAGAGTAGAAACAATTTTTTCAATATTTACTCCATGTGGATGATGTCCAAGGTCAATTAAAACACCAACATTTTTTCCAAGTGTTTTTGCAAGGATATAGGAAGTTCCCCAGTCAGGAATTGTTGTACTGTAAGTTCCAGGTTCAAAAAGTTTATATTCAATGAGTATTTTTACATCTTTGGGAATCTTTCTGTAGCTTTCAATCAATGATTTTTTCATAAGTTTATAGTTTTCTATTAAGTCAATCTGTCCCGGATAAAGAGAGCCATCCGGAAACCATAGAGTTATAAGGTTATTAGCATATTTTTTGGCTATCTCTCCAGCAAAGATCGTCTGTTGGATATATCTTTTTCTTATATGGTTCTCAGGAGATGTGAAACTTCCTTTATAAGAACCTGTAAGAAAATATGTTGGATTTATTGCACCAAGTGATATTCCCTTTTCTTTTGCATATTCATAAACCTTTTCTACAATTTTTATATCTGGATAAATTCCGTCTCTGGAAAAATCCCAGAGTATATGAGTTGCTATTCTTGGTGTTGCAGATGTTAATTTATGAACAAAACTTGCATCATCTATTTTTTCATAAATATTTCTTGCAAATCCACTTGGAGTATAATTCCCAAATCTTCCACCACCAAAACTTCCAAAAATCCAACTTGGTATCTCAACTTCAAAATTTTTAACGCAATTTATACTTTTCTCAACAACTTCTTTTCCAAATTCTTCTTCAAGTTGCTTAATTCCTCTTTCAATCCATTTTTCAATTTCCATAAAATTTTCCTCAAAAAAATATTTAGGAGTGGTTCGTAAGCCGGATTCTGTTTTAAGGTGTCCATTCATCTGGGTCAAAAGTCGCCTTTTGACTCATGCGGTCTACCCGAACCCATCGGCCTAGGGAAGCCGGGTTCTTCTTGACCTTGCTCCGGGTGGGGTTTGCCTTACTCCACCTATCATCAAGGTGGATGGTGAGCTCTTACCTCGCCTTTTCACCTTTGCCCGCCAGGTTTGGCAGGGCTGTGTTTTTTCTGTGGCACTTTCCAGGTATTGCTACCTGTTCCTGTTAGGAACCACCCTCCCTAGAGGAGTCCGGACTTTCCTTCTACCATAAAGGTAGACGGACACCCGACCACTCCTAAAATAGATTTTTTTTCTTTTCAATGAACAAATTTGCAATTTTATCAGCAGTTTTATTTTCTTCTCTATCTATATGTATAATTTTAATTTTATTATACCTTGAAATTAAAGAAATTGCTATAAAATGTAAAATTTTTAACTGCGCGTCCTTTACTTTATATTTGCCATTTATTTGATTTACTAAAAGTAAACTATCACTTTTTATTTCTATTTCTTGATTTTTTAATGGTAGACATTCTATTAAGGCAAAAATTAAAGAAATATACTCAGCGATGTTATTTGTTGTAATTCCTATGAAATCTCCCTTTTTTATATATATTTTTTTGTCTTTTAATATAACTATACCATATGCACTTTCACCAGGATTTCCTTTTGAAGCGCCATCTATGTAAACTTCAATTTTTTCCATTAATATAAAATTCTGCTACAATTTTCACATTGAACTACTTTCTCTTTTTTCTTTACCATTTCAACTATATAGGTAGGAAGAGACATATTACAACCACTACATACTCCATCCTCAACTTTTGCAATAGCAATATTATCCTTTTTTGTTTTTCTTATTTTTTCGTAAAGAAGATAATCACTGGAAGGGATTTCTTTTATATATATTTCTCTCTCTTGTTTTTTTTTGCTCACCTCTTTTTTTAATTCTTCTGCTTTCTTTTTTTCCTCTTCCATTTTTTTAAATACATCTTCTTTTACTTTTTTCAATTCTTCTTCTATAAATTTTTCTTTTTTAATTTTTTCATCTTCAGCTTCCATTAATATCAAAAGTTGCTCCTCTATTTCAGATATTTTCTTTTTAAAATTAGCAATTTCAATAAGAAGGGCTTCGTATTCTTTGTTTGTTTTTACATTATCAAGTTTCTGGTTTAAATTTTTTACTTCTTCTTCATATGATTTTATTTCTAATTCTTTTTCTTTTTTGTCAAGTTGTAGTTTTTTAAGTTCTTCCTTTATCTCTTTTATCTTTTTTTCTTCAATCTCAATTTTTTTATTAAACTCTTTTTCTTTTTGAAATAACGAATTTATTTCCTCTTCTTTTTCCAATATTTCAATGTCAATATTCTGCAGTTTTATAAGTTTTTCTATATTTTCTGTTATCATCTTTTCTTTTCAAAGTTTCAATTAAAAATAAAAAATATCATAAATTAATAGCAAAGTCAAAATTTTTTTTGTTTCTTTGAAATGGTATAATAATAAAAAATAAGAATTGATTAAAAAGTTGTGGAAAATTTGTGGAAAAGTGTTCAAAAATGAATACGAAAAATTTCAGTTCAATTGAAGAAGCAATTGAAGATATAAAAGCAGGAAGGCCTTTAATAGTTATTGATGATGAAAACAGAGAAAATGAAGGTGACATTATAGTTGCTTCTGAAAAAGTTACACCTGAAATAATAAATTTTATGGCAAAGGAAGCAAGAGGACTTATATGTGTTGCTTTATTACCAGATAGAATAAATGAATTAGATTTACAGCCAATGGTTTCAGACAATACTGCACTTCATGAAACTGATTTTACTGTTAGTGTTGATGCTGCTTACGGAGTTACAACTGGGATTTCTGCTTATGATAGAGCATTTACAATTAAACTTTTAATAGATAAAAATTCAAAACCATCAGATTTTGCAAAACCTGGACATGTTTTTCCAATAAGAGCAAAAGAAGGAGGAGTTCTTGTAAGAGCAGGACATACTGAAGCAGCTGTTGACCTTGCAAAGTTAGCAGGACTTTATCCATCAGGTGTGATATGTGAAATTATGAGAGATGATGGAAAGATGGCAAGATTACCTGATTTAATTGAATTTGCAAAAAAACATAATTTAAAAATTATTACAATAAAAGATCTTATTGAATATAGGAGAAAGAGAGAGAAACTTATAGAGAGAGTAGTTGAAACATTCTTGCCGACTGAATTTGGTGACTTTAAATTAATTCTTTACAGGGATAAAATAGAAAAGAATTATCACATTGCACTTATAAAGGGTGAATTAAATTTGAAAGATGAAAAAGATGGTATTCTTGTGAGAGTTCATTCTCAATGTATAACCGGTGATATTTTCCATTCAAAAAGATGTGATTGTGGTAAGCAATTACATAAAGCATTACAGATGATAGAGAAAGAAGGGAAGGGTGTTTTAGTATATTTACCACAGGAAGGAAGAGGTATAGGGTTGGTTAATAAAATCACAGCGTATAAACTTCAGGATGAAGAGAAACTTGATACGGTTGAGGCAAATATAAAGCTTGGTTTTCCACCAGATTTAAGGGATTATGGAATTGGAGCACAGATTCTTGTTGACCTTGGGCTAACAAGAATACGACTTTTAACAAACAATCCGAGAAAAATAGTTGGTCTTTCTGGTTATGGAATTGAAGTTATTGAAAGGGTTCCTATAGAAGTCAAACCTGATATATATACAGAAAAATATTTAAGAACAAAAAAGGAAAAACTTGGTCATTTAATAAAAATGGAGGGAGAGAATGAATAAAATACCAAGAACAAAAATTGGTGTTTCTCTCCCAAGAATTTTATGTGGAAAAAGGTATGAGTAGAAAAAACAAGAAAATGTAGAATGATACTAGAATCATCTACATATGTTCACAAAACAGTTATTTATGCTGATAGTAAAAATCTTAAGGATGAAGGTAATTTTAGCTTTTAATGAGAATTCATATGCCATACTAAAAATAGAAAAGTTGGCATATTCTATTTAGTAAGTTATAATTGTTTTAAAAATATGTTAAATTATAAACATTATAGCAAGGGGGAAAAATGAAAATAATTGAAGGTTATCTTGACCCAAGAGGTAAAAAGTTTGGAATAATTGTAAGTAGGTTTAATGAATTTATTTCAAAAAGAATTCTTGAAGGAGCGATTGATTGTTTAAAAAGACACAATGTAGATGAAGAAAACATTGAAGTGATTTGGGTTCCAGGGGCTGTTGAAATGGTTTATGTCCTTGGGAAATTAGTTGAGGTGGATAAATATGACGCAATTATTTGTCTTGGAGCAATTATAAGAGGAGATACACCACACTTTGAATATGTTTCTTCCCAGATAACAAGAGCAATATCTCAGGCAAACTTTACAGGTAAAACACCTATAACTTTTGGAATTATAACTGCTGATAACACAGACCAGGCAATTGAAAGAGCAGGAACTAAAGCAGGAAATAAAGGATGGCAAGCAGCCCTTTCAGCAATTGAGATGGCAAATTTAAAAACAAAAATATGAAAAAAATATTTATAGTTTTATTTTTAATTGGGATTTTATTATGTGAAGGTAAAGAAGTAAAAATAGTTATTTATAATCAAAATTTTGCTGTTATTGACGAATTAAGAGAGATTGAAGTTTCACTTGGAAAAAATAAAATAATTTTTACTGACATCCCAAAATTTATTGAACCTACAAGTATTCAAATCTCTTCTTTAAATTATCCAAATGAATTTAAAGTTTTAGAGCATAGTTTTGATTCCGATGTATATAATCTGGAAAAGATTTTTTCAAGAAATATTGGAGAAAATATAGGAATTATAAATAAAAGTGGAGATGTTTATTCAGGTAAATTATTATTTTATGATGCAAAAAATATTGGAATAGAAACAAAAGATAAGATTTTAATTTTAAATAGAGATGAAATAAAGGAGATAAGTTTTAATAAATTAGACGGTCTTATTTTAAAACCCCAACTTAATTTCCTTGTCCAAAATAATAAAATCGGTATACATAAAATCTTACTTAAATATATAACTACAAATATAAATTGGAAAGCAGATTATACTGGCGAGTATAATGAAGAAAAAAACAAATTGAAAATAGATGGATTTATAACAATTGATAATAAATCAGGAATTGATTATCATGATACTTCTCTTATCCTTATTGCTGGAAGGTTAAAGAAAATGATAGAGCCACAATTATATAGAGATGAAGGGTTAATGGCGAAAATGATAATGGAACAACAACCCGAAAGATTTGAGGAGGAACCATTTTTTGAATATCATAAATATACTTTAAAAGAAAAGTTAGATTTAAAAGATGGAGAATTAAAACAGATAAATTTTATTAAAAAAGAAGATGTAAAAGTTGAAAAAAAATATATTTATGAAGGAGCAATTTTAAAATATTATCATTATGAAAACTGGAGAAATTTAAAATTTAATGAAAAGGTTAATGTTTGGATTGAATTTAAAAATGAGGATGAGATACTTCCTGAAGGCAAGTTAAAGGTTTTTAAAATTGATAAAGGACAAAGTATATTTATAGGTGAAAGTTTAATTCCACACACACCAACTGGCGAAAAAGTAAAATTAAATATAGGAGAAGCATTTGATATAAAAGGTGAAAGAAAAATTTTAAGTCATGAAAGAATAAGTCAGCAGATTTATAAAGATACATATGAGATAAAAATTAAAAATTTTAAAAAGGAAGATATAAAAATTGAGGTTGTTGAAAAATTATATGGAACATGGGAAATAATAGAAAAAACACATGATTTTGAAAAAGTTGATGCATTTACAATTAAATTTCCTATTAAAGTAAAAAGTTCAGGAGAAGAAACAATAAAATACACAGTGATAACAAAATTTTAGTTTTTATTTTTTCTCTCTTGAAGTTTTATTTTTTCCCAGTTTTCAATAACATCTTTTTCATTCTTAAATTTTTTATTTCCAAATACATGGGGATGCCTTCTTATCATTTTTCTGCATAGATTATCAATCACATCTTCAATTGAAAACATACCATTTTCTTTTAGAATTTGCGAATGAAACAAAACCTGCCATAAAATATCTCCGAGTTCCTCTTTCATATCTTCATAATTCTTATTCTTCAGTTCTTTTATAAATTCACTAACTTCTTCCTTTAAATATTTCAATATACTTTCATTTGTTTGCTTTTTATCCCATGGACAGTTTTTTCTTATTTTTTCCATAATTTTTACTAAATCATTAAAACCATATTTTTTCTTCATTTTTACACCCATATTTCTTGAAAATTTAACCACTGAGTTGGATATTTTAAAACAATTTTTTCAATAATTTTAACACTTTGATTTAATAAAAAATCTATTTTATCTTCTTCTTTTAAACTTTCATCTGGATAATCTATCGCTTCAAAGAAGAGTTTATATTTATCTTGCTCTCTAACAAAAAAACCAGCAATAAATTCAGTTTTTAATTTAATAGAAAGTGTAGCAGGACCTCTTGGAAAGATTGCTTTTTTCCCCATAAAATTAACAATTGTTCCTTTTTCAGTAAAAACCCTATCACCCAAAATTGCCATAATTTTATTTTCTCTTTTAAATTTCAAAAACTTCTTTGGATTTGAACCTGTAAGTATAACCTCAACCCCTTTGGATTCTCTTATTCTTTTGTATATTTCTGTAATTTTAGGTGT
>JAMWBY010000030.1 GCA_023818745.1 Candidatus Omnitrophota bacterium
TTTCTTTTAAAAATAAAGTTGAAATTAAAAAAACAAATATAGGATTAGAATTCATCAAAATACTTGAAATAGAAGCGCTGACTGTTTTAAGAGATATAAAAATAAAAGTTGACATAAGATAAATTCCCGAAATAGCAAGTAATAAAAATATTAAAAAGTCATTTTTGAAAATTTTGAAAACATTTTTAAAATTAAATTTTATGAAAAACAAAAGAAAAACCCATGTCCAGAAAAATCTCCAAAAAGCAAGTACTAATGGATGTATAATATCTTTTGAAATAACAGATCTACTGACAACAAAAACAGTGCCCCATGTAAAAACAGATATAACTGCATATATGTAAGCCATTTATTTAAAATAAAACCAGTTTGGACTAATACATTTAAAATTTCCAGATATTAACTCTCTTATTTCATTAGTGAAAATATCTACTATCATTATTTTCTGACTTTTACCTGATGTTGAATATGCAATATGTCTTGAATTTGGAGCCCATGAAATTTCTTCACAATTTAGATTTTTAATTATTTTTGTTTTTGTTGTATTTAAATCATATATTGCAAGAGAATACCCTCCTTTATCAGCAAAAACATAAGCAATAAAATTTCCATCAGGAGAAAAAGATGGAGAGGTGCAATAGTTTGAAATATAACTTATTCTTCTTGTTCCAAAACCATCTCTATCCATTATATATATTTGTGGCTTACCATCTCTATCAGAAACAAAAACAATATTTTTTCCATCAGGAGAAAAAGATGGAGAACTATCTATTCCATTATGGTTTGTCAATCTTTTTCTAATCTCTCCTTTAAAATCAGATATATATATTTCAGGATTGCCAGATTGACTTAAAACAACAGCAATCTCTTTTGTTTTTAGATTGGGAGACATACAGGCATTAAGTCCTGGTTTTGCAATAAGCGTTTCAATTTTTTTTGTTAGAATATCCATTCTTGCAATTTTGGGCCAGCCATCTTGGTATGAAACAAAAAGTATATAATTACCTTCTAAATATCTCGGGAAATTCACAAAATAATCCAAATCTGTAATCTGAATTAAATTATAACCATCGTAATCAATAAGATATATCTGGTTTTTACCTGTTTTATCCGATGTAAAAAATACTTTACTTGTTGCAATTCCAGGTTTTCCAGTTAATTTTTCAACAATATCATCACAAATTATATGTGCAAATTCCCTTGGATTTTGAATAAATTTATAATTGTTTTCATACAAAATTTTTTTCTCAATACCATCCTTAACCTTTATATTTAAAATATCTTGTTTTTTTTCACCGGTTATTATTATTCCTGACATAATTTCTTTTTCTGTTTTTTCAATATTTTCAGTAAACTTAATTCCTTCTAATTTGAAATATCCTGATAACTTAAGGTCATTTGAAAAGGTATTAATAAATTTTTCGGAGAAGTCATTTTTATCAATTTTAAATATAAGCAAAACATTTGCCTTTTCAAGTAAATTTTTTGTTATCTGTAAGAAAATTTGCGTTTGTGAAAATAAAAGACAAGTAAAAATTAAAAAAACAAAAAATATTTTCTTCATTTATTACCCCTCTGTTTTAAATTCAATTACAATATCAAGATATTTATCTTTTATTTCATTAGGAAATTCAGGCCATTTTTTTACTGATTTTATCGCATCTATTATTGAACTATCAAAGTTTCTATTTCCTGAACTTTTCTCAATTATTATACTTTCAACCTTTCCATCCTTGTAAATTCTGAAAGATACAATTGCTGAAAGTCCAATAAGAAAATCTTTGAGTGCCCAGTTATTTTGAATTTTATTTTTTATTAAATTGATATACCATTCAGGAATTGAAGAGGAAACAGTATTGAAACTTGCTGAACTTTCATCTGGAGAAATTTTTAATGATTTTATTTCAGGAACTTTTATATCTGTCTTTGAAGAAGATGGACTCTCTTTAACTCCTGTTTCAATTTTGGAATAAATTTTTTTCTTATAATCCTCTACTGAAAAATGACCTGTTTCTGAAATTTTTTCAAACTTTGCTTCATCTTTAATTTTTAATTTTTCTTTTTTCAAACTTTGTTTTTTATTTATTTTGGGTATTTCCACTTTCTCTATTGTAGATTCTAAAACTTTGGGTTTTTCTATATTAGGCATCTCAATCAATTTAACAATAAAAATTTCTCTTTCAATTTTTTTCTCTTTAATAGGTATGAAAATCAAAGTTAAAAGAGAAAAATGTAAAAATATTGAAATTAAAAAACTACCCTTTTTTACTCTACCTGTGTAGCCAACCCAATCAATTCTATTTTGCATTTTTTCGCCATATCAAGAATTTTAATCACATTCTTATAAAGAACTTTTTCATCTCCTTTAACAATTACAGAAATCCCTTTCTTACTTTCCTCTTGTAAAATATTATATAATTCTTCTAAACTTACCTCTCTATCCCCAATAAAATATTTGTTATCAGGAGCAACTGTTATTACCATACTTTTCTCAATCTTCATTTCATATGGAGCAGTTCTTGGTAGAGAAATTTCTATTCCCTGTTCTATCAAGGGTGCTATCATCAATAAAATGACAACAAGAGTTAATGCAACATCAACAAGATTTGTAATATTTATTTGGGCGAATGAACTATTATTTAAATTTCTTTTAATCGCCATTTATAAAATTTTACTTTTTTTATTAGAAAATTTCAAATATCAAATCTTTTTTCATCTTGTTTTTCCTCTGCTCTTTTTTTATAATCTCTATAGGTTACAAGATTAAACTCTTTTATTATATCTTTAATAGATATACTTTTATCTAAAACTTCTATTGTGAAAAGTGCCTCATCTCCAAATGTCTCTATTTTTACTCTATCCTTATATCTTTTTACAATTTCTTTAACTTTAACTCCCTCAAAATCCCAGTGAAAAACAGTTCTTTCAAGATTAATATCTTCCCATACCCAATAAGAAAATCTATCAGTTTTTTTAAGCCATCTACCAGTATTATCTATTATTCCCGAATGTAAAGTCCAGATTCCTGCAACTATAAAGACCTGATATAAAAGAGATATTGAATTTAATATTTTTCCAGCAGGATATGCTGATGAAAAAACAAGTAATTTTGCACCATTATCTATCTGGTATTTTAAATCATAATGCCAGTTTGCATCAAAACATATAAAAGCACCTATTTCCCCAAATTCTGTTTCAACAGGTAATTGGTTTTTGTCTCCAGGATATATCCCTCTTTCAAGTTCTCCTTCTGTTGGATGAACTTTATCATATTTCCCGACTATATCACCTTTCCTGTTCAAAAAAAAGCAACGATTAAAAATTTTTTTATCAATAACATCATAACTTGAACCAGCAACCCAACAATTTGTTTTTTTAGAAATATTTTTAAGGAAATTTTTAATTTTTTGAAATTTACCTATATCTCTAAATTTAATTCCAGTATAAGCAAAATTTTCAGGTAATACAACAAAGTCCGGCTTTATATTCTTTATATCTTTGAAAATATTTTCAATATAGTTAAGATTATCCTCTAATTTTTCTGGTTTTCTATACTCATATGCCATAGAAACTGCAACTACTCTCATATATTCTCCCTCTATATATTCATTTTTTATTTTATCCTAATATTTTTTTCTGGAATGTTAAAACACCATCCTTGAAATCAATTATAATTGTATCTCCTTCTTTAAAATTACCAGAAAGGATTTTTATAGCAAGTGGATTTTCTAACTCTTTTTGAATTAATCTTTTTAAAGGTCTTGCTCCAAAATTTTCATCATAACCCTTTTCGGCAATATATTGTTTTGCATTTTGGGTTAATTCAATTTTAATCTTTTTATCCTCAAGCCGTTTTTGTAAATAAGAAATCTGTATATCAACTATTTTTAAGATATCCTCTTTTTTCAATTTGTTAAATATAATTATTTCATCTATTCTATTTAAAAATTCAGGTCTAAATTTTGATTTTAATCCTTCCATAATTTTTTCTCTTATTAGTTTTTCATCTTTAAATGAAATTATAAATTGACTTCCTATATTTGATGTCATGATTATAACCGTATTTTTAAAATCAACCGTTCTTCCATGCCCATCTGTTAAACGACCTTCATCAAGTAATTGGAGTAAAATATTAAAAACATCCGGATGCGCCTTTTCTATTTCATCAAGTAATATAACACTATAAGGTCTTCTTCTTATTCTTTCGGTTAATTGTCCTCCTTCTTCATATCCAACATAACCAGGTGGCGCACCTATAAGACGTGAAACAGTATGTTTTTCCATATATTCACTCATATCTATCCTTACAATAGCATTTTCATCATTAAATAAAAATTCAGCCAATGCCTTTGCAAGTTCTGTTTTACCCACTCCTGTTGGACCAAGAAATATAAATGAACCAATTGGTTTATTTATATCAGAAAGCCCTGCTCTATTTCTTCTTATCGCATCTGAAACTGCTCTAATTGCTTCTTCTTGTCCAACAACTCTTTTTGAAAGACGTTCCTCCATATGCATTAGTTTTTCAACTTCTCCTTCCAGCATTTTAGAAACAGGGATTCCAGTCCATTTTGAAACAATTTCTGCTATATCCTCTTCAGTAACTTCGTCTTTTAATAATCCTCTTCCTTTCTGTATTTCTTTTAATTTTTTTGTCTCCTCTTCAAGTTGTTTATTAAGTTCTATCATTTTTCCATATTTATATTCTGCTGCTTTATCAAGATCCCCTTCTCTCTGCGCTTTCTCAATTATATTTCTTGCAATTTCAATTTGTTCTTTTATTTTTCTTATTTTTTCTACTATTTTTTTCTCAGCCATCCATTGATTATAAAGATTTTCTTTCTCCTTTTTTAATTCTGAAATTTCTTTTTCTAATTTCTCAAGTCGTTCCTGAACCTCTGGCGAATTTTCCTTCTTCAATGCCTGTCTCTCAATTTCAAATTGGGTTAATCTTCTTTCTATTTCATCAAGTTCTATTGGCATACTCTCAATTTCCATTTTTAATTTACTTGCTGCTTCATCAATAAGGTCAATTGCTTTATCTGGTAAAAATCTTTCACTTATATATCTATGGGATAAAATCGCTGCTGCTACAATAGCACTATCGGTAATCTTAACTCCATGATGGACCTCATATTTTTCTTTCAATCCTCTTAAAATTGAAATTGTTTCTTCAACAGTCGGTTCTTTTACATATACTGGCTGAAACCTTCTTTCAAGCGCTCTATCTTTCTCTATATATTTTCTATATTCATCAAGAGTTGTTGCTCCAATACATCTTAAAGTTCCTCTTGCAAGTGCTGGTTTTAACATATTGGATGCATCTATTGCTCCTTCAGCAGAACCTGCTCCTACAAGTGTATGTAATTCATCTATAAATAAAATTATCTCACCTTCTTTTTTTTCAATCTCTCTAAGAAGCCCTTTTAATCTATCTTCAAACTCTCCTCTGTATTTTGTTCCAGCTATAAGTGCGCCAAGGTCAAGTGCAAGTATTCTTTTATTTTTCAACGTCTCTGGGACATCCCCAGAAATTATTCTTCTTGCAAGTCCTTCTACTATTGCTGTTTTACCAACACCTGCTTCTCCTATTAACACAGGATTGTTTTTTGTTCTTCTTGATAAAACCTGAATAATTCTTCTTATTTCTTCATCTCTTCCAATAACAGGGTCAATTTTACCTTTTCTTGCCAGATCTGTAAGATCTCTTGTATATTTTTCAAGAACTTTATATTTACTTTCGGCATCCCTATCAGTTATTTTTTCTCCATTTCTTAATTGCTGGATAATTTTTAAAATTCTATCTTTAAAAATATTATGCTTTTTAAAAATTTCTTTTACACCCGATTCAACATCATTCATAGCAATAAGTAGATGCTCTACTCCTATGTATTCATCTCCAAATGTTTTTGCATAACTTTGCGATTTATAAAGAACTTGATTCAGAAAAGGACTTATATATAATGCCGATTTTTGCCCTGACAATTTGGGAAGTTTTTCAATCTCTTCTTCTATCTCTTTTTTAATTAATTCAATATTAACACCCATAGTATTCAAAATATCAACAATTGTTTCATCATCAAGGAGAACATAAGCAAGATGAGACACATCAACCTCGCTATTACCTTTTTCTTGCGCAATTGCTTGAGAGGACATTAATGCTTCCTGGGCTTTAATAGTAAATTTTTCTAAATTCATTTTTTCTCCTCATTTTTTTAAATTTAGATATGTTTTCTCAGAAAAAGTTTCAATTATTCTTCAATAAATTTGCATTTTATTGGCCCAAACTGAACCTCGTCATTATTGACAAGTTTATATGGCTTTTTAACTTCAAGTCGTGCCATATTTACATATGTTCCATACTGACTTCCAAGACCACTTGTCCCAAAATCTTCAATATACCAACCATCATCTTTTTTAATTATTCTTGCATGAATTCTTGAAACTTTTGTAAGAGAATTTAAATATAATTTTTGAGTGATTTCTGGTAAATTTTTAAAATATTTATAATCGGGAATAGTAATATCATTTGTATTTTGTCTTCCTATCAATATTTTTTCCTTTTTTAATTCGTATTCTTTTGCCATAAATGGATATTCAAAAACTAATTTTGCCATTTTTATCACCTCCTTTCATTAAAAATTTCAAAATTATAAAAATTCCTGTAAATAAAAATATTAAAATCGCTATTATTTGAGTTGAATAAAGCCCCCACATTGTTTCTTTAAGGTCTCCTCTTAAAAAATCAATAAAATACCTTATAATTGCAAAACTAATTAGATATATTGAAAATATAAATCCTTCTCCTTTTTTAAACTTTTTAGATAATTTATAAAGCAAAAAGAAAAGTAAAATATATGAAAATGAATAATAAAGTTGACTCGGATGAACTTTTTTGTCAAGGAAGGGGAATTTAACTCCTAAGAAAAAATCTGTTTTTTTCCCATAGCAACAACCATTTAAAAAACATCCAATCCTTCCAATTGCCTGTCCGACTGGAACAAAAATTGCAATCTCATCAAGGAGTTTTAAAGTTAAGATTCTTTTTATTTTTGTGTATAAAATAAGAAATATTAAAGAAAAAATTATTGCACCTTCAACAGCAAGTCCTCCATTCCTTATCTTTATTATTTCCAATGGATGTAAAATATAGTAATGTATATTTACTAAAATATGCAAAAATCTTGCTCCAATTATACCACTTAAAATTGTTCCGAAAATAATCTCTGATATAACTTTTTCTTCATATCCTTCTCTAAGAGAATCTTTTTGAAATAGCCAGACAGCAATAAAGATACCAATAGCAACCAATACTCCATACCAGTATATAACAAAATTTCCAATTTTAATGAAAATTGGATGCATTTTTCATTCCTTAAAATATTTTATAAAAAATAAAATCATCCCTATTGTTATAAAACTATCTGCAAGATTGAAAACTGGCCAAAAATGAAAATTTATAAAATCAACAACATATCCGTTTTTTATTCTATCAACTAAATTTCCCATAATTCCGCCTTCAACCAGACCAAGGGAAAATTGTGAAAATTTTTCATCTTTTTTTGTCTTTAAAATATATAAAGGTATTAAAAAAATTACAATTATAGAAAATGGTATTAAAAAGAACTTAATTTTATCGTTGTTTAAAAAACCAAAAACAATCCCATAATTTTTAACAAGTTCAAACGAAAAAAATTTAAAAACATTTATAGTTCCTTTTTCTTTTAAGATATCTGCGAAAATTTTTTTTGATAACTGATCAAAAAGACAGGCGAAAAAAAATGTTATAAAAAAAATTATGAAATTAAACCTATTTTTCACTTTTTTCTCTTTCTGTTTGACATTTTATACAAAATCTTGCATAAGGAATTGCTTTCAACCTTTCCTTTGGGATTTTCTTTTTACATCCTTCACATATACCATATGTTCCATCTTTTATTTTCTTTATTGCTATTTCAAGTGCTTTTAAAATTTGACTTTCTGAATTAGAAAGACCAACTTCAAGATCTTTTTCAAATTCATCTGTACCATAATCAGCAATATGGGTAGGAACTCCTTTTTCTCCTTTTTCAATAACTTCTCTTGCATAACTAATATTTTTAGATACTCTTTCTCTTTCTTTTTCAAGCATTTTTAGAAAAAATTCCTTTTCTTTTTTATTCATTTTTTTCTCCTTTACAAATCAAAAATTATTGTGGTTTTAAATCCTTTTTTTGCTTTTTCAATTTTTAAATTGTGATATGTTGCCGCCTTTATTTCCTTGTATCTCTTTTTAATATTTTTTACCCTTAATAGAGCTTTAAGTAAATACTCGTTTTCCTTCTTTTCTATTATTATATTTTCAGGTTCTCCACCTAATTTTTTTGTCTCTACTAAATAAATCAATTCATTCAAAAATTTTACAAGAAGCTCCTCTATCTGATTTCCCTGTAAATTTATTTCTAAAAAATTCTCACTTCCATTATTTTCTATTCCCATCATTTCATAAAGTCCTTTTGCAGAATTTAAAAATATTTCTTTTATTGTTTCTCCGTAAACCTCAATACCAATATCCGCTGTATGATTTATAATTTTAATTTTTCCCTTCTTCATTTCCTTTCTCAACAATTATTAAATCTGTAATCTCATCATCTTGGGGTAAATTTATAAGTTTTACTCCAATAGTATTTCTCCCGATAATTCTAATATCAGAAACTTTAATTCTTATAACAATTCCTCTTTTGGTAGTTAAAATCGCTTCATCTTCATCTGAAACCAGTTTTGCACTAATAACTTCACCATTTTTTTCTCCAATTTTTACATCAATTATTCCCTTACCTCCTCTATGTTGAATTCTGTACTCTTTTATCATAGTTCTTTTTCCAAACCCCTTTTTACATACTGTTAATAGTGAAAGTTTTTCTTCCTCTGGTTTTACAATTTCACAGCCAACAACTTCATCTTCTTTCTTTTTAAATCTTATTCCTATTACACCAACTGCATTTCTTCCAACGGGTCTTACCTCCTTTTCATCAAATCTTATACTCAATCCTTTTTTAGTATTCAAAATTATATGATTATTACCATCTGTTAGTTTTACATCTATTAACTCATCATTTTCTCTTAAGCTAATTCCAATTATTCCACCTTTTCTTGGTTTGCTATATTTTTCAAGAGAAGTTTTTTTAATAAGTCCATTTTTAGTAATCATAATTAAGAACTTATCTTTTGAAAACTCTTTTACCGGAATTACAGCAGAAATTTTTTCTCCAGGTTCAATCTTAAGAAGATTGATTATTGGTTTACCTTTGGCAATTCTACTGCCTTCTGGAATTAAATATCCTTTAAGCCAGTGAACTATTCCTCTATTTGTGAAAAACAAAAGTGTATCTGTTGTTGATGTTAATAAAATATGTTTTATAAAGTCCTCTTCTTTTGTTGAAGCACCTATCAAACCTTTTCCCCCCCTTCTCTGTCGCCTGAAAGCATCAAGAGAGGTTCTTTTTATATAACCTTCATAAGAAATTGTAACTACGATATCTTCTGGTCTTATTAAATCAATATCTTCAAACTCTTCAATACTTTCTGCAAATTTTGTCTTTCTTTCATCTCCAAATTTCTTCTTTATCTCAAAAAGTTCTTCTTTTATTATTTTTCTTACCTCTTCTGGAAATTCAAGGATTTTTTTATATTTTTTAATTTTTATCTCTATATCTTCTTTTTCTTTTAATATTTTACTCCTTTCAAGTCCTGTTAATCTTGAAAGAGGCATACTTAAAATAGCATTTGCCTGAATCTCACTCACCTTAAACTTTTTCATTAATTCAATTCTTGCATCATCAACACTTTTTGAGTTTTTTATCAATTCAATAACTTTATCAATATTATCAAGAGCAACAATTAACCCGAGAAGAATATGATATCTTTCCTCTGCTTTTTTTAATTCAAATTTAGTTCTTTTTATTATAATTTCCTCTCTAAAATCTATAAATAGTTGTAATAAATCTTTTAAATTCAATAATCTTGGTTGTCTATTAACAAGCGCAAGATTTATTATTCCATAGGATATCTGAAGTTGGGTGTGTTTATAAAGTTGATTAATTATTACATCTATATTTTCTCCTTTTTTAACTTCAAGAACAATTCTAATTCCTTTTTTGTCTGATTCATCTCTAATTTCATTTATGCCTCTTATTTTTTCACTTTCAATTAACTTTGCTATTTCCTCAACAAGATTTGATTTGTTAACTTCAAAAGGAATTTCTTCTATAACTATATTAACCTTATTCTTCTCTTCTTCAACTTTTACCTTGCCCCTTAGTATTATTATCCCTTTCCCTGTCTTATAAGCATTTATTATCCCTTCTTTCCCACAAATAAACCCTCCTGTGGGAAAATCGGGACCAGGAAGGACTTTCATTAATTCATCTATTGTTATTTCAGGATTATCTATTAACTTTATAAGCGCATCTACAACTTCTGATAAATTGTGGGGCGGCATATTTGTTGCCATACCAACAGCAATTCCTGAAGAACCATTTATAAGAAGATTTGGAATTCTACTGGGCAAAACAACTGGTTCCATTAATGATTCGTCAAAATTTGGTATAAATTCTACTGTTTCTTTTTCAATATCTGCCAACATTTCCATAGCGATAGGAGCAAGCCGTGCTTCTGTATATCTCATAGCTGCTGGTGGGTCTCCATCAATGGAACCAAAATTCCCTTGTCCTTCTATAAGTGGATATCTTAATGAAAAATTCTGCGCCATTCTAGCTATTGCTTCATATATTGGTGCATCTCCATGTGGATGATATTTACCCATAACTTCTCCAACGATTCTTGCTGATTTTTTAAAGGGTTTGCCTGCTTCAACCCCAAGTTCAAACATTCCGTAAAGAATTCTTCTATGAACTGGTTTTAAACCATCTCTAACATCAGGTAATGCTCTACCTACTATTACACTCATAGCATAGTCAATGTAAGATTCCTTCATCTCCTCTTCTATTCCAACAGTAATAATTTTTTCGCCTTCCATATTCTCCTTTTTTTATATATCAAGATTTTTTACTTCCTTTGCATATTTTTCTATAAATTCTCTTCTTGGTTCAACTATTTCACCCATTAACACTGTAAATATTTCTTCTGCTTTTATCGCATCCTCAATAGTCACTCTCTTTAATCTTCTTGTTTCTGGATTCATAGTTGTTTCCCATAATTGCTCTGGATTCATTTCTCCAAGCCCTTTATATCTTTGAATAACTAACTCTTCCTTTTCTCTTGCTTTTATTCTTTCGTAAATTTCAAAAATAGAAAGTTTTTCCTGTCTTCCTTTTTCATCTTTTATTAAAAAGTTCTTATCAAAAATTCCATCTATTTTAATTTTCATTTCTTCAAGTTTTTTGAAAATTTTCAATAGTTCTTTTGCTTCGTATATTTCAATCACTTTATAATTCTTATTTTCATCCTTTGAAAACAGGTCAAATTCTTTCCCTTTCTTATTTAAATATTTGACTACCTCTTCTTCATCTTCTAAAAATAATTCGTCTTCTTCATATACTATAAAGTATGAAGGAACTTTTTTATTTTTCTTATAAAACTCAATTACTTTTTTTATATCTATATCTTTCAATTTTAACAGTTTTTCAATTTCTATAAGTTTTTTACTCAATTCAAATAAAGTAAAAAGTTCACCATTATATTCTGTAAGTTTTGAATCAGAACTTATAAATACTTTAATCTCTTCTTCTGCAAACTTAACAATAACTTTATCCATCTCTGATTCTGTATCTACATAAAATTCTTTTTTCCCTTTTTTAACTTTATAAAGAGGTGGCTGTGCTATATAGACATACCCATGTTTTATTAAATCTGTCATTTGTCTATAAAAAAATGTTAAAAGGAGCGTCTTTATATGTGCACCATCTACATCAGCATCTGTCATTATAATAATTTTATGATATCTGACTTTACTTATATCAAAATCTTCTCCAAAACCACCACCTATAGCGCTTATAATTGTTTTAATTTCATCATTATTTAAAACTTTTTCAAGAGATGCTTTTTCTGTATTAATTATTTTCCCTTTTAAAGGTAAAATTGCCTGAAAAGTTCTTTCTCTTCCTTGTTTTGCACTTCCACCTGCAGAATCACCTTCTACTACAAATAATTCTCTCTTTTCTGGCTCTTTTATTGAACAATCGGCAAGTTTTCCTGGAAGAGCACCTGTCTCAAGCAACTTTTTTCTTGTCAATTCTCTTGCTTTTCTTGCCGCTTCTCTTGCTTTTGCAGTTGCGATACATTTATTTAAAATTTCTCTACCCGCTTCAGGATTCTCTTCAAGGAAGGTTAAAACACTTTCAAAAACAATACTTTCTACAATAAATCTTACTCGGGAATTGCCAAGTTTTGCTTTTGTTTGTCCTTCAAATTGAGGTTCTGGTAATTTTACTGCAACAACAGCAGTAATTCCTTCTTTAATGTCTTCCCCTGTCAAATTTAAATTATCCAGAAAACCGTTATTCTTTCCATATTCATTTATAGCCCTTGTTAAACCACTTCTAAAACCTGTCAAATGAGTTCCGCCTTCTTTTGTATTCACATTATTGGCAAAAGTAACAATTGTTTCGCTATATCCATCATTGTATTGAAAAACAACTTCAACTTCTATGTCTTCTTCTGTTTTTTTCAAATAAAATGGCTTTGAATGAAGGACTTTTTTATTTTTGTTAAGATATTCTACAAATGAAATTAGACCACCTTCATACATAATTTCTTCTTTTATATTTTTTCTTTCGTCTTCAAATATAATTTTCACACCCGCATTTAAAAATGCCAGTTCTTTAAGTCGTGCTATTAATATATTTTCATCAAAATTTACTATTTCAAAAATGGTTTCATCTGGTTTAAAAGTAACTTTTGTTCCTGTTTTTTCTGTCTTACCAATTATTTTTAAAGGACTAATAGGTTTTCCTTTTTCATACTTCTGATAATATACTTTCCCATCTCTTCTTATCTCCACTTCAAGGTATTCAGAAAGGGCATTCACAACAGAAACACCAACCCCATGCAATCCTCCAGAAACTTTATATGCCTTCTTATCAAATTTCCCACCTGCATGTAAAGTTGTCATAACTACTTCAACAGCAGGTCTTTTTTCAGTTTTATGAATATCAACTGGGATACCTCTTCCATTATCTTCAACAGTAACAGTATTATCCGGATGAACAATAACATGTATTCTATCGCAAAACCCTGCCATTGCCTCATCTATACTATTATCCACAACTTCAAATACAAGATGGTGTAATCCCCCTGTTGAAGTATCACCTATATACATAGCAGGCCTTTTTCTAACTGCTTCTATACCGCTTAAAACCTGAATGGCTGTTGCGTCATAGGTTTCTATGTTTTTCTTTTGTTCCATTAGAAACTCCCTTTATTTTAAACAATATATTTTATCATTTTTTATGTTTGGAGTCAAAGGAAATTTGATATAAAATACTATTATGATAGAAAAAGAAAAATTTTATAATTCAATAAAATATTTTAAAAAAATAAATGAAAAAACATATCAGTTGCTTGGTTGGCTCGGATTTACAAAAGAAGAGACATTAAAAACAGATTCAGGTGAATGGGAAATATATGTAAGAAGAAATTTTATATTTCCTTATTTCAATAGAGAAAAAGAATACCCTTCAATAAATAAATTCTGTGCTATTTTTAAAAATAAAAGAGAATCTATTATTTATGGAATTTTTGAAAATTTAGATGAATTAAAGAATAATTTAATTAAAATAACAGAAATTTTTCTTAAAAAAGAAAAGAAATTTTTAGGAATTCCTTTGACTTTAACAGAAGAAAACGCTCAGGATTATGGATATATAAGAGGATTAATCTTAGGTTTTTCTTTAATATTAATTGATTTTTTATACTCTTTTATTTTCAAACTTAAAAACGGAATAATCACAGGTTTTATTGAATATGTAAAAGTTGTTTATTATGGAACTCCTGGCTTTGGAATTTTTGTGGGAATAACAGGGACAGGATTATATTTTATTTTTATTCTGATTGTAATTCCTATTCTTTTTGGATTATATTATAAAAAAATGGCTGTAAAGAAAATACTTAAAAAAACAGATAAATTTATTGAAGAACTTATTTCCTACCACTATGAAGGTGGAATAGAAGCCGAAAGAACAATTGAAGATGAGTTTTATTTAATAATTGAAGAAAAGAGAAAAGAACAAATTTATAAAGAATTACAGAATTTTATTACTATAGAAAAAAGAGATTTTGAAATTTTATATGAAAAACTTAAAATAGGATTTTTAAAATTGCAGGACCTTATTGACTTTATTAAAAATTACACAGAAATATTTAAACAAATTCCTTTAATTAAATTTTTAGAAATTATCAAAAAATATGAAACTGCAGATATTGAAACAGAAATTAAATTCCAATTTAAACTTTCTCAAGAATAGTTATTGACTCTATATGAGTTGTATGTGGAAA